>JBAGRP010000001.1:2501176-2813823 GCA_036924855.1 Nitrobacteraceae bacterium AZCC 2146
TCACCAACTCGGGACGGCCCTCGATCAACTCCTCGACTCGCACGGCAAAGACATTGAACTTGGCACGGCCGATCACTAGCCCGAGGTTCTTGAGAAGGCCGCGAACATGGTTCTCGAGATCGCGTTTGATCTTGACCAGCAGCGCCCGGCTGGCCAGGAGTGCCCTGACCGACTGGCTGTCAATATCCTTGACGTGCACCTCCTTGAACCAACCCGTCTGCATGATCCGGGCGATCCCGATAGCATCGTTGCGGTCGCTTTTGTTGATCTGCATCTTGAGCACCGCCTTGGCATGACGCGCGTCGATGCAAATCACCGGTAGACCAAGCTGCTTAAGCTCAGTCCATAGCCACGTGGACGTCGGCCCGGTCTCGAGGCCGATGCGTACCACGTTCGGTGCCTTTGACCTCAGATAAACTGAGATCACTTCTGGATCTGAATCGACAACGCCCTCTCGCACGACCGCCCCCGTCTGATTCACCACGCAGATTGATGTCTGCTTCAACGACACATCCAGTCCGACATAGTATTCCATTGCCGCCCTCCATCGTTGCGAGGCCACATGAGGCGGGCCTCATACGTTCCTGGAGAGCTGATTCTCTTGCCTTTGTCTGGCTCGATCCCGGAATTACCCCATGTTGAAAAAGTCCGCGGTTGCGTTGGGTGAGCATCGCTGATTCAGTCGTTCCGAGAGGGTTGAATCGATGATGGGACATCAGCTGGTTGAGCAGGCCACGTTGGCCTACGAGTTTTCGCTGGGGCGGCACATTCCGCCCAATCATTTATTGCGATCGATCGACAGGTTTGTGGAGCTCGATGGGTTGAGGCCGGGCGCGCAAGGCTCGCGATGAGCCCGTGCTGAACAGGATTGTCAAAAGCTATATTCCGACGATGGGATCGTCGCCGTTGCACTCTTGGCCGCCATGGCTGCAGGCTTCGGCGACGTCGCGATGACATCCGCCTTGAGCCGCACCTCGTCTGCGAGGCTGGGCAGCCGGTCGGATTGCCCCTCCGCATACCGGTAATCGATGACGAGGTTCTGGCCCTCGACCCATCGGAGCTCGCGCAGCCCTTGGCGAAACACCTCTAGGAGGCGCCAGCCGACGGTGCCCGAGCCTCCCTGCGGCTGGGCGCACACACCCATAGGCAGTGCGACGGTCGGCTGCTGCCTGGGTTTGATCTTGATAAAGTTCAGCAGCGTTGCCGCCACGATCATCACCAGGACGCCACCAACGCTGAGCGAGATCTGCATCGCCAGCCCCTCCGAGATGTCGAGCAGCGCCAGGAGGCTGGCGAGCGTAAGCAGAACGCCGAGGCAGTAGATTGGCAGCGAGTTCTTGCCACAGAGAATGGCGCCGCGCATCACCGCCGTCGTCAGCCCTCGCCAATTGCGAGGCACGAACCATACCGCCAAAATCGCAAGGGCCAAAAAATGCAGCAGTCGCAATGGATCGAGATTCGATTTGTCCATCGGGTAAAGCAGCTTCAGCAGCGCCTGCGGGACCAGCGCTTCCAGCGGTTTGATCCTCCAGCTCAATGCGATGATGAGGCTGAACACCAGATAGAGAACGGCAGGCACAAGCGCCGTGCGTGACGTCACCCACGGCCGCACTCTCTCGCCCTCGATCATCCACCACGCGCCAAGTACAACCAGCAGCTGCCAAGCAAGCGGATTGAAGGCCCAGTGGCCGTTCGGCCACGCCGGCATAGTCCAGCCGAACACATGGACCAGCGCATAAAGCGCCAGCGAGGCGCCAAGCGTCACGTTCGGCAGTCGCAGCAGCAGCCACAGTAACGGCGCGAACAAGAGATGAAGAAGCACGAAGATCGGCAACACGTCGGTATTGACCGGACGGTATTGCAGCATCGCCGCGTGCGCGAGCGTCGCGCCCGGCTGGTCCAACATGATGCGCGTATTGCTCTCGTCAGCAAGACGGCCGCCGCCTGCGAGGTGAACCAGGATGGCGCAGGCGAGGGTGAGCAGCAGAAATGCGACATAAATGTCCCAGCTTCGCCGCAGCGTCCGGTTGATCACGCTGGTCCAGCCCTCGCAGCGCAATGCCTTGCCGTAGGCCAGTGTGCAGGTCACACCCGAGACGAAGATGAACACTTCCGCGACATCGCTGAAGCCGTAGTTCCGCAGCGTCAGCCAACTTCCGATGTTGTTGGGGACATGGTCAAGAAAGATGCACCAGAGCGCGATGCCGCGGCAAGCATCAATGCGCAGATCGCGGCCGTGGCCTTTCAGCTCCGGCAGTGCGCCTACCAATGGCTTCGGGGTGGCTGTTCGATCATGCATCTGGTTGCCACGTCCGGCGTGCGAGCACGCTTCAAAAGGGATCGATCAAGAGGGTCCGAACTTGACAAAAAATTGCCGCCGCAATGCGGGATTGTGACAACGCCGCCGTCTAGAGCTGCTTCACACCGAACCCGGCCACGAAAGCTATTGCGGCAGCGATCATATGGCGGCGCTTGGTGGAACCTCCTGGCGGTGAGGCTGTCCGTTGACGATCATCGTTCAACCGGCACAGCGTGTAAATCAGCCGGAGGTCCACACAGGGAGGTTCCTAGGTCCTATGATCGAGGTACCGTACAGACCTCGGCATCGATTTTGACAGCGGTCAGACATATCATGGACATTTCACCATTGTGCATAGGCGAAGGAGACTCTGAGTCCCACAACTCTCGTGGTCCGCGCTCGCTTATTCGATGTCCTACTGTGAGGTGATTACAACTATAGCACACAACGGCGTTCGGCTCCTACCTTGAGTGCCTGACGGCCAACCACTGGTTGGGCCAAGGATGGACAGTTTCGGGAGCCAGTCTTCCGCCAGCTTCTTCATCGCCAAAGACCCGAACGTGGGTGTATGATGTTTTTTCAATTAAATCTCCGTGCAATGGTATGACGGAGAGCGTTTTATGAAAGTTCTTATTGTCGACGATCACGCATTGATTCGCGAGGCGTTGCACGCTGTCCTGAAGCAACTGAAGCGAGAGGCCATCATATTTGAAGCTTCAAACAGCCGTGAGGCAATGCGCATAGTCGAGGAACATCCCGACATCAGCCTCATTTTGCTTGATATCAATTTGCCTGATCGGGATGGCTTCTCAGTCCTCCGCGAACTGCGTGATCGCTATGCGGCCATTGCTATCATCATTCTCTCGTCCTCCGATGATCAAGACACAGTCAGGCGCGCTTTCAAACTTGGCGCTCTGGGTTTCATCCCGAAAACTACGGAACGTGAGGTCATGCTCAACGCTATTAAGTTAGTGTTCTCCGGCGGTATTTACATTCCCTCGGAAATTCTGGAGGGAACAACGTGTCCGCAGCTTACAAATAAGCTAGCGACGCGCGACTCTCTTAAGGGTCTCGGGTTGACCGATCGGCAGATTGAAGTGCTTACGCTCCTGATGAAGGGAAGAAGTAACAAGGTCATTGCCAAAACCCTCAATATGGCAGTGCCGACAGTGAAGAACCACATCACGGTCGTTCTCAAGGCGCTCAGCGTAACGAGCCGCACCGAGGCAGTAGTAAAAGTAGGAAAAATGGGCTGGGAATTGTCGCCGAAATCTGCATCATAAAGCCGCCCCGGCGTCTCTCCTATCGTCATGATCCCTAAAGAGCTCGTGCATGACAGCGCGGAGCCGCATTGGGTCGACAGGCTTGTGCAGCAAAATGTATCCTCTATCCTTAGCGTCACGTAACGGTTCAGGTGCCGTATCGCCACTGAAGAGAATAGCTGGAATTGATAGACCAAACGCCGCATTAATTTGTTCAATTGCTCGGATCCCGGTCTTTCCGCTCGCAAGATGATAATCCGAGATTATAAGATCGGGGCGCTGTTGGCGCTCAGCAAGCTGGATAAGTGCAGCTTCATCGGATCCGGCGGTAAGGACGGAGTATCCCCATTTGCCAAGCAATCCGCCCGTTCCCTCCTGCACAATTGGAGCATCGGCAATAACAAGAATTACCTTGCCTTCGACCGCAAAGGCTGTGGGATGAGGTGAGTCGACGGGCGCTGTGGACGTGACGCATTCATCGGCCATTGGAACCAGGATCGCGAATCGCGAGCCTCGGCCCACAGTCGAAGCTAAGTCGATTTGATGGTTGAGAAGTAGGCGAAGCCTGTCGACAATAGCCAAGCCGAGCCCAAGGCCGCCGTACCGGTTCCGTTTTGGGGCAGGAAGTTGAAAAAACTCGCCAAAGATATTCTGCTTGTGATCCTCAGGAATGCCGGGACCGCTATCCCATACTTCGATACGCAACATCTCACCGCGCCGACGGCATCCGACGATGATCCCGCCCCGCAACGTATAGCGCACAGCATTGGATACCAGATTGAGCAGTATGCGTTCGAGCAGCATGGCGTCGCTCCGCACCCAAGCGTCACTTCGCCTAACGCGTAGACGCAAGCCTTTTTCTCGCGTTGCCTGATCAAACGTCGTCTCAATTTTTTGCAACAGGCGCGCGATCCGGAATTCGGTAATTTTGGCTGTAAGGATCCCAGCATCGAGCCTGGACATATCCAGAAGCGAATTGAACATTTCATCCATTTCTTTGCGCGTTGCATCGACCCGCTCGATCATCTTTGTCCTTTCTCCCGATTCGAGCGGCGTGCGCAGCTGTGCAACGAACAGGCCTAGTGCATGTAATGGCTGCCGCAAATCATGGCTTGCCATGGCAAGAAAGCGCGATTTTGCTGCGTTGGCGAGCTCCAGCTCTTGCGTACGCTCTGCGACCTTCCGTTCGAGTTCGATCTGCGCGCGGCGTAGACTTTCCTCCGCTTTCTTGCGCACCTCGACGTCGGCGCTCAATAACAAGCTTGGAACGGCAATACTGATCAAGAACATCAACACCAGCAGGAATGAAACGTTGAGATCCGCGGTCGTGAAGGGGCCGCCGCCTCTGAGCGTCCCCCAAATCGTGATGCCGGCAAGCACCAGCGCAACCGTTGCGGTGTCACGTGGACCGCGGCGCAGCGCCGCCCACAACATTGGCAGGATCGCAAGAAAACCCAGTGGATCTCGGCTCGGCGTTTGCTCGATCAAGGGGCTGAAAGCAATGAGTCCAACAGCCACCGCTGTCGCGAAGACGCCGGCCGTCTCTAAAAATTCATTGCGGTTGAAAGCATGATAGTGACTTGATGCCCAAAGCACGATAACGGGGGCAATGACCAGCGCGCCGGTCACATCACCCAGCCACCATGTGACCCAGGCGTTCGCGAAATTTGTCCGTTCGATGTACCCTGCGGTTGCTAGGCTGGCCAGTCCAATGCTGGCGCTGATCGGTGTCGCGATCGCGAAGCAAATCAGAGCAAACTTCGCGACAGAATTTGGCGTCGAAAACGTATTACATCCGCTCGACCATCGATTGATCAGATAAGCGCCAACAACCGCTTCAAGAGTGTTACCGGTTGCAATCGCAATTGCGGTAGCAACCGACCCGGCGGTCATCGCATTGGCGATCACCGCCGCCGTGAAAATTGCGGGCCAAGTCCGATATCCCCACAACAGCACCGCCGCCAGCGCGACACCCGTCGGTGGCCAAATTGGCGTGGCGCTGGGATGAATAGAGGCGAGAGCAAGGCCGCCTTTTGCCAGGGCGAAATAGATCGCTCCAATTGCGACCAGGCCGCCGGCATAGCTAATGCCTCGGCGGAAATTTATCTCCGGCGTTAGTAATCGTGGATCGGACATCGTCGACGCCTAGACTAGGAAATTGGATCATCCAAGTTCCGAGGAATTCGCGCCGCCTCATGTTCACCCCGAGCTTTCAGGAGGGCGCATCGTACGACGAAGACAGGCCCTCGGAAAGGCCGGATTTTGATTCCGGACAAGGCCACTGCATGCGCGGGTTGACCAGCAAGATTCCCGCGCTGGTTGATACCAATGGCCTGCCGGTCCGGCTCGCGCTGACGGCGGGTGAGGCGCATGACAATCGGCTCGTAGGCAAACTCCTCTCTCGCCTGAAGTCAGGATCTATGCTGCTGGCAGACCGCGGTTATGACGCCGACTGGATCAGAGCACTTGCTACCGAGAGGGCGCTTGGGCCAACATCCAGCCGAGACGTAGTCGTAACAAGTCGATCTGCTTCAGTCCGCATCTCTATCGTGCGCGCAATCTGGGTCGAGCGGCTTTTCCATAAGATCAAACAGTGCCGGCGGGTCGCAACTACGACGAACTCGCGGCCAACTATCTGGCCTTCGTCCACCTCGCATCAATACGGCTGTGGCTGCGCGTTAATAAGTCCACGCCCTAGGACCCACCAATATTCGTATGTAGGATTAAAGATCAGCACCATAGGTCGATTCCGACCGGGGTGCCGGTCCGTGCCGAAACACAACGGTTCGTGTTCTGCGGCAAAGGCGCGCCGTCGAGGGCAGCCCAGGTGATCAAGAATGCTGCGGCGAAATGGAATTATTCGAGGTTCACGTTCAGGTTTTCGGCGGATGACTGTCCCAGCACGAGGCCAGACAATTGCATAGAGTTTGGCGTACTCGACGATCCGAACATAACCGCGGAGAACTCGCACCTCGCGGAGAACTCGCACCTCAATGAAGGGACATCGACACGCATGAATAAATGCGCGATCTGGTTCAATACCGCTAAGAAATGGAACGTCTCGAACGACATGCCGACGCAGGGCGCTATGTGTATCAACGAAGCTTGTACTCTCACGCGTTAGACATTTGAACATCATACAATTGTTATGTGGGCTCAGCGAGCATTAGCAACGATCACACGCGCTCCCGAATCGGCGAGATGCTTGCGTTGCTCCTCAGATGCACCGACATCCGTCACCAGAGTCCAGCGCGGCGGCAGAGGCGCCCAGGCGATCTGTTCGGCGCGACCGAGCTTGCTGGCGTCGGCGAGAACGATGACTTCTTTCGACTGTTCCATCATCAGCGACTTCAGTGCGACCTGCTCGAGATCCGCCTCGCACAGGCCACGACCGCTCACCACGCCGTCGGCGCTCATGATCGCGCGGTTCGCGGTCATGCGCCGCAGCGCCTCATGGGCGAGTGGCCCCATGGTGCTCATGCTGGTGGTGCGCAGCGCGCCGCCCAGCACCACCAGCTCAATGGCCGGAGCCTTGGCGAGGAAGGGCAGCAGCGCGAGATTGTTGGTGATGATACGCAGCCGCCGCTGCTGCAGCAAACGGCCGAAGGCCGCGACGGTCGAGCCGGCATCGAGAAGCAGCGTGTCGCCATCCTCGATCAGATCGATAGCCGCGCGCGCGATCGCCTGCTTCTCTTTGCCATGTACGGCAAAGCGCTGATCTAGTGTCGTTTCGATCGCAGGGCCGGTGAGAATGGCACCGCCATAGGTGCGATGCACGGCATTATTTTTGGAGAGATACTGCAGGTCACGCCGCACGGTGGAGGCGGAGACGTCGAAGCGCCGTGCGAGATCATCGACATCGATCTCTCCCACGTTCAGAGCTTCCAACAGACGACCGTGACGCTCCTTGCTGCGCATCGACATCGAATCTCAACTCACCCCTCTGGCAAGCCCATTGCCGTTGGCCGAGTTCGACCATGTCAGACTCGCCGCACGGCCGATGGATAGCACGACGCATCGGCCGTGCGAATATCTTAGCTCAGCCCGCCTTCTCTCAGGCGGCCTGCTTCGGCGCAAGATCGGCCGCCTGCCGCAGCGCCTCAACCAGGCTGCGTTCGTCGGCGATGCCCTTGCCCGCGATGTCGAAGGCGGTACCGTGATCGACCGAGGTTCGGATCATCGGCAGTCCAACAGTGATATTCACGCCGGATTCCAGCCCCAGCACCTTGATGGGTCCATGGCCCTGATCGTGATACATCGCAACCACCATGTCGTAGTCGCCGCGGCCGGCCAGGAAGAAGAGCGTGTCGGCGGGCAGCGGGCCGCGCACGTCCCAGCCCTTGGCCTGACAAGCCTCGACGGCCGGCGTGATCTTCGCGGCTTCCTCGCCGCGACCGAACAGCCCGTTCTCGCCGGCATGCGGATTGATGGCGCAGACGCCGATCTTCGGATTGGTGATACCGGCGCGCACCAGCACTTCATGGCCGCGTACGATGACGCGCTCGACGAGGCCAGGCTCGATCTTCTCGATCGCATCCAGCAGGCCAATATGCGTGGTGACGTGAATAACGCGCAGTTTCGGTGACACCAGCATCATCGACACTTCTGGCGTGCCCGTCAGATGCGCCAGCAGCTCGGTATGGCCAGGATATTTGTGGCCGGCGGCGTGCAGCGCTTCCTTGGAAAGCGGCGCGGTGCAGATACCCTGCGCGATCCCCGCCTGCACCACCTGCACGGCCTTCTCGATATAGCGATATGCCGCCTCGCCTGCGATCGGCGACATCTTGCCGAATGGCAGATCGTCCGGCACCAGCTTCAGGTCCACGCACTGCACCGCCTTCGACGAGAAGTTCGCGTCCCCGGCGTCGGTCAACGCGTCAACCTTGAGCGACACGCCGACGATCTGGCCGGCCTTGCGAAGGCGGTTGGCATCGCCGATCACCAGCGGACTACAGATCTCGTGTGCATACGGCTGGGCCAGCGCCTTCATGATGACCTCGGGGCCGATGCCCGCCGGGTCTCCCATGGTGATCGCAATGGTCGGACGGGTCATGTGAAGCTTCCTTTGGTTCGGACGGCGCGAAGACGTTCGCTGACGCGGATGAGGCTGAGTTCGTCGCCGAACGCCCCCGCTTTGGTAGCAATCGGAACGGACAATTGACCGAGGGTCAGGCCGAGCGACACGCCCGGCTCGATCTCGTCGGCGAGACGGATGCCGTTGACGCCGAAGCGCGACAACAGCGCTGCTGCGGTTTCACCGCCGGTCGCCGCGAAGGCACCGATCGCGGACGCCACCGGCGCCAGCACGTCGGCGAGGCTCTGCGCAAGCTGCGGGCCAAGCGACATGTCGGGGTGATCATCCATCATGATCTCGACCAGCGCGTCGTCACCGGCGGACAGTCGCTCCATCACATCCGCTGCGAGCGTCGAGTGGCCGGCGCTGTCGCCTAGCAGTGTCTCAGGCGCAACCGGGAAATGCGCCACAGTGCCGGTAGCCGCCAACTCGCGCGCCGCCGCGCGCGACGCGCCGGCGAGCGAGCCCACCACGATCAGGGTGCCTAACGCGCTGGTGGGAATGCGCAGCGGTTCGACATCATTGTCCGCATCGAGGCCCGCTAGCGCGTGCGCCAGACCAGCGCTGCCGATGAAGAAGGTCGAAGGCGACGCATGCAGGCTGGCCTGCGCGATCAAATGCAGATCGTACTCTGTCTCTGCATCGCAGACCGCGACCACATCGCCCTCGGCCGCCATTTTGGCGAACGTGGCTTTCAGCTCACCGCTGCGCACGGTCGCGAGCGTGACCTTCTCGCCGCGAACGCCCGCGGACGCGAGAACGTCAACGAGATCGGCATTCGCATACGTGTGATCGCGCTGCCAAACCTCGGCCTCCTCAAGCGGGCGGCCTTTGACGAGAATATGTCCATCGATGGTGCTCCGGCCGGTAGCCGGAAAGGCCGGGGCGAACACGCCGAAGGCCGGGCCCGACTGTGACTTGAGATGCGCGAGCGCAACTGCGGTCTCTGCTGCTGGTTGTCCCCGCAGCGTCGAGTCGATTTTCTTGAACAGGATACGTTCCGGCTGGGACAAGCGCGCCAGCACATCGGCGTGGCGGCCTGCAGCGGCCTCGGCCGAAAGGCCCCGGCTCGCTGCATCATAAGCCAGTACGGGCAGTTGGTGATCCGACGCGTCGGCAACCTCATCCCACATCACCGCAGCCGCACGTCCCCTTCTCCCGAAGGCGATCGCGCAGTCCGCGGCACCGGTGAGGTCGTCCGCGAGGATCAGCCAGTCACTGGCCATCGTCAGTCACCGGCCAGACGCGCCGCGGGCATCATATTGCCAGCAACAGCCACATCCTCTTCGGCTGGCTCCTCGACGTCGCGACCAACGATGCTGGCCACCCAGGCGGTGAGGACCGGCGTGAGGATCGCGGTGACCACGACGCAAGCCGCGATGAGGATGGTCGCAGGCCCGGCTGCATCGAGATAGGCCGGATTGGCTGCAGCGACGATTGCCGGCACGGCCGCGGCATTGCCTGCGGTCGAAGCCGCAGCGACGCCGGCGACGCCGTTGCCGCCAGTGAGACGATCGGCGAGGAACAGCGGAATCCCCGTCACCACGACAACGGCAACGCCCATGCCGAGACCCAGCAGTCCAGCCTGCCAGACCTTCGACAGATCTAGACCGGCGCCGAGCGCAAAGGCGAAGAACGGGATCATCACCGGCACAGCGCGGCTCAGGAAGTCACGCATCTCGCGATCGAGATTACCGACGATCATGCCGACCAGCAGCGGCAGGATCGCGCCGATCAGGGTCTGGACCGGGAATGCCGAGAGGCCGGCAACGCCGAGCGTGATCATGGTGAGGAACGGGCCGCTTTCGAGCGTCATGATGGTGTAGGCACCGACGTCACGCGGACGTCCGTACTGACCCATCAGCGCCATGTAGAGACCGCCATTGGTGTCGTTCATGGCCGCGACGATCGCGAGAGTCGAGAGGCCGGCGAACATGCCGCTGGCGATCGGCGCTTCGCCGAGGAAGTGACCGAAGATCAGACCGAGCAGGACGGCGATGCCGACTTTCACGACCAGAAGGGTGCCGCCCTTCTTGACGATATAGGGGGTCGCACGAAAATCGATGCTCGCGCCCATGCAAACATAAAACACGGCGAGAATCGTCAGTGCGCCGGAGAACAGCGCGCCGGTGAAGGAGCCAAAATACTTCGGGGTATCGGGAAAGAACGTAGCAATCAGCGCCCCTGCCAACAGCGGGACCACCATCATACCGCCCGGCACCTTCTCAATCGCCCGCTTAATTGGAACCTGCATTCTGTTTCCTTCCCGCGCATCGCGCATGTTTGTTCATTTTGCGCAAGAATACTTCATAAATGGCGCAATGGGAGGTAATTATGCTCAAATAACGCAAATTTGAACACTTATTGCGCAATCTGCGCAAAACGGCTTTGCAGTGTTCGATGGCCAGATGGGACTTGGTCATCCGGTCATCAGCCGCGCCGCTGCTCTATCCGCAGTTTGCGGGACCGGCGTGAGGGATCGCGTGCTTCACCCGGTCGAGCCACTCACCCCGCGAGTGACGGTGGTGGGTCATCTCTGGAATGACGTCGAATAAATTCGATCAATGTCCGCTTGCGCTGTGATCGAATAATCATTCGAGGGACTACATTATCCTGTGATGAACTTACGGGCGACTTCGGTAACGGTCCGAAAGCTGCATCGGTCAGCGATTGTGGCTCGTTTGGTCCATTTGCGGGAAATTGATCGCACTGCATTTTGTGAGTCGCGTCGCGGTGCAGATGAGCGCGCCTGGCCTCAAACTGTATTTCGCGCCGCGCCTTTGCGCAGCAGGCCACCAATTCATTCGACTACCCGCTGTCCAGCCGTTTCGACGAGACCGACAGTTTGTGGTCCTCAACGACGTGTTCGTGCCATGAGATCACGTTTTTATCCATCGCGACATCGAATTGTGCCGCGACCAGTGGTGGAAGACGCCGTCGCACACTTACGGCAATCACCAGGCGCAGGCGCGCTTCGCTACCAAGCTGCGGTTTCTGCTCGGCATGACCGAGAAAATGAACGAGGCCACCGGCAACGACGCCGCGCCGCCGGTGATGGTGCAGATGGGCGAACTCCCGGCGCTCGCCTCGATCGTCGAGGGGATGCATCTCGCTCAGGAGGCTCTGGCCACCTTCGACGACGAGGGCGTGTTGTGGCCGTCCAAGAGCATGCTCTATGCGGTGATGGCGCTGCAGGGCGAGATCAATCCCCGCATGATCGACATCGTGCACGAACTGACGGGTGCGGCGATGATCTCGCGGCCCTCCTCAGTGAAGGATTTCGACAACCCGGAAGCCACCGAGGATATCGCCCGGTTCTACAAATCGTCGAATATGAGCGCGCGCGAACGCGTCGCCCTGATGCCGCTGGCATGGGATTTCATCGGGACCGAATTCGGTAACCGCCACCAGCAGTACGAAAAGTTCTATGGCGGCGCTTCGTTTATCGTGAAGATGAACATGTTTCGCGCCTACGACTTCAAGCGGGCAAGGGCGCTCGTCGATCGCGCACTCAGCCTGCCACCGGTGGACGGCGATTAGGCTGGTTCGCAAGGCAAATTGGCGCCGGATGGTCCGGCGCCAATTACTTCAGATTGGACGGTGGGTTGCTCGGCCGTCGATATGCGGTCAGGCCGCGCTGTCCTCCGCGCTAAACGACTCATAGGCCGCATTCGCCGATAGATGCGCGTTCTCGACATGCTTCACAGCGGCGCTGCGCGCCGCGCTGCCGTTCTTCGCTGCGATGGCCTCATAGATCGCCTTCATCTCCTGCAGGCTGACCTTGGCCCGACCTGGCTGCGACATCGAATGCGCGCGCAAAAAATTGATGCGCGCCAGCAGGCCGTTCAGCGTTTCCTCGATAATGCGGTTGCCACAGATTCGAAGAATATGGCTGTAAAACACCGACGTTGCTGACACTTCGGTCTGCATATCGTTCGCGCGAACCGCCTTGCCGAAGGCGGCGAGCGACGCGCGCATCAGCTTGAGGTCGTCCGGCGTGGCGCGCTTGGCGGCGATGAAGGCAGCTTCGCCTTCCAGCAGGGCCCGCACCTTGTAGATCTCGGCCGCATGATCGCGGGTCAGCACCGGAATTTGCGGGCCGCGATTCGGAATGATTGAGACGAGGCGCTCGGCTTCCAGGCTGCGCAGTGCCTCGCGGATCGATGGGCGGCTGACCCCCAGCATCTCGCACAGGTTAGCCTCGACTAGTCGGTCGCCCGGCTTGAACATGCCTTCAATAATAGCCCCTCGCAGCTTTTCGACGATCTGCTGCTGCACCGTCTTGGGCGAAATCCGAAGATCAAGTGCTGCCATGTTCCCTGGATTCTCCGATTTGTCGCGGTCCGAGGCGATCGAAAACGGAGTAGCCCGCCCTGAACCAGTCATTCTTCGCCAGGCGGTTGCGCCACGGCGTATTTCTGGCCGCTTCCCGTTCCGGCGATTGCAGGGCCTTTGCATCCTTCAGATAGTGCAGTGCCATATGGGTATATGGGCCCGGGACACCATCTGCAATTCGCATCCGACGTACCATCAACCAATCTTTGCATTGCATCAACAGCGGAATATGGTCGGTGTCATACCAGCCGTTGAAGTCGTCATGGTGCTCCGCCGGAATATTGAACAGCACCGCATAAAGCACCGGCGCATCCATCAGCGTATCCGCTTCGGCCGGGTTGTCCGGTGTGACTGAGGTCTCGCCGCCGAGATAGCGCGTGAACCCCGTCACATTAGCGAGCATCCATGCGGTTTCTTCCGACGGATTGTTCTTGATCACCTTGTAGGCGTCGCTGGACAGGACGTTGATGTCGTCCATCTCGTACACCGCCAGAAAGCCGCCGTCGCCTTGGCGGCTATAGCGCTGCGCGCTGACAAACCCCTCGCATTCCACGCGGACCGGGATGTGGTGGGTGTCGTACCAGGTGTGAAACCGATCGACGAACGCCCCGCTCGGTATCATTTCCGAGAACAGGACCGCCTGGCCTTTGACGCTCATGATGTTCAAAACCCAATTGACAGATTGTCAGACAAACTGGTAGCGAATATCGGGCGCCTGTCAAGCACGTGAGAGCCATCGCCATGAATCTGAACATTCGCCGCACCTGGTCGATCGTCGAAGACAAGAACGAACATGCCGGACGCAAGGTGGCCGTGCCGGTTCGCAAGGTCGCCGTGGTCGCGGTGCTCGAGAATCCCTACGCCTCGAAGACGGTGGAGGACCTTAGCCCCCTAATCGAGGCCAGTGTGGGGCTGGGCGAGATGATGGGGAAAATGGCGATGCAGGCGCTCGGGTCGTTCGAGGCACAGAGCTACGGCAAGGGCGGTATCGTCGGCTTACATGGCGAGATCGAGCACGCCAGCGCGCTGCTGACCACGGCCTATGCCAATCCGCTGCGAGAAATTATCGGCGGTGGCAAGGCGTGGATTTCCTCCATGGTCAAGATGTCGTTGCCGGGCGGCCAGATCGACATTCCGATGAACCACAGGAACGAAATTTACGTGCGTTCGCATTACGATGGCATGACCATCACGATGCAGGACACCCCGATGCCCGACGAGTTGGCGATCATCTTCTGCATGGCCAGCGCCGGCCGAATCGGCGCCCGGGTTGGCGGCCTCACCCACGAGGAAGTGCTTAAGCGCGACGCAAAGGCTTGAGCCATGAAAACCGCCATCGTCAATCTCGGCTCGATCGTCAGCGGTGATCTGAACACGCCGATGGTGGCGGGCGACTCCATCATCATGGCCAACGGCCTGATCGTTTCCGTCGGCACGGCCTCCACCGCGGCGGTCGATGCATGCGACGTGGTGATCGACGCCGGCGGCGCGATCGCCATGCCCGGCCTGATCGATTCTCACGTCCACATCACATTTGGCGACTACACGCCGCGGCAGAAGGTGGTCGGCTTTCTCGAAAGCTACGTCCATGGTGGCGTGACCACGTCGATCAGCGCATCGGAAGTCCATGTGCCCGGCCGGCCGAAGGATGTGGTTGGCGTCAAGGCGCTGGCCGTCGCCGCACAGCGCTGTTTTGCCGACTATCGCCCCGGGGGCATGCGTGTTCATGCCGGCTCGCTTATCCTCGAGCCGGGTCTTGTGGAGCAAGATTTCGACGATCTGGTGCGCGACGGCGTCTGGATGGTGAAGGCCGGCTTTGGCGGCTTCGACACGCCCTACGATTACGCGCCGCTGATCAAGATGGCGCGCGCCCGCGGTATGATTGCCATGGTGCATACCGGCGGCTCGTCGATCCCCGGCTCTTCGGGGATCTGGGCCGACCACGTACTGGCGATGAACCCCGACGTCTCGTATCACGTCAACGGCGGTCCGGTGGCGATTCCGGACCAGGATTTTCCACGGTTGGTAAATGAATCCAGCATCGCGCTGCAGGTCTGCACCGCCGGCAATCTGCGGACGACACTTTTGGTTGCGGATCTTCTCGACAAGGCCGGCCAGAACGAACGACTGCTGATCGCCACGGATACCCCGACTGGAAGCGGCATCATGCCGCTCGGCATGCTCTACACGATCAGCCACCTCGCATCGCTCGGCGGGATGGCGCCCGAACGTGCAATCGCCGCCGCGACAGGCAGCAACGCGCGCGTCTATCGATTGAACAGCGGTGTCATTGCCGCCGGTCGCGATGCCGACGTCGTCGTGATCGATGCCTGTCTTGGCGGATCGCAGCCTGATGCGCTGTCGGCGTTGCGCAACGGCGACGTCCCTGCAGTGGGCGCGGTGGTAACGGCCGGCATTCCGCGGTTTGTCGGACGCAGCCGCAATACACCGGAGACGACTCGTCGCGTGAACGTGGCACGCAGCAATGTCATGCAGAATTTTTCCGGCGCCGCGCATTAGCGCGCGGCGAGCTGGCCTTGTTATTGCATTGGTAGTTGTTGCCTCTTCTATCATCGCATCGTTGAAGACCGTCGAGGCGGTTTAGTTTTCCGGCGTGGCGAAGCTTGATCGCGATTGAATTCGGACACTGGTACCAAAGACGCTGGCGTCTCATGAAGCTCGCAGCTTTCCCGTTAAAATCTTGCATCAATTTTAACTTTGCAAAGCCAAGGCGGTAACCAATGCAGTCACTGAAACTCCGTTCGATCAGTCAGCGATCGTTGATCACTCCGTCACCAATTCGGCGCGGCCCAGCCCGATGCGCTGGGCGGTCGCCGTCATCCTGTTCCTGGGGGTGATATCGGCATTCTTTGATCGCATCAGCATCGCGGTTCTGTTTACCAACGTAACATTTCAGAATGACATGGGCATCGGTTTCGACCCGACCAAACTCGACTTGCTGATGACGTCGTTCGTGTTCGCCTCAGCCATCATCGGCTCCGGCGCGGATGATCCCGCTGATGCGCAAGTACTAATCTAGTCCGTCGGATCTGCAGGATGGAGGCGAAAGTCTTCAACTGGCCTTGCCCGTGAGCCGACAGAAAATAGGCATCGGGTCCATCGTATTACGCGACCCGGAAAATGGAGAAACATCATGCACTCTCGACGCAAAGTACTCGGCCTCGCTGCCGGAGCCGCCACCGCTCTCCTCTCCTCGGGAGTGCGGGCGCAAACATGGCCCCAAAAGCCGGTGACGGTGATCGTGCCGTTCGCGGCCGGCGGCAACACGGATGGCATCGGGCGAATGGCGGCGCAGCGCCTGAGTGATGCATTCGGCAAGTCGTTCGTGATCGAAAATCGCCCCGGTGCCGGCGGCGCCATTGCCGCGGAGATGGTGAAACGGGCGGCGCCGGATGGCTATACGCTGTTCATCGCCGCGCTGCCGGTCATGGCGGTGGTGCCGGCGATGTCGAAGGTGCGTTACGATTCGCAAAAGGATTTTGCGCCGATCAGCAACATCGGGACCAATCCGTTTGCGCTGGTTGTCAACAAGGATATTCCCGTCAAGACGTTGAAGGAATTCATCGAATACGTCCGCACCAGCAAGGTTCAGCTGGCTTACGGCTCGGCCGGCGTCGGCAGCCTGAACCATCTCTCGATGGCGCTGTTTCTCAAGCGCGCGGGCATCGAGATGACGCACGTGCCGTACAAGGGCAACGCGCCAGCGCTTTCCGACGTGGTGGCAGGCCACATTCCGGCGATGTTCTCCAATCTGTCCGATGCGCTGTCGCAGGTCGCGGGCGGCAATGTCCGGATGCTGGCGATCAGTTCCGAAAAGCACTCGGCACTGGCGGCCGACGTGCCGACGGTTGCTGAATCCGGCTATCCGAATTTCAACGTGCTGACCTGGAACGGGTTGATGGCGCCGGCGGGAACGCCGCCGGACATTATCGGCCGGATGGCGAAGGAGCTCGCGGCGGCGGTGAAGGATCCCAAATTCGCCGCGCAGCTGGTGGACTACGGTGTCGATCCGCTCGGCGATACGCCGGCGGAATATGCGGCAACGCTGGCGAAGGACATCCCGCTGTGGGCCGAAGCCGTTGAAATTGCCGGCGTGAAACAGCAGTAGGGCGGGCGATAACCATGAGCGATCAACCTATTCTGATTGCCGGCGGCGGTCCCGTCGGCATCCTCCTGGCGCTGGCCCTCGCGCAGCGCAATATTCCAGTGCGGCTGTTCGAAGCGGCGGAAGCCGTCAACGATGCGCCGCGCGCATCGACGTTGCATCCGGCGACGCTGGAAATGATAAGCGCGCTGGGCCTGCTCGACGACGTGATCGCGCAGGGACTGATCGCACCCACCTTCCAGTTTTGGGACCGGCCGATGCGCCGAATCGTGGCCGAGTTCGACCACGCGATCCTTGCCAACGACACCAAGGTCCCGTTCGTCGTGCAATGCGAGCAGCACAAGATCGCGAAGCTTGGGCTCGAACGGTTGAAGGCGTTTCCCCAGGCATCCGTGGCGTTCGCTTCGCCCGTCGAGACAATTGCGGACTGCGGTGATCATGTGGAAATCACGGTGCAAACCGGCACCGGCATGGAAACCGTGTCCGGCAGCTATCTGGTGGGCGCCGATGGTGGCCGATCGACGGTGCGCAAGGCACTCGACATCGACTTCGAGGGCTATACGTTTCCGGAGCGCTTTCTCGTGCTCACCACGCCGTTCGATTTTGCGACCGAACACGGCGTCGCGTTCCGCGCCTATTTCTCCGACCCGGACGAATGGGCCAATCTGTTCAAGGTTGCGGGCGACGATGGAAAGGGCCGCTGGCGCGCGGTGTTTCCGGCGCTCCCCGGGCAGACCGACGAAGAAGTGCTGGACGAAGCGGCCACCGAGGCGCGGCTGCAGAAATTCTTCCCCAAGGCGGGCCGATACGACATCTTCCACCGCAACATCTACCGGGTGCACCAGCGCGTCGCCGCGAGCTTTCGCAAGGGACGCGTGTTCCTTGCCGGCGACTCGGCGCACGTCAACAATCCGATTGGCGGCCTCGGCCTGAATTGCGGCGTGCACGACGCGATGCAATTGGCCGAACAACTCGCGACCGCGGTGCTCGGCCAGCGCCCGGAGAGCGATCTGGATCGTTACGATGGCATTCGGCGGCCGATGAATATCGAATATGTCCAGCAGCAGACCATCGCCAACAAGAAGCGGCTGGAAGAAAAGGACCCCGCTGCACGTGAGGCGAACTTCGATAATCTGCGGCGCACGGCCGCCGACCCGGTCGCGCATCGCGCTTTCCTGATGCGGACGTCGCTGCTGGAGAGCGTGCGCAAGAATGCGTTACTCGTCGACGCTTCCTGACAGGACGCGGCTCCCGGGCGGTAGCGGGGCAAGGCGTTCATCATCGTCCACCCGGACCGGCACCGTGGCATTTCGGCAATACAACCAACCGGTTCCCCGCGCATGGTCCTGCGACTTTATGGCAGGGGCAAACATGGATCGTCCCGCCCCGTAGCGCCGTTTGGATACCAAGCGGCGCGCTTCACGCCATCAAGGCGACGGGCTCGCTCGAAGGCTATAGCGTGTTCGTTGCTCCTGACATCGATGCGCGCCTACCCCGCCGCTGCTGCACCGTCTCCGCGACGCCTTTGTTGCGCGAGTTGCTCTTCCGCGCCCCCAGCCTGCCGCTCTTCTACGAGGGCGGCGAGAATTGGCGGCTGATGGGGGTGCTGCCCGACGAGATCGCAGCCGCCGAGGTCGAAGACTTGCATCTACCGATGCCTGCCGACGCGCGGCTGCGCACGTTGGTCGACGTCATGATGGCCGCACCCTCGGAGCGCGGCTCGCTGGAGGGCTGGGCGAAGCGAGCCGGCCTGAGCGAGCAGACGCTTGTGCGGCTGATCAGCCGCGAGGCAGGGATGCGCTTCGGACGCTGGCCGCCCATATGCCTCGACGTTCGCCGAGGTCTTTTCCGTACATTTTCCGTACGATAACAATTTTTCGTAGAGGCAATCAGCTAAATCATTGATTTTGCTGGTGCTCCCTAGCGGAATCGAACCGCTGTTTTCGCCGTGAGAGGGCGACGTCCTAACCGCTAGACGAAGGGAGCATTGAGGGAGGGAATAGCCGCGAATGGCGCCGGCTGCAAGATGCCGCGGCAAGCTTTGGGCGCTTATGGTTCCTGAGCGAATTTCAGCGTCCCCATGGGTTTCAGGGTGCGGGCATCGAAAGTGCGGATTTCGACCATGCCGGCGATGTCCAGCGTCACCGCCAGGCGGTCGCCGGCGGTGCCGGTGGAGAGGATTTTGGCGCCCTTCGGCAGCGTCGCGGTGCTCGTGGGCGTGACAACGCTTCCCTCGGCGTGGAAAAGGCGGTAGCCGATCACGACGAGCAGCGCCCCGATGCCCAGAGCGGTGGTCAGGCCGGCAATCAGCATCATCCGCCGGACCTTCGCCACCATGGCTGCGGTCTGTTCAGGGTTCGGATCGGGCGCAACAGGTTCAGTCATGCAAAACTCTTCGGATCAAGGCGTGTCGGAAACCAACGATATCAGGCTGGATATCACGGTGCTGGGCGATGAAGGCTCGAACCGGCTCGACCGCGTGCTGGCCGTGCGCAACCCGGCGCTGTCGCGGTCGCGGCTGAAGGCGCTGATCCTCGCCGGACAGGTGACGATCGCCCGCGACGCGGCCGGCGCGCACCCCGTTCGCGACCCCGCTTATCATGTCGTTGCCGGCGATACGATCACAATCGACGTGCCGCCGGCCACCGCCGCCGAGCCGGAAGGCGAGGATATCGCGCTGGATATCGTGTTCGAGGACGACGACATCATCGTCATCAACAAGCCGAAAGGGCTTGTCGTGCATCCCGCCGCCGGCCACGAGACCGGCACGCTGGTCAATGCGCTGATCGCCCATTGCGGCGCAACGCTGTCGGGCATTGGCGGGGTGAAACGGCCGGGAATCGTGCACAGGTTGGACAAGGACACCACGGGGCTGATGGTGGTGGCGAAGAACGACCAGGCCCATAAATCCCTCAGCGAGCAGTTCGCCGACCACGGCCGCACCAACGAGATGCGCCGCGGCTATATGGCCTTTGCCTGGGGTGTGCCGAACCGCCAGCGCGGCACGGTGGACGCGCCGATCGACCGGCATCCGCATGCCCGCGAGAAGATGGCGGTGCGCGAAGGCGGCCGCGAGGCGGTGACCCATTGGGAAGTACAGCAGGAATTCCTCGACCGCCACGGCAAGCCGGTCGCGAGCCTGCTCGCCTGCCAGCTCGAGACCGGGCGCACGCACCAGATTCGCGTGCATTTGGCCCACATCAACCACCCGCTGATGGGCGACAGCGTCTACGGCCCGCATTTCAAGACCAAGTCCAATGCACTCGGTCCGGAGAGCCAGAAAGCTCTCGCCGATCTCGGCCGCCAGGCGCTGCACGCGTATATGCTGACCCTGGAACACCCCCGAACCGGTGAGATCCTGGAGTGGATTTCCGATCTGCCGCCGGATCTCGCTTGTTTGCGGGCCGCGCTGGCGGCGACGGAATGACGCAGATGCATATAAAAATACCCGCCATTCCAATAGGTTATATCAGCCACACGATGACGTGAGAGCGAATTGGCTTCCACTACACCCGTAGTTCGGTGTATGTTGCACCTGCGTCGAACATCCGACGCGGAACATCGCAGCCGGGGCGGCTTTAACAAAGCGTCCGCTGCCTGGCCCGCCGCTATCGGGGGCCTGAACCACTGGAGGGCGCTACCATGGCCCGTACAGCTACACTCCCGGTTCTCAACGGAGAATCTGGGCTCTCGCACTACCTGTCCGAGATCCGCAAATTCCCGATGCTGGAACCCCAGCAGGAATACATGTTCGCCAAGCGCTGGCGCGAGCATGATGACCGCGACGCGGCCCATCATCTCGTCACCAGCCATCTGCGTCTCGTCGCCAAGATCGCCATGGGCTATCGCGGCTACGGGCTGCCGATCTCCGAAGTTGTCTCGGAAGGCAACGTCGGCCTGATGCAGGCGGTGAAGCGGTTCGAGCCCGAAAAGGGCTTCCGCTTGGCCACCTACGCCATGTGGTGGATCAAGGCTTCGATTCAAGAGTACATTCTGCGTTCGTGGTCGCTTGTGAAGATGGGCACCACCGCGAACCAGAAGAAGCTGTTCTTCAACCTGCGCAAGGCGAAGAGCAAGATTTCCGCACTGGACGAGGGCGATATGCGCCCCGACCAGGTCAAGCTGATCGCCAAGCGTCTCGGCGTCACCGAGCAGGACGTTGTCGACATGAACCGCCGTCTCGGCGGCGACGCGTCGCTCAACGCGCCGATCCGCGACGACGGCGAAGCCGGTGAATGGCAGGACTGGCTGGTCGATCACGCGCCGACGCAGGAAGCGGTGCTGGCCGAACACGAGGAGCTCGATCATCGCCGCGAGGCCTTGAACGGTGCGATCAACGTGCTCAACCCGCGCGAACGCCGCATCTTCGAGGCACGTCGCCTCGCCGATGAGCCGATGACGCTGGAAGATCTTGCCAGCGAGTTCGGCGTCTCCCGCGAACGCGTCCGCCAGATCGAGGTCCGTGCCTTCGAGAAGGTGCAGACCGCGGTCAAGGGCACCATCGCCCGGCAGGAGCAGGCCGCACTGGAAGCCGCGCACTAAGCAGCGCGACACCGATGAACACGAAAGCCGGCGGCAACGCCGGCTTTTTTGTTGGGTGAGATTAGGTGGTTTCTGTCGCGCGAACGGCCGCCCCAAACACCGTCGTCGTCCCCGCGAAAGCGGGAACCCATACGCCGTGCAGATCATGAGAGGGTCGGTGGCAGTGGCAGCGCATTGCGAGCGTCGCGCCAAACCTTGACGACAGAGGCTATGGATCCCCGCCCCACGCGCGCCAAAGGCGCGCTCGGAGGGGACGACAAGTGGAGAGATCGTGCGAAATATCGCACGTCCCTCCCCTCGCGTCAGTAATAATCCCGGAACGCGGCTGCCAGGCTGTCCGGCTCCCAGTCCACCGCATCCGACGCGATGGGATCGTCGGCCAGGAGCGCGCTGGCCTGGGTTTTGTAGTCCGGCGAGACGTAATCCGGCTGCGGCAGCGGGCGGCGCAGGATGTCCTGATAGTTCAGGTAATTGTCGCGGGTGCCGACGAAGGTGCAGACACAGGTGACGGGATCGGCAAACAGATAGCGCGGGCCATTCGGCGTGGTGTGCACGACGAAGCGATGCGACGGCAGTTTGCGCAGCGCCGCCTGCCCCGCCGCATCGTTGGCGAAGCGCGCCTTGAAGCCGGCGGATTCCATATCGAAGCCGAGCTTCTGCAGGAACGGCTGGCTCGGCACCTCGCGCGCCACCAGCAGCGTCGCGCCAAGCAGCGTCAGCGCCGACACCACAGCGAAGGCAATGCCGCGCAGGTGGAACGGGCTGACGGGAATCGTCGTGGCGAGAGTCCTGTCGGACGGAATCCTTTCGGATGGCATAAACGGCAACCCTTCCTGCGAGCGCGGAGGGCCGGGCTCGGTGATCCCCAACTTTACCGGCATGGCTGCGCGATGTCACCGCAAGGCGACGACGACACGGGATGCCGGTTAACAAAACCATCATGCTTGTCTCTCAATCGCGCCGCGGCGATCCGCGGCGCCCCGTGGCATGGTCGCTCCGCGCCGATCCGCGCGATGTCCATGTCCGCTGCACGCCACCGGCAAGCTGCATCCTCTCGCGCGCCTGCTCTTCCAGCTGCAGCTCCGCCCGCCGCTTGTCGAGCGCCTTCCTGATGTCATGGCTCACTTGCGACCGCTGCTGCGGCGACAGTTCGGGCGTCGGCTCGCCATCGATGGCACAGTTTTGCGGGTTGCCGGTGCAGGCGTGCCTGCGGCGGCAGAGCGGACGCTTGCAGATCCGCCAGCGGCGCTGGTAGTTCACCACCCTGCGCGTGAGCCTGAGCAGGATGTCCTCGTCTTCGCTTTCCACCTGTAGCGTTCTGGTCATCGCGCGCTCCTGTTCGTGATGGGAGGTGGGATGCGGCCACGCGCCGTCTCTGCCCGCGCCGGCGGCGCGTGAGTGGCGGGCCCGAGAGCCTCCCGAAAGAGGGAGGCGGAGCGCCGAAAGGCGCGCCTTGGTAGTTGTGCCGCAGCTTGCGAACTGAAACGTCAGCCCGCAGCGGCCGCGGAAACGCCTTTCGACGCTCCACCGTGGCGATTTCTGTCCCCGGGGCCGTACTTCCGGGTACTGGGCACGGGCGCCTTGCCCGTCATCCGGCCGGCTTTCGCCAGCCTTCGCCCGCACCCGTCCAGCCGACACAGCGGCGGAGCTCCGTTAGTGAGCCCGGACGGCTACCCGAGGCCTCCCGAGTGCGCAGGACAACGTCTGCCCCACGCCCGCAGGCGCCACCTCCCGCCCCGCGCCTCAAAGCGTCCTAGGAAACGCCCCTCAGTGGGATGGGATGAGTAGGAATATAGTCTAATATGGAAATGACGTCAAGCCGGAGTTTTGGATTTTGTGAAAATCGGCGGGTAGGATGGGTTGAGCGAAGCGATGCCCATCTTGCCGCTTGTGATGGGTTTCGCGAAGAGCTCAACCCATCCTACGGACCTCGGTCAGCTCAGCGTGTAGCCGCATGAGCACAGCGATATGCGGGAAAAAGCGATAAGCCCCCGGATGTCGCTTCGCTCATCCTGGCTACGCTTGCTGGGTTACAGCGACGGGGAACGTGCGGCCCTTGCCATCAAAGGCGGTGAAGGCAAGCGGCTGACGTATCGTCAATCTCATTAAGCCCGTATTCTACTTCAAGGCGCGCCGATTCTTGCGCTGGCGCAAATGGCTGGGGAAGCATCATGGTGGCTGAAGTATTCGCTGGTCTTGGCGCCCTCAAGACCGCTTTCGATATAGCGAAGGGATTGAAGGACATTGATGACGCCACCCGACGCAACACGGCGGTCATAGAACTTCAGGAAAAAATCCTCTCCGCACAGCAAGCGCAAGCGTCGCTGGTTGAAACGATAGGCAATCTTGAAAAGGAAGTGGCTCGCCTCAAAGATTGGGAGGCAGATAAAGCCCGTTATCAGTTGTCCGAATTGGCTCCCGGACTCTTAGCGCTTTCGGTCAAAGAAGCGATGCGCAGTGGCGAGCCATTTCATCGCATCTGTGCAGACTGCGCCGCCAATGGAAAGAAGTTTTATCTGCAGCAACATATCAGCGGACCATATTACGATGAATTCAAATGCGGTGGGTGCGGCACTCAATTGCCAGTAAACAAAGGCACCCCTCCGTCCCATCCCGACGATTACGAGGATGAGTTTATTTCAGTTCGTCGCTAGCCCAACAACGCACTGCCCGCCCTACTTGGCGGGCTTTTTCTTTGCCTCCGCAGGTTGTGCCACCCGTTTTTTCGGGACATCCTTGAGCGGCTTGCGGGCGTGTTGAACGCCCCGTGGAGCGCTGCCTTGAGGCGACGTTCGGTCTCCTGCTTGCTGTATTGGTCACTTTTGTTCATCGGCTTATGCCTGCTATCGAGGTATGATGGTTATTATTAAAGCGCCGACTGCCGACGCCACCAAGCAGATTTTCCAACCATATGCCATTGCGATGGGAGAGTTAGTTTATTCCTGGAATCATCTCCAAGAAGACCTAGCTGGCCTTTTTTGGCGACTCTCCCAAATCGAAAATGGCGCTATAGCGTTCGCTATTTGGCATTCTACAGCAAATGATCATGCCCAACGTTCGATGCTGCGGGCTGTGGCTGAAGTGGCGCTAGCCGAGAAAACGGAAGTCCGCGCGGAAGTTGTCTGGCTGCTTGATAAAATCGATTATTCTCTCCGCCATAAAAGAAACGATGCAATCCACGCGCCGCTTACTTTATTCACAGACCAAAACGGCACGACTGTCATCCCTTACGATATGACAAATAACCCGCGCGCTGACTCGCTGGAGGGTAAGGAGATATTGAAAGAACTAATTTGGTACAGAGAGACAGCAGAAGTTCTCAGGGGCTTTTGTTGGCAGCTTAGCCATTCCCTCCACCCTGCGCGGCCTCAACCATTGCCACAAAGACCGACGTTGCCACATCTCGGACCTCAGACGACCTCCAAGGGAAAGCCTCAGGCAAAGCGCGATAAAGCACTTCAGCCCCGGCGACGATCAATTCGGGAGATATAGGAGTTTCGCAGGTAGCCGCAATAATTTCCGGCGCTGCTACAATGTCCTCTGTCTTGTCTGCCGTGCACATGCCGCAACCAAAATCCCATTTAGCCCGCAGCAAGCGTAGCCCGCATGAGCGTAGCGACATGCGGGGCGCACAGGAGAAACGAGCCCCCGGATATCGCTTCGCTCATCCGGGCTACGCTTGCTGGAAGTGTTTGCGACATTTAGCGCGTATGGCGGATGAGCATAGCGTCATCCGCCATCGCGTGCATTCTCGTTTGTGTGAGCTGGGTCTTGGGGTGCGATCAGAGGCCGGTGTATTTCGGACTCAGGTCTTTTGGGGGAACGAGGGGATTTGTATTGCACGCTTCGAAGTGGGAGGCAGTTTCGTCCAGCGCCTTGTGCTGCCACATCTCCGCTTCAGCCATCCACTTCCAGCTTTCGGCGGGATACAAAGCAGCGCGTTGACGGCATCGACTTTCCATGGCGCGGCAGCGTAACAGCTCCTTCATTGTCAACTCCCTGTACTGATTTTACCGGTTTTTGCTCACGCTATTCCCAATCATTGCGACAGAGTCATTATAATTATCTGGCAGAACTAAATTTTGCTTTGGTCCGCCAACGGACAGAGGAACTTGAGCAACTCTTGACCCAGTTGTGTGCCTGCTTGAATGCTTGCTCGAATTGCATGTTGCGCGCAGAGCCTGCGTTGGTGGGCATTTTCCAAAGGCAGCAAGCGCAGCGTGGGCAAAGGCGCTCTTCGCGCCGCGCCCACCACATTGCTCGCTTCGTCGAAATGCTTTGGGGGCTGGCTTCGCTCATCCCACCCTACAGGCTGAGTTCAGCCCACAGAGCGGGTTAGCGCAGTGTATTCCGCCATCTCATTTGAGTTGCAGCGGCGGATTATGCCTTCCGTCTTCGCAAGGCTTCGGCGGACCAATCGGTTCATCCGCCCTGCGAGCTACGGCCGCGCGAAGTCCGGAGCTTTCTAAAATCAAAGGAGCTTTCCTGGCTCTTGGAGGGCTGTTGAATTTTAGTCACACTCACGAGGATTGTGTGGGTGTTCTGCGTGTGTTCGCAAGAGTTGATCATAAGCGACCATCACACGCAGTAAGCTTGTTCTATCGGTCGGGGGCTGAAGGGGAATGCTCACTTTGAAGGAGAGCCCGCATGCCAGCTTATATTCAGTACGACGAAATTGAGCCAGCCGTGATTGTGTGTCCCAGTTGCCTGGGACTCCCTCTGCACATCAGAGACGTTGAGCCCATCTGGAGTGCGGCCAAGCTCAATTTCATCTACGAATGCTCGGACTGCGGCACCGAAGTCAGAAAGACCGTGACACGACCAGAACGACGACATTAGCTAGCAGGCGGCCAGCGTAGGTGGGCAATGGCGCTGTTCGCGCCGTATCCGCCACAGTGCTCGCTTCGCTCAGCCCACCCTGCAGCTACAATCCCGACGACGATCGAACCCGTCGGGCGCAAGTACGAAGCGCATCGCGCCGATCGCCAACCGAGATAATTTGGGAATAGCCTGGGCATGGCGGATTAGGATTCGCCAATCCGCGCTACGCGCTGTCACGCCGCGTCGGCGTCGGGGCAGCGCTCGCTGAGGATCCCGGCGATGGCGCGGGTGATATCGGCGCAGGCCGCGGCGGGATCGGTTTCGAAAATCACCTGCCGGTTGGCGGCCCGCGCCGCGGCGTGACGATCCTCACACAGCGCGGTTCGCAGCGCCGCCGCCGCCTCCGCATAGGTGGCCTCAATGCCCGGCGAAGGTGCGTCGCCGTAAACCATCCACAGCTTCGGATCGGCATCGGCGGTCGCATTGAGCATCAGCACCGGGCGGTCGAGCAGCAGAAAATCGGACAGCAGCGACGACTTGTCGGTGATCAGCAGATCGAAGCGGTCGAGCACCGGATAGATGTCGCGGTCCGCCGGCAGCAGGATGACGCCGGGCGCCGGCTGCACGCCGCGGTCGATCTTCGCTTGGTCGAACGGATGCGGCTTGACGAACAGCAGCGGATTGCGTTCGGCGGCGCCGCTCAGCAGCGCCGACACGATCTCCGGTTTCGCCCAGACCGGCAGATCGTGCGCGCCAGTAAAGGTCGGCGCCCACAGCAGCCGAACGCCGGGATGCCGGCGCCACGCCGGCTGAAACTCGACCGCGCCGATGCCATCGATGGCGGTGGGTTCGCGCAACAGCACCTCGTTGCGCGGCAGCCCGGCCCGGATGATGTCGCGGACGCCAAAACTGGCGCGCCAGAAGGCATCGAAGCGGCGCGACGGACT
The DNA here is from genome assembly GCA_036924855.1 of Nitrobacteraceae bacterium AZCC 2146. Classification (NCBI taxonomy): domain Bacteria; kingdom Pseudomonadati; phylum Pseudomonadota; class Alphaproteobacteria; order Hyphomicrobiales; family Nitrobacteraceae; species Nitrobacteraceae bacterium AZCC 2146. The sequence continues at coordinate 2,528,583 of JBAGRP010000001.1, forward strand.
CACCATGACGTCGATCGAACTCGCCCCGTGCAGCTGATCGACGCTGAGCGGATTGAGCAGGTTCATCTGTTCGGAAAGCATCAGGTCGATCTTCTTGGTGCCGACATGCCCGACGCCGTGCCACAATTGCAGCCGCACGGCGCCGGCCAGCGCCGCCTCCAGCACAAGCGCGCGCAGCGCTTCGTGCGGGTTGACGCAGTGCACCGCGACCGCGGCAGACAGGAACAGCGAGATGGTGCGGGAATGGTCCTTGCCCATGTCGAAGGCGACGAAGCCGTGCGACTTGAGCTCCGCCACCAGGGCGCTGTTGAACGAGCACCACACCGGCACGAAGTGCCGCTGGGTGAGCGCGGCATGCGCGAACAGGTATTTCGAATTGTCGACGAACTGGTCGCGCCCAAAGAACAGCACCACTCGCTTCTTGTTCTTGCGGCGCGACAGGTCGGCGATATCGAACGCCATCTTCATCGCGCGCACGTCGTTGCGCGCCTGTGCGAGTTCGCCGGTCAAGGTGGAGAGCTTTTGCTCCAGAGCGACCACGCGCGTGAGCGTATCGGCGTCCATCGGATTGCACTGACCTCCTGCGACCTCGGAAACCGCGGCGAGATGCTTTGATGATACGGGGAAGACGCCGGAATCAGGCGAAGCCCGCTGCACCTCGCCCGCCAATGTCCTGAACAGCGCCGTCATGAATTCGCGGCGACGCCGCCAAGAAAATAACCACAGGTTGTGGCGCGAGAAACAGCTCACCATGCACTTACGTGTTGAGCGGTTGAGTTTACCGCTCATTAGGCGGTGCGATAATAGTTTGCGGCCAGCGAGACAGGTTTCGATGGGTCAAAACGATGGGTACACCGGAGCGTCGAGAAGAACACAGCGTCAAGTTCGAGCGGGGCTTCGACGTGCACATCATGGCCATCGACGGAACATGGCGTCGCGCGTGCGTTCTGGATGACGTTTCCGCAACGAGCGCAAAGCTCACGACGAAATCCTCGATAGAAGGCCTCAACCTCAGTGAGTTTTTCCTGCTTCTATCGACGACCGGGCTGGCGTATCGCCGATGTGAACTGGCCTGGGTTAACGGCGATCAGATCGGGGTCAATTTTCTGCTGCTGACAGGAAAGAAGAAAAAGGCGCGCCCCGTTGAAACCGGGGTGGAGGGCTAAGCCGCCGGCGGCCAAGCCTTCCTGGGCAAGGATGGCCACCAGCCCTTTTCGGCGGGATCGGCGAAAGGATCAGCCGGCCCGCGCGGTTTCCCGTGGCAGATTCACCGCCGCCTCTACCAGGCGTAGCGAACGACGCCCTTGCCGGCATAGCTGCGCGTGACCTCGGAGAACTCGCCTTCAAACGTGGCGGCGAGGGAAATGCCGCTGACGAACTTCATTTCGGCCGACGCGGTGGTGAGCGCGGCATCAGGCGCCTGCGCGGCACCATTGACGACGAAGCTCGCGCCCGGCAGCGACTGGAACGTCGCCGACGCCACGCGGTCGGTGCTGTAGTCATGCGCCCAGGCGGCGCGGCCGCGCAGCGTCAGGATCGCGTCGTTGACGACAAACGATTTGTCGCTGCGCAGGCCGAGTTCGCTGCGCGTCGCGGTCACGGTCCTGGCGCCGTAGGCGAGCGCAAAGGTGTTGGCACCGGAGATGACGCTCTCCGCATAAGCGGGCAGATCGAACGCGGTGACCTGCGCGGCGGCGTAGGGCGTCAACCCGATGCTGCCTATCCACGGCATCACATAGCGATTGCCGCCTTCGATGCGACCTGAATAGGCATTGGCGTTGAAGTGCGCGTGCAGTTGATCGATGCCCGCGATGGTGACGGTGCGATCGGTGGTGATGTCCTGCCAGCCATAGGCCGCGGCGGCGGAGATGTAGGCCGAGCCGACGGTGTGACGCACGAAGGCACCGGCCTGGAACAGATCGGAACGTCCTGAGCCGCCATTGGCGATGCTGAAATTCGTGCCGCCGCCGGCGAGCGAGAAGCCGGCGATGGTCTGCGGCGACAACCAGTAATCCGCGCCGACGGCGACGCCGCCGATGCGGCTGGTCGAGGTGTTCGAACCGGCAACGGCGTTGCCGTCCGTGGTCTGCGAGCCGCCGAAGCCGGCCGCCCACACGTTCCAGCGCGACTCGAAGGCGCGCGGCGGCGCCTTGGTGAACATCGCATAGGCCTCGCGCTCTGCCCCCGAACGCTTGCGACCGTTCGCAGCGTAGGCATTCGCGTTGTCTTCGTCAGCAAACCCTGTTGCACCCGGCGTATTGCCACCGCGTCCCGCCGAGAACGGATCGGTCATCACGCCCATGAACAGGTTCATCGCATCGAATGTCGTCTGCTGCGATCCGGTCGCAATCTCGCCCGAAGCCTGCGTCAGTGCGTTGGCGAGACCGGAACCGGTCAAGGCGAACAGCGCGTTGAAACCGGCCGGCATGTTGCCGCCGGCCGCGAGCGCATTGTCGATTCCGGCCGCGACGTTCCTCTGGTTGATATTGCTGGAGTTTGGCAGGTTCGGCGACAACAGGCCGGGATCGACCGTCAGCAGCACGGTGTTGCCGACGTAACTCAGGCGCGCATTGCGCGCGAAACTGTTGGCCGTCAGGAAGCCCGCCGTGGCGAATGTGCCGCTGACGGTGCCCGCGGTGAGAATCGTATAGGTGGTCGTGGCCGAGATGCGCGCGAGCGGATCCACCGTAACCTTGCCCGCGAGATTCGCGGTGCCCGTCACGATCGTCTTGTCGGCTGATGTGCCCGACACCTGCACCAGATAGGTCGATGCCGCCGTCAATGTCAGGCTGCCGCTGACCGTCAGCGTGCCGATCGAGTTGCCCGGCGACAGCGTGCCGCCATTGATCAACGTCTCGCCGACGATGCCGTTGCCACCGAGCGTGCCGCCGGCGTTCACCGTGGCGAGCGACGACGACGCGATCGAGCCGTTCACGCTCAGCGTGCCGGCGTTCACCGTGGTTTCGCCGGTATAGGTGTTGATGCCGGTGAGAATGGTGTTGCCCGATCCGTTCTGCACCACCTTGCCCTGGTCGCTGCCGTCGTCGGAGATGACGCCGGCAAAGGTGTAGGCGTTGGAGCGGTTGAAGATCAGCGTGCCGCCGTTGATGACGTCGCCGACGATCGAGCCGGTGGTGCCGCCATCGCCGAGCTGCAGCGTCGAGCAGAAGCAGATCGATGTCCCGCCGGTATAGGTGTTGGTCCCTGTCAGCGTCATGATGCCGGTGCCGTCGATCCACAGCGCCGTGGTGCCGGCAACTCCATCCTTGATGACGCCGGCAAACGTCGCATTGGTATTGTCGAGGCCGGTGGTCAGGCGCGCGGCGCCACTGCCCGAATTGGTGACGGTGCCGGCGCCGGACAGCGAGCCGATGAACTGGATCGTGTCGGCAAGGTCCAGCGTCGCCCCCGCGGCGATCACATGCGCGCTGTTTAAACTCAACGAGCCGAAGTCGGCTGTGAGCGTGCCCGCGGCCACATTGGTCGTGCCGGAATAATCGTTGCCGCCGGTGAGCCGCAGCGTGCCCGCGCCGAGCTTGGTCAAACCGCCGGTGCCGGTCAGGCTCTGCGAGACCGTAAATGTGTTGGCGGGGTCGGCGATGTCGAAGCCGCCGCCGCTTGCGCCCCAGTTGATCGCGCGCGACGTCGACGTGAAGGCCGTGCCCGTCACCTGCAGGATGCCGCCGTTGAAGGACAGCGCTTCGACGCCGTTGCCGAGATTGGCATCCGATGACACCGACAGCGTGCCGCCATTGATCGACCAGCTCGTTGACTGCCCGGGCGTGCCGGTCAGCGTCCAGATCGAGCTGCCAATCTTGTTGAAGGTGCCAAACCCCTGATACTGCGCGGCCGGACCGAGCGTGCTGACATCGAACGTCGCAACTCCCGTGCCGCCGAGCTGGAACGTATCGCTGCCGGTGCCGAGCACGTTGCCAGTGATGACCGAGCCTTGCGCCAGCGTCAGCGTGTTACCGCTGCCGGCGAACCGGATCGCCGCGGTGCCGCCGCTGATGGCGCCGGCATTGAACACCGAAGAGCCGCCGCCGAGAGAGACGCCGTTGTTGGTGCCGGAGAGCGAGCCGCCGACCGCATTGACGGTGACGCCGGTTTCGGTGCCGGTGCCATAGCCGTCAACGCCGGCGCTGGTGCCGGGTGCGCCGTTGCCCTGATTGGTGGTGGTGCCAGTGCAGGTCGCCGTCACGTTGTTGGCGGACGCGGGCGTGCAGTCCGCCCACGCGGCCTCGCCGGCCAGCAGCACGAACGCGAAAGCCACGGCCAGCGATCGCGCGGCCACGACAACGGCCCGACGCCGATCGAGGCTGCGACGCGCAAACAGCCTGATCGAAACTTCCCGCACCCCGGACACTTTCAACGTCACACCCCACGCGACTGCCGCCGGGAAACATCGCCCCAAGGCGCCACATCTTCAGCAGGATTCCCGGAGCGGCACAATCTGAGGTCGGCATCTCACATCGTTTCCGCGACGATGCTCTTTAACTGTACCTTGCAAGCAACAACCTGCGCCGACGCCGGCACCCTTCGATGTGCTGCGACGTCAGTAAACACAGCTTGCCATGCCGCCGTACGAAACTTTTTGCGTGGATGTGGATGATCCGCTGGACCGTGGAGACGACCACCCCATGGCTTCTGCCGGTTCTTGCTTCTTGAACCTCTCGCCCCGCCTGCCCGACCAACGCTTGCAACATCGCAACCGTGTTCAATCGCAGCGAGGCCGGCATGCCCATCACCCTGCAAAGCACCGTCGGCGGATTCTCGCCGGGTTTCATGGCCAAGCTGCCGGCGCTTGAGGCCGCGATGATCGCGCAGGGGCTGGAGCCGTCGTCCTTCGTGCTCTCGAAGGACCGCGCGACGCCGGCCACCGTGCCGCTGATCGGGCCGTTCTTCTACGACTACACGGTGTTCATCGACGATGAACACTTCACCGTCACCGAACCGAACGACATGCGGTTTCTGGAATTTCTCTATGGCCGCATCATTGCGCCCGAAGACGATGAGGCGCCAGCGCCGGCCGGACCCGCAGGGCCGGTCACGCGCTTCCTGCGCTGGATGAGCCAGCCGATCTGAACCACACCATACCCGTCGGCGAATCGTTGCGACTTCGTGACACGGGCATGAGCGCGCTTCAATTCAATGTCAGCCGTTGTCATCGCGCTTGCACCGCTCTGACTCAGATCAGCCCCAATGCGCCGCCACGGTCCGCGCACTTTCATGGAGGCTCTGCATGACCGACGTTCCGCAACAGAAATTCGACGCCCGCTATGTCGCCGCCCTGCGCGAAGTACTGGACATTGCCGTGGAGCACATCGCCGAGGAACACCGCACGCCCGCGACCAAGGCGAAGATGGCTGAGACCATCGTGCGCAACGCCGCGGAGGGGATCATCGACACGCAGGACCTTCTGTCACACGCGGTGCGCGCCGGCGCCGAGGGCGCGCCGTAGACTACGACGAAGGGCCGGTCCTACTCGCCCCAGGTCGCAAAGGCGTCGTTGAAGGCGCGCTCGCCGGGCGAGCCCTTTTCGATGGCGATGATGGCGCGGCGCTGGTTGGTATAGACCAGCGGGATGTCGAACCAGGAGCGCTCCTTGAGGAGCTGCAGGTTGCGGACGCGGTCGCTCTCGACATTGCTCAAGCCCACCAGGAAGAAGCCGTCGGTGACCTTGACCGCGAGGCCGGCCAGCGGTGTGCCCCTCGCCTGCTCGTTGGACTTCATCAGCACGCCCGGCACGTTGGCGACGCCGCCGCCTGCGAAATCCGGCGGCAGAACGAAAGTGAGTTCGGCGGTGTGGCTGGCCGGCAGCGAGGTGTCGGTGTTGCGACGGAACGACATGGTCATCTTGAACTTGCGCTCGGGAATCTCGATGTCGGCGCGCACGGCGATGTCGGCGGGCTTGCCGCCGGACGCCTTGATGGCCTCGGTGCGCCACACCACCGTGCCGACATATTGCCTGCCCTTCGGCTCGGCCGGATCCTCGTCATAGAGCACGACGCGCTGCGCCACCGGCGCGATCTGCTCGCTGGACGAAGGCTGGCCGACGCGGTCGGCGATCTTCGGTCGCGGCGCCAGCGGCGCATCCTTGTTGCCGTCGACCACGACCGGCGCCGAGGAGCCGAAGCCGCGCACGGTCTTCATGATCGACGGCCCGGCGAGGATCGCGGCGCCGACCAGGATCATCACGATGCCGATGGCGATCGCGGTCTTGTACGGAAAGCCGCCGCTGACGCGCCTGGGGCGCGGCGGCTTCGGCGGCTTTTCCCTTTTTGGCTTGTCGGAACGGATGCGCGAGAACGGCGGCGGCGGCTCGTCGGCGACGGGCTCGTCCTGGCCGAACACCTCGCTGCGATCTTCCATGCTCGGCTCGAGCCGGTCGAATTCCGGGCTCGGCGACGGCACGTTGGCATAGGTTTTTCGCGCGGCGCGGTTGGCCTGCGCGGCGGCGCGGCCGAGATCATCGACATCGGCGGTGACATCGCGAAAACCGCGCATCGCGGCGCCGCCCGGTGCCGGCTGTTGCGGCGGCGCGTTGTTGTCGAAGCGGCGCGGGCCGCCGGTGCGCTCGCGGGTCGGCGGCAGCGCGGGCTCCTGCATGCCGACGCTGGGCTGCGGCTGCTTCGGGATCGGCGGCGGGTCGACGCGCAGGTTGCGCTGTGGCCTCTCGGCGGCGCGATCGTCGCTGCGCGGCGGCGCGGGCTCGCGCGGCGGCGGCGGGGTCGGCACGATCGGCTGCCGGCCGCGCGGCGAGGCGTCAGCGGGATCGACCGGCGGCCGGGCGTTGGCGCGCGGATTGTTGCGGAAGGCATCGCCGGCGCGCGGCTTGCCGTCGCCGCGGGACAGATCGCGGGCGCGCTGCGCGGCTTCGGACTCGACCTTGCGCACGGCCTCCTCGAGCGACAGCCGCTCGCGGGTGATCTCGGATTCGCTGAGCGGCGGCTCGACGCTGCGCAGCTGCGCGATCAGCGCACTGCGGGCCCGTTCATAGAGCGCACGCCGGCTCTCGCCGGGAGCACTGGGATCCAGTCCGGCGATGGCGCGGGCGATCAGCGGGTAGTAGTCAGCCATCTCGACTCAACTCTGCGGGACTCTCACTTTGAAAGCCTTCCGGTAATATCGTGTTAAGCCTCGAACGGGTTTTGTACCAGAATAGTATCTTCGCGTTCCGGGCTGGTGGAAAGCAAAGCAATCGGACAGCCCACCAGTTCCTCGACCCGGCGCACGTATTTAATGGCCTGCGCCGGCAGGTCGGCCCAGGAGCGGGCATTGGCGGTGGGCTCTTTCCAGCCTTCGATGGTCTCGTAGATCGGCTCGATCCGGGCCTGGGCGCCCTCGCCGGCCGGCAGATGGTCGATCTCCTTGCCGTCCAGCATATAACCAACGCAGACCTCGATGGTGTCGAAGCCATCGAGAATATCGAGCTTGGTCAGCGCCAGGCCGTGGATACCGCAGGTGCGGACGGTTTGTCGCACCAGCACCGCGTCGAACCAGCCGCAGCGGCGCGGACGGCCGGTGTTGGTACCGAACTCGCGGCCGCGCTCGCCGATCCTGCGGCCGGTCTCGTTGTCCAGCTCGGTCGGGAACGGGCCCGCGCCGACGCGCGTGGTGTAGGCCTTGCAGATGCCCAGCACATAACCGACCGCACCCGGGCCCATGCCGGTGCCGGTGGCGGCCTGCGCCGCCACGGTGTTGGACGAGGTCACGTAGGGATAGGTGCCGTGATCCACGTCCAGGAGAGCGCCCTGCGCGCCCTCGAACAGGATGCGCTTGCCCTCGCGGCGCTTCTGGTCGAGCAGCCGCCACACCGCCTCGGCATAGGGCAGCAACTCCGGCGCCAGCGCCAGCAGGTCTTTCTGGATCGCCGCGCCGTCGAACTCCGGCAGATTAAAGCCGCGACGCAGCGCGTTGTGATGCGCCAGCAGCCGATCGATCTTGTGGGGCAGCGTGTCGGGATCGGCGAGGTCCATCAGCCGGATGGCACGACGGCCGACCTTGTCCTCATAGGCCGGGCCGATGCCGCGCTGGGTGGTGCCGATCTTGTGGACCGAATTGCCGGACTCGCGCAACGCGTCGAGATCGCGATGCAGCGGCAGGATCAGCGTGACGTTCTCGGCGATGCGCAGATTGTCCGGGCCGATGTGGACGCCCTGGCCGCGCAGCTTGGCGACCTCGTCCAGGAACGCCTGCGGATCGAACACCACGCCATTGCCGATGACGCCGAGCTTCGACGGCCGCAACACGCCCGAGGGCAGCAGCGCCAGCTTGTAGGTCTTGCCGTTGATGACCAGCGTATGGCCAGCATTATGGCCGCCCTGAAAGCGGGCGACGATATCCGCCTGCTCCGACAACCAGTCGACGATCTTGCCTTTTCCCTCGTCGCCCCACTGGGCGCCGACGACGACAACATTGGCCATTTCGAGGTAGTCCCCTGCAAATCACTTCGTGGCGCATGATCGCGTCGAGCAACGGTCTGCCGTTTCCCGGATCATGCCAGAGCGCCCAGCCAAAACACGGCCGCGGCCGCTCGCATGCGAGGCATCCCACCGGATAAAGGATGCGCGGGAACGAAGCAAGCGGGAACGGCTGTTTTGGGGTCCCGTACGGGGCCTGCAAACCCTTGATATCCCCTGAAAATCCCGGACAGTGCGGCGGGATTGAGGCAGCGGCTCGGGGGTGCCGTGGCCGAGCGGGGATTCGGCCGACACGGGAGTGACAGGAGACGGTTGCCTGCGGCGGCGTTCGAACGTGGCCGCGGGCCCCATTTCACCAGCGCTATTTTAGCTCCTTTGTTGGGGTGAGATCGTCACAAACGTCTTGCCGAGTTTGCCGTCACGTCTGCGCCGGGGCTGCAGTCTGGCTGAGCCAGTCCGCGAGCCGGGTCGGCCCAAGCCGTGGGCGATCGCCGGGCGTCAGCGATTTATCGTTCAACGCGGCGCCGAAGTAGCCTGCGTGGATGTCGGCGATCACCCGGCGCTTGTCGCCTTTGGCAGCCAGAAATTGCTGTGCGAAGACGTCGAGACCAAGCCGCTCGGGACCGGCCACCTCGACGGTGCCGTTCAGCGGCGCACCCACTGCAAGCTCGGCCAGCGCGGCGGCGACATCGTTGGACGCTATCGGCTGAAAATGCGCAGGTGACAGCCGAAACACATCGCCGTCGGCGCCCGACTGGATGATGGCGTTGATGAATTCGAAGAACTGCGTCGCCCGCAGGATCGTGTACGGAATCCCGGAGGCCTTGATGAGATTTTCCTGCACCAGTTTGGCGCGGAAGTAGCCGCTATCGGAAAGGCGCTCGGTGCCGACCACCGACAGTGCAACATGATGTCCGACGCCGGCGGCAGCTTCGGCGGCAAGCAGGTTGCGACCCGACGTTTCGAAGAACTTCAGGACCGCCTGATCCTCGAACGACGGCGAGTTCGCGACGTCGACGACGACCTGGGCACCGAGCATCGCTTCGGCCAGTCCCTCACGTGTGATGGTGTTGACGCCCGAGGCGGGCGACGCCGCGACGACGTCGTGGCCCTGCTTGCGAAGCCTGCTGACAACGTTCGTTCCGATGAGGCCGCTGCCTCCGATGACCACGATCTTCATATTGCTCTCCTCCATCTGGCGATCGAACACTACGTTGCGATCAGTGGAGGCAGGATGCCTGTAGCCGGGCTGAAAGAACTTGCGGCAAGCTTGGATTTCCCTTGAGTTTGCCTTGTCATGCGTCCAAAGGGCGCGCAGGACACGGTATTCCGGGATGTCCGCTGTGCTAGGCTTGCCGGAACAGACGGAGTGAGCCCCGTCGCCTCGGCTAGCTACCCAGCGCATGCGCATGGGTTTATGGAGCGCCGACGTGCAATTTCTATTCGGAGGCTATGTGCTCGACCCCGACCGGCGGCAGCTGACGCGGGGACCCGAGGTGATCGCCACCGCGCCGCAAGTCTTCGACCTGCTGCTCTATCTGGTGCAAAATCGGGCGCACGTTGTCAGCAAGGATGGGCTGCTGGACGCGGTGTGGAATGGGCGGATCGTCTCTGAATCAACCCTGACCAGTCACATCAACGCGGCGCGCAAGGCGATCGGTGACAGCGGCGCGGACCAGCGCCTGATCCGGACAGTTGCCCGCAAGGGATTCCGGTTCGTTGGCGACGTCAGGGAAAGCCAATCGTCGGATGGCTTCAGCTCCCTGACGACTGAGCCAGCCGGATCGAATGAAACACCTGCGCATGCGCTGGCCCTTCCCGACAAACCGTCGATCGCGGTGTTGCCGTTCCTGAACCTGAGCGGAGATCCCGAGCAGGAGTACTTCGCCGACGGCGTGGTGGAGGACATCATCACGGCGCTGTCGCGCATGCGCTGGCTGTTCGTCATCGCGCGCAACTCAAGCTTCACATACAAAGGCCGCGCCGTAGATGTGAAACAGATCAGCCGCGAGTTGGGCGCGCGTTATGTGCTGGAGGGCAGCGTGCGCAAGGCCGCGAACCGGGTGCGCATCACGGGGCAGCTCATCGACGCGACAACCGGGGCCCATCTCTGGGCGGAGCGTTTTGAAGGTACGCTTGACGACATTTTCGAGCTGCAGGATCAGGTCGCCGCGAGCGTCGTCGGCGCGATTGCGCCGCAGCTGGAGCGCGCTGAGGTCGAACGCGCGAAGCAAAAGCCAACCGAAAATCTCAACGCATATGACTATTATCTGCGCGGAACGGCGAAGCTGAATCTGGGAACCAGGGAAGCCATCAACGAGGCACTGCCGCTATTCGATAAGGCGATACGACTCGATCCGGATTTCGCATCGGCCTACGCGATGGCGGCGTGGTGCCATTTCTGGCGCAAGGTCAATGGCTGGATGACCGACGTCCCGCAGGATGTGGCCGAAGGTGCACGAATGGCCCGCCGGGCAGTCGAATTGGGCAGAGACGACGCGGTCGCACTCACGAGAGGTGGCCATGCGCTGGCCCATCTCGCCGGCGACCTCGATGGCGGCATCGCGCTGCTCGACAGGGCGCTCGTACTCAATCCGAACCTCGCGGCGGCCTGGTTTCTCGGGGGCTTCCTGAGAGTCTGGCACGGCGAACCCGATGGTGCCATCGAGCACTTTGCGCGTGCCATGCGTCTCAGTCCCCTCGATCCGGAACTATATCGAATGCAGGCCGGAATGGCGGTCGCGCATCTCTTCGCAGGTCGTTTTGATCAGGCGTCGTCATGGGCAGAGAAGGCATCCAGGGAGTTGCCGAGTTTCCTGATGGTGGTCGGCATCATCGCAGCGAGCCACGCACTGGCCGGCCGAACGGAGGAAGGCCGACGAGCGATGGATCACCTGCGCGAACTCGATCCCACGCTGCGCATCTCCAATCTCAGGGAATGGCTCCCGATTCACCGACCGGAAGATCTCCTCATCTTCGCGGAGGGCATGCGAAAAGCCGGGCTGCCGGAATGACCCGACGGCTATGCCAAATCGCGACCGTCGAAAGCTGTGCAACCAGCAGCCCACTTCAGGGTGATTGCAAAATTAGTAGAGGCAACAACAGCATAGCAGTCCCCCATTCATCCTCTCCGGCGCGCCTTATTTAAGTACCGCCGCAGCGCGAATGTTATTGCGCAGACGTTGAACTAAATGGCGCGGAAATCGCCTAAATAGCATCGCCTGTATGGAGTACCGGGCATGAAATTTTCAGCATGGATGGCCGCCGCGCTGGGTGCGTTCGCCTGCGCCGGCGCCGCGTCGGCGCAGCAACCCGGCATCGGCTGCACGGCGCAGCAATCGCCTGGCCGACCGCAGGTCCTGCGCTGTGGTGGCGGGCTGACCATCGTCGCCGAAGACGGCGCGACCTTCACGCTGCTGGACCGCGACCGCAACGGCCAGGTCGACGGCGTCGACCTGCGGAGCAAGGCGGTGTTCGTCGAGGCGCCAAAGAAAAAGACCGGCCAGCAATTTGAAGTGATCACGCCGCAGGCGATCGCCGCGGTGCGCGGCACCAAATGGGCGGTCGATGCCGAAGGCGGCAAGACGTCGGTGTTCGTCGACAGCGGCCGCGTCGGCGTGCGCCGGCCTTCCGCCCCGGGCCGCGTGGTGCTCGGCCCCGGCGAAGGCGTCGATGTCGATGACAGCGCGACGCCGCTGGAGGTGAAGCGCTGGCCCGCGCCGCGCGTTGCCGCCTTGATGGCGCGGCTGGGACGCTAGAAATTCTCCGCCAGAGCGTTTTGGACGTTGAACGACGATGAAAGCCCGCGCGCTGCAAACGCCGATCGCCGTGGTGCTGGCCGGCCTGTGGGCCGCGGCGCTGGCGTTCGGCCATGGCCGCGGCGACGTCGGCTTCCTCGATCGCCTTGAGGCGACGCTGACCGATCTGCGCGTGCTGGCGCGCGGCGTCAGGACGCCCCCCGATCTGGTGACCATTGTCGCCATCGACGATGCGGTGGTGCGCGAACAGGGCAGCTACCCGCTGCCCCGCGCCACGCTGGCGAACATTATCGATGAGATCGCGCGCCACAAGCCGAAAGTCGTCGTCGTCGATCTGCTGCTGGTCGATGCCGGCACGCGCGAGAGCGATGCGGCGCTGGCGCGGTCGCTCGGCAACACCCATGCGGTGATTGCCGCCGCCGCGGTGTTTGACGAAACCAGGCAGACGGTGGCCGCGCAAGGCGACGGACCACTGGCACATCTGCCCACCGCCGCGCGATTCCTGCTGCCGCTGAAAGCCTTCGCCGATCACGCCGGCGTCGGCGTCGTCAATGTGACCACCGACCAAAGCGGGATTCCACGCTCAGTTCCGATGCTGTTTCGCTCCAATGACGCCGTGCTGGTGTCGCTGCCGCTGCGCGTCGCTTCCGCGGTATCACGCGACGATCCGAAGATCGCGCCGGACAATTTTGTGCTGGCAGGAAACGACGTCCCGACCGATGTCGGCCATTCGCTGCCGGTGTCGTTCTACGGCCCGCGCGGCACGATCCGTACCATCGGCGCGTCCGCGGCGCTGAACGGCAAACTGGCGCGCGCCGACATCGAGGATCGCGTCGTGGTGATCGGCGTGACCGTCACCGGCGGCGGCGACTTCTTCCCGACGCCGTTCGATCCGGTGATGCCCGGCGTCGAGGTGATCTCCACGGCGATCACGCATCTGCTGGCCAAGGATGCGCTGGTCCGCAACCCATCGGTGCGCCTCGCCGACGCCATTGTCGCGATCCTGCTGGCGATGAGTTCGATCGGGCTGCTGGCGTGGCGACGCAGCGTCGTCGGCCTCGTCGCGATCGCAGCGGTCGCGGCGATCTGGGCGACCGTCAATGTCGTCGCCTATGCCCATGGCATCTGGATGAGCGCCGCGCTGCCGATCGCCGCTGCCGGACCGCCCGTCATCCTGTTCGGCGCGCTGCAGATCTGGATCGGCCGGCGACGCGCCCAGCACTTCGCAGCCAAGAGCAGCCTGCTGCAGCAATTCCAGGCGCCCGGCCTGCGCCAATGGCTGGAGAAGAATCCGGACTTCCTGCTCGAACCGATCCATCAAAACGCCGCCGTCGTCTTCATCGACCTGTCGCGCTTCACTGCACTGAGCGAAACGCTGGACGCCGATGCGCTTCGCGATCTGCTGAAATCATTCCATGCGCTGATCGATCAGGAAGCGGTGGCGCAAGGCGGCGTGGTCACCAGCTTCATGGGCGACGGCGCGATGATCCTGTTCGGCCTGCCCGAAGCAACGGCAGCCGACGCCGGCAATGCCGTTCGCTGCTGCGTCGGCCTGTCCGCCCGCACCGAACAATGGCTCGGGGATCTGCCCGCGGAGATCGCCGACCAGATCGACTTCAAGGTCGGCGCGCATTTCGGCGAGATCGTCGCATCCAGGCTGGGCGGCGGCAGCTACCAGCACATCACCGCGACCGGCGATACCGTCAATGTCGCAAGCCGCCTGATGGAAGTCGCGGCGAGCCACGGCGCCGAAGTCGCCCTGAGCGACGACATGCTGCGCGCGGCGGGCGAATCTCCGATGCTGACCTCGGGCACGCTCACCGGTCCATCCGAGATGCAGCTCCGTGGCCGCGCCGGCGCCATCAGCGTCTGGCTGTGGCACAATGGCAAACCGACGCGTGGGATTCTCGGGGAGGTCTCGGATGAACAACGCCTTTGATACGATCCGACGCATCAACCCGCCCGAACTCGGTGAGCCGCCCGGCTATTCGCAGATCGTGGAGATCCGCGGCAGCCGCATGATCTTCATCGCCGGACAGACGGCGTTGGATCAGCGCGGCGAACTGGTCGGCAAGAATGATTTTACCGCACAGGCGGATCAGGTATTTCGCAATCTGGCGATCGCGCTGCAGGCGGTGGATTGCACGCCGAGCCATCTGGTCAAGCTGACGGTGTTTGTGCGGGATATGGAAAATCTGGCGGCCTACCGCGAAGCCCGCAACCGCTTCTTCGCCACCGTCACGCCGCCCGCCGCCCCGGCGATCACGCTGGTCGAAGTCTCAAAACTCTACGGCCCGGATTTCCTGATCGAGATCGAGGCGATCGCCGCGGCGTGACCGGATGCGCGCGATGGCTGTCGTCCGCGATCGTCGCTGTGGTGAGTCTGCCTCGCTGGCGCCCAGCCTACGATCTGCTGCCCGGCAAGCGCCTGACGCACTACGTTTAAGTCGCGTCGAGCGACGCCGCTCAGTTGCTGGCGCCGCCCAGCGCGGTCCTGTTGCCGGCGTCGCGGGACGGCACCGAGACATGGACCTCATGACCCTCGCGTACCGCAAGCGAGGCGGCCGCCACCGCAGCCTCGAAGGCGGATTCCTTGGTGGCGAAGGTGCCCTCGACATCGCCGTCGTGGAGAACGCCCCAGGTGCTGCGGATTTCCGGGCCGTCGATTTCGATTTTGCCGGTTTCGATAATGGCGTAAGTCGCTAGTCCCATGACGGCCTCCTGCGGTTTCGCAGAGAAAACGTGAAGCACGACGACAGGTTCCAGCGCCCGGCGCCGGAGCGGAGAACGGAGGTCGGCATGTCGAAAACCACCCGTGCGACGCTGGCGCTGACAAAACTCGGCGTCCCCTTCACGCTGCACAGCTATGACTACGATCCCGATGCCGACAGTATCGGCCTGCAGGCAGCGTCCGCGCTCGGTATCGAACCCCGGCGGATGCTGAAGACGCTGATGGCCGAAGTCGATGGCCGGCCGGTCTGCGTCGTGGTGCCGTCGGACAAGGAGGTCAGCATGAAGAAGCTCGCCGCGGCATTTCATGGCAAGGCCGCGAAAATGATGCGCCCGGCCGATGCCGAGCGACTGACCGGCTATCATGTCGGCGGCATCAGCCCGTTCGCGCCCAAAAAGCGCGTGCCGGTGGCGATCGAGCAGGCCGCGCTCGGCGAGACCACGGTCTATCTCAATGGCGGCCAGCGCGGGCGGCAGATCGAGATCGCTCCCGACGATGCGCGCAAGGCGCTGGAAGCGATTACAGCCTCGCTGACGGCGTGAAGTGAACGACGATCAGCTCGGAGCCGCCGACAGGCGTTCGATCAGCAGCCCCGGCAAATGTTCCCGATCTTCCGGTCGAGCGCCGCGTCTTCCGGACTTGGCTTGAGCATGTCGTCGGAAATCGCAGCAGTATCGGCCCGCGTCGGCTGCTGATGCGGGGGCAGCGGCGCGCTGCCCGCCAGCCGAGGATCCGGTGTCAGCGACGGCGGGACCGTTGGGTTCGCGGGCGCCGACAAGCCCGACTGAACGCCTGGACCATGCATGCCGCGCGCGAGAACCGGCGACAGTCCGGACAGGAGCAAAGTCATGGTGATGACGATGAGTTTTCGCACTTGGACCTCCTTCGAGAGTCTTTGGCAAACGAAGATCCGGGCAAACATTTGCTGGTGCCGCCCGTTCCGGGAATGAAGGAGCCGCGGCGACACACCTGCGTGAGCAGCCTCGATTTCGCCACCGCCAGCCTCATGATGCACTCGTGATCCACCAGCGAGGGTAGCGACATGAGACGCGCAGCGCGATCTGCCATCACCGCAGTCAGCTTCGGAGCTGTACTTCTGACGGCGTTCACGCATCCCGTGAAGGCCCGAGGCGGCGGTCACGGATCTGGCGGCCACGGCCTACACGGGCTGCATTTCGCCGGGGGCCACCGGCATGGCAACGATCCATACATCAAGGCGGCCTCGGACGAACGCGACAAACTGCTGACTGCAAAGCTCAAGGATATTTGCCGCGGCTGCTAGGCTGGCTATGACCATGCGTGAGATCACAGCGCTGTTACCAGGCGCCGCTTGCCAAAGGGCCAGTTGCCGCTTTTGCCGGAAGTTTGAATGGAAATTCAACCGGATCGGAACGACAATCGGAATGCGAATTATACGGATAGACTACCCAGGAGGATCAAACCCATGCGTTCAATTCTGGCAGCAGCAGCGCTTCTCGCCGTAATGGGTGCGACGCCGAGCATGGCCCGCGATTATCCGTGGTGCGAACGGACCTCGTTCAACGGCTTCAATCCGAGTTGTTCCTTCACCTCGTACCAGCAGTGCATGGCCACCGTGAGCGGCCAGCGCGGCGATTGCATCCTCAACCCGCGCCTCGCCTTCGGCGAGCAGCGCCGCAGGGGCCGCGCCGCGCCCGACTGGAATGGCGGATGGGACAACGGCCGGGATCGCGGCTGGTAGACTGCGCCGTTTCGCAATGTGATTGGTGCCATCGTTCACTAGCCTGGCTGGTGTTGCCGGCTAACGGCGACGCAGCACGTGCGCGTCAGTTGCACGCATGGTCGCAATGCACGGCGGCTATTGAACTCCTGTGAAATTCCGTGTCTGTCAGGCGACCCGGGCGTCCCACGCCGCATCTCCTTCAGGCCTGACATGACCTCTTCCACCTCAACCGGCCGCGGCCCGATCGGCTGGCTGTCGCAGCAGCCTTATCTGCTGCTGAGCCTGACCTCGCTGTTCTGGGCCGGCAATTCCATCGTCGGGCGCACCGCGGCCGGGCATTTTCCGCCGGTGACATTGTCGTTCACGCGCTGGCTCTGCGCATTCCTGATCCTGCTGCCGTTTGCCTGGCGCGACCTGCGCACCGACTGGCCGGCGATCCGCGCCAAGCTCGGCATCATGGTGGCGATGTCGGTATGCGGCATCGCCGCCTTCAACACCCTGCTCTACACCGCGCTGGAATACACCACGGCGCTGAACGCGCTGCTGCTGCAATCCTCCACGCCGCTGTTCGTCGCGATGTGGTCGCTGATCGTGCTGCGCGTCCGCCTGACGCTGGCGCAGGCGTCGGGCATCCTGGTGTCGCTGATCGGCGTGCTGGTCATCGTCATGCACGGCGACCTGACCCGGCTGGCGAGCGTCGAATTCAACCGAGGCGACATGCTGATGGTCCTCGCGCTGGCGATCTTCGGACTGTACTCGGCGCTGGTGCCGAAGCGGCCGGTGATCCAGCAGACCTCGTTCCTCGCCTTCATCTTCGGATGCGGCGTGCTCTGTCTCGCGCCATTCTTCGTCTGGGAATTGCTCGCACGCCCGGCCGCCGAAGTGACCGCCAGCAATGCTCTCGCGCTGGGCTATACCGTGGTGTTTCCCTCGATCCTCGCCTATTTCTGCTACAATCGCGGCGTGCAGCTGGTCGGTCCGAACCGCTCGGCGCCGTTCTTTCATCTGGTGCCGGTGTTCGGCTCGGCGATGGCGATCTTCCTCCTCGGCGAACACCTTCAGCTGTTTCACGTCGCCGGCTACGCACTGGTGCTGGTGGGAATTTTCGTCGCGGCACGGAAGCCAAGGGCGGCCTGAGTACGCTACCTGTTTCGTCGAACGTAGACCCACGCCGCGATGGCGATCGGCAGACCGACGGCGAACCACGAGAAGATCCGGCCGAGTTCGTTGAACAGCAGCGCCGACAGCAGGCCGGCCAGCGACAACACCCCAATCACGATGGGGAGGCCGAACACGGCGATCCAGTTGCCGTGGCGGCGATAATGTGGCGCATCGATCATGGCGTCGGCTGCAACGACGACGACGACGATGCGGCGCTGACGTGCGCCACACGCTGCGTCTTGCGGCGCCGCACCCACCACAGATACAGCCCGCTGCCGAGCACGACGATGGTCAGCACGTCCAGCAACGCCCAGATGATCTTCAGCGGCATGCCGCCGTAATCGCCGAAATGCAGCGGCTGCGACACTTGCAGCGCCTTCAGATAGACCGGCAGGTCACGGGTATCGGAGACCTCGCCGGTTTCGCCGTCGAGCAGCACCGGCTTCAGCATCCGCGCGGTCAGCGTGGTATCGCCGCGCATGAAGGCGGCATAGTGATACGACGAGGTGAAGGGGGTGCCGGGAAAAGCGATGAAGCCGATCTCCATGCCCGGGGCGGCACTCATGGCGTTGCCGGCCACCACATCGAGCGAAGCCAGACGGTCGGGCTTCGACTTGCCGGCGGAGGCCGCGACCATCGCCGCGAGCTCGGTGGATTTCCACTGGTTCAGCATCACTTCCGCCAGCGTGTTGAGCACGCCGGTGCCGCCGACCACCAGTGCCCAGACCACGGTGACGATGCCCAGCAGATTGTGCCAGTCCAGCCAGACGATGCGGCGGGTCTTTTCGGAACGGATGGTCGCGAAGCTGAGGCGGCGCGTGAACGGCCAGTACAGCACCACGCCGGAGACGATGGCGACCATGAACAGGAAGCCCATCGCCCCCATGAACAATATGCCGGGCTGGCCGAGATACAGGTCGGTGTGCAGCTTCAGCACCACCAGCATCGGGCCGGTGCCGGCGAGGCCGAGCGGCTTGCCGCTATAGGCATCGAACGAGGTCACGGTGGTGTCGTCCGGCTTGCCGTCCACCGCACGATTGGTGAAGGCGAAGACGATTCCGGGCTCGTCCTTGTCGGTGCCGAGATATAGCAGCACCTGGCCGGGATATTTTTCCAGCGCAGCGCGCCCGATCGCCTCATAACCAAGCTTTGCCGCACCGGGCGGCGGCACTTCATGGGCAGGCGCATAGCCGAGCCATTCATCGATCTCATGATGAAAGATCAACGGCAGGCCGGTGAGGCACAGCAGCAGCAGGAACAGGGTCGAGACAAGGCTGGTCCACTTATGGACCAGCGACCAGATGCGGGCCGTTCGCGCCTTCAGGACAGCCTCCCCTCAGGCGTTACCATTTGTATCCGACGCTGGCGGTGACGCGGCGGCGGTCGCCGTAGAAGCAGGACGACGCGGTCGCGCAGCTCGCCACATAGATCTCGTCGGTGACGTTGACGGCATTGAGCGCCACACGCCAGTTCTGCCACTCGTAGTGGATCGCCGCGTCGCCCAGCATTACCGAGGGCACCGGCAGCAGGTTGGCGGTGTCGGCGAACGACGAACCGATATAGCGCACGCCGCCGCCGAAGCCGAAGCCGCGCAGCGGGCCGTCCTGGAAGGTGTAGTCCGCCCAGCCCGACGCCATCTGCCGCGGCGTGTTGGTCGGCACCGTGCCGACCAGTGCGGGGTTGGCATCCTTGCTGACGAACAGGTCATAAGTGGTGAACGAGCCGATCACCTTGAAGCCCGGCGCCAGGTTGGCGACCGCCTCGAGCTCAAGACCGCGCGACGTCACCTCGCCGTTCTGCAGCGTGAAGTTGGCGTTGTTGGGATCGGTGGTCAGCGCGTTCTGCCGCTTCAGATCGAACCAGGCGATGCCGAAATGGCCGTCGAACCCGACCGGCTGGAACTTGACGCCGACCTCGGTCTGCTGCCCGGTTTCCGGCAGCAGCAGGCTGTTGGTCGAGAAGTTGGTGCCGACCACGGGATTGTAGCTGGTCGCGTAGGAAACGTAGGGCGCGACGCCGTTGTCGAAATTGTAGATCAGGCCGGCGCGGCCGCTGAACTTGCTGTCGTCGCGGCTGAGCCCGGCACCGATATGGTTGTCGTTGTCGGTGCCGACCCAGTCGTTGCGGCCGCTCAGCACCAGCGTCAGGCGATCGAGCTTGATCTGGTCCTGCACGTAGACGCCAAGCTGGTTCTGCGTCAGCGTCGCGTTCTGGTACGGCGTGCCGTTGAACTGCGCGGTGGGCGTATAGACCGGATTGACCAGGTTCAGCGAGGTCGCCGCGCCAAACCCCTGGTAGTCGTCGATGCTGTAGTGCTTCAGGTCGAGGCCGAACAGCGTGGTGTGGCTGAGAATGCCGGTGTTGAAACGGTATTCGAGCTGGCTGTCGAGGTCGGCCTGGTTGCCGATGCCATGGGTGAAGAAGTTGCCGCGCGCCAGATCGGCGGCCGCGGGCGTCGTCGCGTAGCCCAGGCCCTGCAGCGTCGACAGCGTGACGTCGGTATGCGCATAGCGCGCGTTCTGCCGGAATGTGACGTTATCCGAGAGGTTGCGTTCGAACTGATAGCCGAGCATCTCCTGCTCGCGCCTGAAGCTGTCGACGCTCGGATCGCTGGCGAACAGCCCCGTCCCGATCTTGCCGAACGGCGCCGCCGTGACCGTGCCGACATAGGGCAGGAAGTTCTGCACGCGGGTCTGGTTGTAGGACGCGGAGGCCAGCACGGTCAGGCTGGTGTCGGCGTCCGGCTTCCACGTCACCGAGGGCGCAATGAAAAAGTTGTTGTTGGGCGTGAAGTCGGTCTGGGTACCGCCGCCCTGCACCTGGCCGACCAAACGGGTGTACAGCTTGCCGTTTTCCGGGGAGATCGCGACCGGGCCGCCGAAATCGAACGCCGTGTAGCCGTTGCCGAAGTTGTCGACGCCGGCCTCGATGTAGCGGATCGGCTCCGATGGCGGCAGCTTGCTGACGGCGTTGACGATGCCGCTCGGGCTCGATCCGCCGTACAGCACGGCGGAGGGGCCGCGCAACACTTCGACGCGCTCGAGATTGAACGGCTGCAGCTTCCAGGTCGCGAACGCCGTCGAGAACAACTGGATGCCGTCGAGGAACAGGCTGTTGTCGTCGGACTTGAAGCCGCGGATCAGGAACCAGTCGTTGCGGGTATCGGCGCCGAAATAGCCGCCGACGATGCCAGGCGTGTAGCGCACGATCTCGTCGAACTTCTTCGGCTTCTGGTCGCGGATCTGTTCGGCGCCGATGACCGAGATCGCCTGCGGCGTTTCATTGATCGGCGTATTGGTCTTGGTGCCGGCCATGCTGCGATTGGCGACATAGCCCCGGATCGCGCCACGCGGGCTTTCAACAAAGGGGGCATCGCGTTTGGCGACGGGCACGCGTGAGGCGGCGGCGCTGCGGGTCGCGCGCGGGGTGCGGCGCGGTGCCGCAGCGGCACGACGGCGTTGTTCGGGCTGGCTGACGACCACCGGCGGCAGCGGCTGCACGCCGCTCTGCGATGCTGCAGCATTTGATTGCTGAGCCAGCGACGAGTTCAGCGTCAGCGCACTGAACGCACAAGCCGCCGACCACATGGCCAGGCGCGACAGATGAATCTTCTTCAACACAGTCCCCGATCGTAGTTCTTCGCATCGCTCGCAGCGAAATGACGCAGCGCTTCGTTCCAGATCGGGTTATGCGAGCGCGATCGACAACTCCAATAGAAGGCCTCTAGACAAAAGCGTTGCACACACACTGTGTCCGCGGTGCCGCAGTTTCTGCGCGCAATGGTTGTTCGTGCATGGAAGCGTCCCGGACGCGGGCATTGTTCCCTGCTTGATTCTGCGAACATTTGAATCGATCCAAACTGTTGGAAACGATGACCGCAGAACATCCGCCACAGCCGCGTTCCCTATTCGTCTGGTTCAGCAACCAGCCTTATCTGCTGCTCAGCCTGACCTCGCTGTTCTGGGCCGGCAACATGGTGCTCGGGCGTTATGTGTCCGGTCATGTCCCGCCGGTGACGATGGCCTGCGTGCGCTGGATCGGCGCATTCTTCCTGCTGCTGCCGTTCGCGTGGCCGCATCTGCGGCGCGACTGGCCCATCTTGCGCGCGCATATCCCGCTGATGCTGATGCTGGCTTTCACGGGGTTCGCCGCCAACACCGTGCTGGCCTATTGGGGCCTGAAATATACCCAGGCGCTGAACGCGCTGCTGATCCAGTCGGCCGGGCCGCTGTGCGTCGCGCTGTGGACGCTGATCCTGTTCGGCGTGCGGCTGACGCTGGCGCAACTGCTCGGCATCGCGGCCTCGCTGCTCGGCGTGCTGGCCATCATCCTGCGCGGCGATCTCGCGGCGCTGGCCAGCGTCGAGATCAACAAGGGTGACGCAATGGTGGCCGCGGCCTTGCTGGTGTTCGGGATCTACTCGGCATTGATGCTGCGCCGGCCGGTGACGCATCCGATGTCGCTGATCGCCTTCACCACCGGCTGCGGCGCGCTGATGACGATCCCGCTCAACATCTGGGAACTGGCCTCGGGCGCGCCGCTGGTGCTCGACATGCTCACCCTGGTCACGCTGATCTACATGATCATCTTTCCCTCGGCGCTGGCCTATCTGTTCTTCAACCGCGGCATCGCCCTGATCGGCCCGAACCGCGCCGCGCCGTTCTTCCATATGATGCCGGTGTTCGGCTCGGCGATGGCGATCGTCTTCCTCGGCGAAAAACCGGAGCTGTTTCACCTCGTTGGATACGTTCTGGTGCTGGCCGGGGTGTTTATTGCGTCACGGCGATAGTTGCGCATCGGAGGCGACAGAGCCAACATGGCGGAAAAGGGCATCCGATGAGACCTTTCTCGCTCGCCCACCTCACCGTGCTGTCGCTGGCGCCGCCCGACATGATCGACGTCGCCGCGCGCTGCGGCTATCAGAGCGTCGGGCTGCGGCTGATCGCCGTGACCGCGGAGAGCCCTGGCTATCCGCTGATGCACGACAAGGCGATGATGCGTGACACCAAGGCGCGCCTCGCCGCAACCGGCGTGCGTGTGCTCGATATCGAATTCGTCAAGATCACGCCGGAGATCGACGTCGCAGCACTCGAGCCCGTGATCGCGGCCGGCGCGGAGCTTGGCGCGCGGCACCTCATTTGTGCGCCCTACGATCCGGACCTCGCTCGCCTTGCCGACCGGCTCGGCACCCTCGCCGATCTCGCCGCGCCCTATCATCTGAGCGCTATCATGGAGTTCTTTCCCTGGACCGTGGTGTCGAATCTGCGCGCGGCACGCGCTGTTGTCGAAGCTGCCGGCCGTGCCAACACCGGCATCCTCGTCGACGTGCTGCATTTCGACCGCTCCGACAACAGCCTCAAAGAGCTCGATGAAATGCCGCCGCACATGCTGCCGTTCGTCCATGTCTGCGATGCACCGGCGGAGAAGCCGGCCACAACGGACGCGATGCTGCACACCGCTCGCGCCGAGCGGCTGCCGCCTGGCGAGGGCGGCATCGATATCCGCACCATCGTCGCACATATGCCGAAGGGCATTCCTGTGGCGCTGGAAGTGCCGATGGACACGCTGACCCGCGAACGCGGCCCGGAAGAAGTCGCTCGCCGCGCCATCGCTGGCGCCAAGCGCGTGCTGGCGGATTCCACGATCGAGCCGCGCGACATCTAACTAGCGCCAATTGCCCCCTCAGGCACCGCCGATCAAAATCCCGACACCGAGTACGATGACGCCGCCGAGCACGATCTGAAACACCGCCTGCAGGAATGGCGTGTCCATGAAGCGTGCCCTGACGTAAGCGATCGCCCACAGTTCGAAGAACACCACGACGCCGGCAATCGCGGTGGCGATCCAGAACGCGTTGGGCCAGCTGTCCGGCACCAGATAGGGCATGGTGTGGCCGAGGCCGCCGAGCGCCGTCATCAGTCCGCAGATGCCGCCACGCAGCCACGGCGAGCCGCGCCCTGTCATCGAGCCATCGTCGGACAATGCTTCCGCAAAACCCATGCTGATGCCGGCGCCGATCGAGGCCGCGAGGCCGACGAGAAAGGTCTGCCAGTTGTGATGGGTGGCGAACGCCGCCGCGAACAACGGCGCCAGCGTCGAGACCGAACCGTCCATCAGGCCGGCGAGACCGGGCTGGACATATTGCAGCACGAACATCCGTCGCCGCGTCTTGTCCTCTTCGCCGCGCGCATCCGGCGTCAGGATGCTCTGCGAAAGTTTGGCCGCGAGATGCTCGTGGCCTTTCTCCAGTTCGGCGAGATCGCCGAGCAGCTTGCGGACGCCGACGTCGGTGGCCTGTTCCGCGGCCTTTGCGTAGAAGCGCTCGGCCTCGAACTCCATCGTCTCGGCTTCCTTGCGGATGGTATCGAGCGAGAGATTGCGGGTCAGCCAGATCGGCCGCCGCCGGATGAAGCCCTTGACGTCGCCGCGCCGGATCGGCGGCAGGTTCGGCCCGAAGCGTTCTTCGTACATCTGCAGCAGGAGGTGCCGGTGGCCCTTCTCCTCTTCGGCCATCTCGCTGAAAACCTTGGCGGAATCCGGATAGCGGTCGGCCAGATCCTCGGCGAAGCTGAGATAGATGCGACTGTCCTCTTCCTCGCCCGAGATGGCGACGGCCAGCACCTCGCGCTCCGTCAGCTCTGCAAACGCCTTCATTCGATCAGCCTTATATAGATTAGAATAATTCTAATCTAGATAAGGGGTTCAATGACAAATGTCAAAAGCCCTACGAGCCTGAGCCCGCGCATACGGAAACTTTCATAGCCGATCCGGCTGGCGCTGCTCGTCGCCAACTGCACGCTGCCGCTGTGGCGGAATCTCGCGACCGCCATCGCCGTCGGAATCCTGCTGCTGCTGATCGGCGTCGCCTTTGTGCTGTGGATGGCCAGCGTGATCGCGCGCGGCGCCCGCGACTACACCATCGACAGCGCGCTGACCTGAGCTGCCGCGTTCTGCCTGATGGCACAAGCCCACGATTGTCGCATCGCTTTGGGCTTCCGTGCCGCACTGACCTCGGCTAGCTTGCCGGCAACAACAGCAGGGCGCCAAGGCCCGGCAGCAGGGAGAGCAAACGGAATGATCGGACTTCAAGCGATTCGTGGTGCGTTGTATGCGGCCGTGGCCGCGGTCGCGCTGAGTTCAGCCGGCAGCGCGCTGGCGCAAACCGGCAACTATCCGAACCGCACCATCACGCTGGTGCTGCCCTTCGCCGCCGGCAGCGGCACCGACACCACCACGCGGATCATCTCGCAGCATCTCGGCATCGCGCTCGGGGTGCCGATCGTGATCGACAACAAGCCCGGCGCCAACGGCATGATCGCCGCGACCTATGTCGCCCGCGCCGCACCCGACGGCTACACGCTGTTCGTCACCACCAACACCACGCATTCCGCCAATCCGTTCCTGCTGAAAACCATGACCTACGATCCGGTCAAGGATTTCACCCCGATCGCGCGTACCGGCGACCTGCCCTTCATGCTGGTAGTGCACCCCGACGTGCCCGCGAAAAACGTCGCCGAACTGGTCGCCTATGGCAAGGCCAATCCGGGCAAGCTGACCTATGCCAGCGGCAGTTCGTCGGCGATCGTCTCCGGCGCGACCTTCGCGCACAATGCCGGCATCGATATGCTGCATGTGCCCTACAAGAGTTCGCCGCCGGCCATGAACGACGTCATCGGTGGCCGCATCACCATGATGTTCACCGACGTGCTGACCGGTCTGCCGCATGTCAACGGCAAGGCGCTGCGCGCGCTCGCCGTCACCACCAAGGACCGCTCGCCGCTGGTGCCCGACCTGCCCTCGATGCAGGAAGCCGGCGTGCCCGACTTCGACATCACCTCGTGGCAGGGCTATTTCGGCCCAGCCAACCTGCCGAAGGACATCGTCGTCAGGCTCAACACCGAGATCCGCAAGATCGTCGAGAAGCCGGAAATCAAGGCGCAACTGGCGACGCTGGGCATGGATGCGTTTTCGGGCACGCCGGAACAGCTCGACGGCTTCGTGAAGGACCAGCTGGTGCTGTGGGAGAAGCTGATCAAGAACGCGAATATCGAGAAGCAGTAGGGCGGCGGCACGCGTCGTCCCGGATCTGCGTTCGCGGAGCCTGTCATCGGGCCGGCCGGAGGCCGGACCCGTTGGCTCACTGGTCCGGGACGACAGATTGAGAGACTCACGCAGGGCTTTGGCGGCGACACCTTGCCGCAGCGCTTTCCCCTGCTGTCATCCGTTCGTCACGCAGTTGTCAGCCCGGCGTTATCCCCGCCCGCCACAACGCCCGCATGGTCACCACAAGGAGACACACCATGCGCAGCAAACTGCTCTGTTCCGTCGCTTCCGTTCTGATGATGTCGTCCGCTGCCTTCGCGCAGACGGAAGGCGAATTTCCCGCCAAGCTGGTCGGCCACGCCGTACTCCCCGCGCAGACCTTCATCGATGCGCCCGCCGATGCACCGGCCGATCTGAAGACCTCCGGCAAGTACACCACCGGCAAGCGCGTCGATGCGCTCGGCACCGTGATGGGCAAATCCTATGAGCGCGCCACCGGCGTCTCGCTGCCGTTCAAGGGCCAGCCGCTGCAGGGCCATTCCGGCATCAAGGTGATGCCCGACGGTTCGTTCTGGGTGCTGACCGACAATGGCAGCGGTTCGCGCTACAATTCCGCGGACTCGATGCTGTATCTCAACCGCCACAAGATCGACTGGAAGGCCGGCAAGATCGAACGCCAGGAAACCGTGTTCCTGCACGATCCCGACAAGAAGGTGCCGTTCAGGATTTTGCATGAGGACACCGCGAAGCGTTATCTCACCGGCGCCGATTTCGACACCGAAGGCTTTCAGATCATCGGCGACAACTTCTGGATCGGCGATGAATTCGGGCCGTACATCCTGAAGACCGACAAGACCGGCAAGGTGCTGGCCGTGTTCGAGACGATCGCCGACGGCAAGCCGGTGCGCTCGCCGGATCATTGGGCGGTGCAGTCGCCGGGCGCGCCAGGCGCCACCTTCAGCAACGTCAACCTGCGCCGCTCCAAGGGCTTTGAGGGCTTTGCCTCGTCGAAGGACGGCAAGTTCCTGTATGGCCTGCTCGAAGGACCGTTGTGGGATGCCGAGAAGAAGGACTGGGAAAAGGTCGACGGCAAGGAAGCCTCGCGGATTCTAGAATTCGACGTGGCTGCCGAGAAATTCACCGGGCGCTACTGGCAGTATGTGTTCGAGCAGAACGGCAACGCCATCGGCGACTTCAACATGATCGATGCCAGCAATGGCCTGATCATCGAGCGTGACAATGGCGAAGGCACCAAGGACAAGGCCTGCGCCGAAGGCAAGCGCGGCGATGACTGCTTCCCCGATCTGGCGAAGTTCAAGCGCGTCTTCAAGGTCGAATTGTCCGACGCCAATGTCGGCAAGCCGGTGCGCAAGATCGGCTTCATCGACCTGATGAAGATCCAGGATCCCGACAAGAAAGCGCGCAAGCCGCTCAATGACGGCGTGCTGACCTTCCCGTTCTTCACCATCGAGAACGTCGATCGCGTTGACGACACCCACATCATCGTCGGCAACGACAACAACCTGCCGTTCTCGTCGAGCCGCGAGCCCAACAAGGCCGACGACAACGAGTTCGTGCTGCTCGAGGTCGGCGATTTCCTGAAGGCGAAGTAACGATCGCCCCCGGAGCGGTTTGTCGCTCCCAAATTCTCCACGTCATGGCCGGGCTTGTCCCGGCCATCCACGTCTTGCTCAGAAAAAAACGGTGTGGATGCCCGGGACATCAAGCGCGAAGCTGCGCTTCGCGCTCTCGCCCGGGCATGACGAGCGAGAGGTTTGGCATCGTGCCGCCTTTACGCCGCGCGGACCTTGGTCAGGAACTCGTCTACCGCCTTGCGCAACATGCCGGACTGGTTGTCGAGTTCGCGCGCGTTCGACAGAACCTGCGAGGCCGCCGTGCCGGTCGCTTCCGCCGCGCTGCTGACGCCGCCGATATGCTCGCTGATTTCGCTGGATCCTGCCGCGACCGACTGGATGTTGCGCGCGATTTCGCGGGTTGCCTCACCCTGCTCCTCGACCGCCGTCGAGATGCTTGTCGTGATCTCGCTCATCTGTGCGATGGTGCCGGTAATGGCACTGATCGAGAGCACGGCTTCGCTGGTCGACGCCTGCATGGCGGCGACCTGGGCGGAGATCTCTTCGGTGGCCTTGGCGGTCTGGCTCGCCAGTGCCTTCACCTCCGACGCAACGACGGCGAAGCCGCGGCCGGATTCGCCGGCGCGCGCCGCTTCGATGGTCGCGTTCAGTGCGAGCAGATTGGTCTGCGCGGCGATGCTGTGGATCAACTGAACCACTTCGCCGATTTTTTCTGCGCCGCTGGACAACAGTTGAACGGTAGCATTGGTGCGCTCCGCATCGCCCACCGCCTTGCTGGCAATCGCGCTCGACTGCGACACCTGCCGCAGGACTTCGTTGACCGAGGCCGACAATTCTTCCGCAGCGGCAGCAACCGTGCTCACATTGTCCGATGATCTGTCGGACGCGGCGCCGACTGTCGAAGCACGCGAACTGGCGTCGCTGGCGGTCGCCGTCATGGATTGCGCGGTGGTCTGCATACCCGCCGCCGCCGTCGATACCGATCGAACGATGCCGTTGACGCTGCGCTCGAAATCGACGGCGATGCTTTCCATGGCCGCGCGGCGCTCGGTTGCGGCGCGCGTCTGCGTCTCGGCTTCGATCTTGTCGAGCCCGCGAATGCGGACGGCATTGTCCTTGAAGACCTGAACCGTCGTCGCCATCGCGCCGATCTCGTCGCCACGCCCGATCCCGGGAATGTCGTCTTCCAGCGCACCATCGGCCAGCGTCCGCATTCGGGCGCCGAGTTGACGAAGCGGACGGCTGATGCCGCTACCGATCACCCAGGCGATGCCGCCTGCAACCACGCCGATGGCAAGGATGGCCAAGCCGAGCGCCCAGCTGATCGGCTTCAGTCGGGCATCGAGGTCTTCCAGATAGGCGCCAGCGCCCACATACATGTTCCAGCCGGGGATCGCGGCCGCGTAGGCGACCTTGCGAAGCGGCTCTTGCTGGCCAGGCTTCACGTAGTCATAGAACATGGTGTGCTCGCCCTTGGCTGCGACACTGTCGCGCCACTCGCGGCCGATCGCCTTGCCATTGGTCACCACCTCGAGGCGATTCTGACCGATCTGCTTTGCATCGGGCGTCAGCACCGTCACACCTTCCATCGTGGAGCCGAACAGGTAGCCGGCGCCGTTATCGAAGGTCATCGTATTTGCACGACGACCGAACTCGGCCATCGCGGCTTCCTTGGTCATCTGGCCGGCATCGACTTGCTTCTGCAGTCCCATCGCCATGCTGCGCGCGGCATCGACGAAATGGCGGAGCTCCTCGATTCGCGAGGTCATCATTTCCCGTTGAACGAAATAACCCGCGAGGACTCCGGCAGCACAGAGTCCCAGCAACATGACACCTACCAAGATACCGAGCTTGGGGGCGATGGTCAGATTACTTATCTTCACAATGATTTCTCCAAAAAAGGTCGACGGGCGCGAGAACGAATCCACCAGAAGGCTACCGAACAGACCTTTTTTAGTTCTTTACAAACCATGTCCGCAGAGCCCGCAAAGGCCTGCGGGGCTAGTTCTTTCGTCATTATCGGACCGCGACAAAAAAATCCCTCCCGGTGAGGGGAGGGATTTTCAGTACTACACTTTGAAGTTGCGAAGTTTAGAACGTCAGCGCCTTGGCCTGCTTGACTTGCGGCAGGGCCTGCACCTTGGCGAGTACCTCCGCCGGCACCGCGCCATCAACCTCGACCAGCGCGATGGCGTCGCCGCCCTGCTTGTTGCGGCCGAGATGGAAGGTGGCGATGTTGATCTTGGCATCGCCGAGCAGACCGGCAAACTTGCCGATGAAGCCAGGCTTGTCCTCGTTGGTGACGTAGATCATCGACTTGCCAAATTCGGCATCGACGCGAATGCCCTTGATATCGACGAGACGCGGCTTGCCGTCATGATAGACGGTACCCGACACCGAGCGCTCCTGCCTCTCGGTGGTCACAGTCACGGTGATCAGGCTTTCGTAATCGCTCTGCGCGGCGCGCACGACTTCATCCACCACCATGCCCCGCTCCTTGGCGACAACCGGCGCGGAGACGAAATTGACCTCGCCAAGCATCGGCCGCAACAATCCGGTCAGCGCCGCCGAGGTCAGCGCCTTGATCTTCATTTCGGCAACGTGACCTTCGTAGGTGATCATGACCTTGGCGATGCCGCTCTCGGTGAGCTGCCCGGCGAACGAGCCGAGTTTTTCCGCGAGTTCGATGAACGGCTTCAGCTTCGGCGCTTCTTCCGCGGTGATCGAGGGGAAGTTGACCGCATTGGAGATCGCGCCGGTCAACAGATAGTCCGACATCTGCTCGGCGACTTGCAGCGCGACGTTCTCCTGCGCTTCCGTGGTGGAGGCGCCCAGATGCGGCGTGCAGATCACGCTGGGATGGCCGAACAACACGTTCTTGGTGGCGGGCTCCTCGACGAACACGTCGAACGCCGCACCGGCGACGTGCTTGGAATTCAGCGCGTCGACCAGCGCCTGCTCGTCGACCAGGCCGCCGCGCGCGCAATTGACGATGCGCACGCCGGTTTTCATCTTCGCAATGGCAGCTGCATCGATGACGTTCCTGGTCTTGTCGGTGAGCGGGGTGTGCAGCGTGATGAAGTCGGCGCGCTTGAACAGATCTTCAAGCTCGACCTTCTCGACGCCGAGATCCTTGGCGCGCTCCGGCGACAGGAACGGATCGAACGCGATCACCTTCATGCGCAGGCCGAGCGCACGGTCGGCGACGATCGAACCGATATTGCCGCAGCCGATCACGCCGAGCGTCTTGGCGGTGATCTCGACGCCCATGAAGCGGTTCTTCTCCCACTTGCCGGCTTGCGTCGAGGCATCGGCCGCCGGAATTTCACGCGCCAGCGCCAGCATCAGGGTGATGGCGTGTTCGGCTGTCGTGATCGAATTGCCGAACGGCGTGTTCATCACGATGATGCCCTTCGCCGTCGCCGCGGGAATTTCGACGTTATCGACACCGATGCCGGCGCGGCCGATCACCTTCAGCCTGGTCGCCTTCTCGAGAATCTTCGCAGTCGCCTTGGTGGCCGAGCGGATCGCGAGGCCGTCGTAATTGCCAATGATCTCGGCGAGTTTCTCCTTGTCCTTGCCGAGGTTGGGCTGGAAATCGACGTCGATACCGCGATCCCGAAAGATCTGCACGGCGGCGGGAGAAAGCGCGTCGGAAATAAGGACTTTGGGGGCGGTCATGGGATGCGATCCTGACAATGGGAGCCGATGAAGGTGCAGCAAAACGCAGCAAACCCCCTCTCCCCGTTGGGGAGAGGGCTGGGGTGAGGGGCGCCGCAATTTCGGAAGCCGGAAGGCCCTCACCCGACCGCTTCGCGGTCGACCTCTCCCCAGCGGGGAGAGGTGAAGAAAGAAGCGTTACGCAGCCTTGGCGAGCGTAGCCTTGGTCGATGCAAACGCCCAGTCGATCCACTGCGTCAGCAGCTCGACATCGCTGGCCTCGACCGTCGCGCCGCACCAGATGCGAAGGCCCGCGGGCGCATCGCGGTAGTGCGCGAAGTCGTAGCCGGCGCCTTCCTTCTCGACCGCGGCGACCAGCTTCTTGGCGAAGTCGGCCTGCGCGTCGGCAGAGAGCGCGGTGATCGCGGGATCCACCACCTTCATGCACACCGAGGTGTTGGAGCGGATCGACGCATCCTGGGCGAGGAAATCCACCCACGGCGTCTTCGCCTTCCAGTCGGCCAACACCTTGGTGTTGGCATCGGCACGCGCGATCAGGGCGCTGAGGCCGCCGACCGACTTCGCCCAGGCCAGCGCATCGAGATAATCCTCGACACACAGCATCGACGGCGTGTTGATGGTCTCGCCTTCGAAGATGCCTTCGTTGAGCTTGCCGCCCTTGGTCATCCGGAAGATTTTTGGCAACGGCCAGGCCGGGGTGTAGCTCTCCAGACGCGCCACCGCGCGTGGCGACAGCACCAGCATGCCGTGACCGGCCTCGCCGCCCAGCGCCTTCTGCCAGGAGAAGGTGACGACATCGAGCTTGGCCCAGTCGAGAGGCTGCGCGAACGCCGCAGAGGTGGCGTCGCAAATCGTCAGGCCTTCACGATCGGCCTTGATCCAGTCGGCATTGGGCACGCGCACGCCGGAGGTGGTGCCGTTCCAGGTGAAGACGATGTCGGAAGCCGGATCGGCCTTGCTGAGATCAGGGATTTCGCCATAGCCGGCATGCAGCTTGGTGACATCCTTGAGCTTCAATTCCTTGACGATATCGCTGACCCAGCCCTCGCCGAAGGATTCCCAGGCGATGGTGGTAACGGGACGCTGACCGAGCAGCGACCACAGCGCCATCTCCACGGCGCCGGTATCCGACGCCGGCACGATGCCGATCTTGTAGCCGGCCGGTACTTCAAGCACTTCGCGCGTTAGCTCGATCGCGAGCTTGAGTTTGGCCTTGCCGACCTTCGCACGATGCGAACGGCCCAGAGCGGCGTCCTTGAGATTTTGGGGGGCCCAGCCCGGGCGCTTGGCACAGGGGCCGGAGGAAAAATGCGGCACGTTGGGCCGCGAAGAAGGCTTCGCTGCAGTCATAATCTATCCTTCCAGATAGCTAGCCTCCCGTTGGGGGGAGGTGTCCCGCCGGCGTGAATATGGGAACCGGCGGGAAGCGTCAAGCAAGTTCGGAGCTATCACGGCTGATTGATGATGCGATGACGCGCTCACGAGATGCCCAAGGCCCGCTCGGCATCGCCGATCCAGCGCCGGATCGACGCGTAGCCGTCGAGATGAAAGCCGCCCTCGTGCGCCACGCGCGTATAGGCCAGCAGCGAGACATCGGCGAGCGAGGCGCGGTCGCCGAGGACGAATTTCGTCGTGGCGAGCTGGTGCTCCATCCGCGCCAGCGCAGCATAGCCGCGCTTGATCTTCTCCGGATCGAGGTCGGAGACCGGCTTGCCGAGATAGAGCATCTGGAAACGGCACCCTGCGACGAAGGGCTCGTGGCTGTTCTGTTCCCAGAACATCCATTCATCCATCTTAGCGGCGTCATAGGCGTCGGCGGGAATGAGATCGCTGCCGCGGGCGAGGTAACGGATGATGGCATTGGACTGCGCCAGCGCGCGGCCGTCGTCGAGCACCACGGTGGGCACCTGCCCTGCCCCGTTGAGCTTGAGAAACTCCGGCGTACGGCTTTCGCCCTTGAGGGTGTCGAGCTCGATCCAGTCGTAGGGCAAAGCGAGGTGATCGCAGACCCACTTCACCTTCAGGCAATTGCCGGAGTTGAGATCGCCGTAGATTTTCATCGCCGCGCCCTCCCTTTGAGGGCATAGACCAGCAGCAGCGATAAATTCTGTCAACAGGATCGAAAGCCGCGCAGGCGCGGCGCCCGGTCAGAATTTGTAGCCGATGCCGGCACGGACGGTGTTGATCGAGGTATCGACCGCCGAGGTGAAGCGCAGATATTCCCACTCGCCGCGCAGGAACAGGCCGCCGACGATATTGATATCGACGCCGAGGCCGGCAGAGTATCCATAGATCAGGCGGCTGTACTGTCCCTGCACCTGGCTCAGCGGGGCGCGCGGCCCCAGCAGACTGGCGGGCGTGGTCGATGCCGGGCCGGCCGTCACGGTGTCGCGGATCGAGACGCTTCTGACCGTGTCAGCCTGACCGAGCGCGAAGCCGCCGAACATGTAGGGCAGAAAGCTGCCGAAGGCATAGCCGGCGCGCGCGCGAAACGTCGCCATATCGCTGATGTCGATCGAACTGCTGGCCGAAGACGTAACCGAATGGTAGTTGCCGTCCGACAGCAGGCTGTAGCGGGCCATGGATCCTGCCGAAGCGCCGCCGAACTTGGCGTGCAGATAACTCATTTCGACGCCGATGACGACGTCGTCCCATTGCGAATTGTAACCCGCGAAGCCGCCGTAGCCGCTGCCATGCTGGGACTGCTTGGTGAAGCTGAGCGGCCACTGCGACACGCCCATCTCGCTCTCGATCAATGTGTTGGCGAGCAGGCCCGCCGTCATGGCCGAATTCGAGCCGGTGAATTTCTCATCGGAAGTACCGTAGCCGGCCTGGGCGCCGATGTAGAAGCCCTGCCAGTTGGTCTGCGAGGCGCTCAGGCCTTCCGGAAAGGAGCCGCGGAGCACCGGAAAGTCCGGCATGTCGGCGGCCTGCGCGCCTTGCGCCGCGCCGAGCATCGCCGCCGCCGCCACCACCATCAAAAACTTACGCATCACGACAATCCTTCAACTCACTGACTGGCATGATCATCCCGCGTTAACCTTAACCAATGGTTGCCGCACTACCTCCCGCGCAAAACAAAACGGCGCGGGAAGATCCCGCGCCGTTAAGAAGTATTAAGTCAGTTGCGACGATCAGCCCTTGCGGATCAGCGGCGGCGGCGGCGCATAGGCCGGCGGGCTGTCGAGGTTCCAGCGCACGCCGAACTTCAGATCGTGCGAGGTGATGTCCTTGAACTTGAAGACGTTGTTGCTTGTCGTTCCATCGAAGGCCGACAACACGCCGGTCTGACCTGGGCCGAGGTCAACGTAGCTGTAGGCCAGTTCGAGCGTCAGGCTCGGGTTGACCTTGTAAGCCAGACCCGCGTGGGCGGCCCAGGCGAAATTCCACTGCGAACCGCTTGGCGCGCTGGCGAAGCTCGTGGTGGTGAACGGAAGAGTGTTGGTGCCCGTATCCGTGAAGTTCGCGATCGTCACGCGCGCAGCGCCCACGCCGGCGCCGATGAACGGCGTCACGCACCACCAGGTGCCGAGATCAACATAGCCATTGGCCATCACGACCCATTCAGACTTGCTGGCACTGTAGTTATCGATGCCGTTGTACGGTACGCCCCCTGCCGTGCCGGTGAAACGATCGGTGGCCTTCAGGTTTGAATTGCCGCGATACTGGCCGGTGACATCCGCGCGGAACCAGTTGTTGAACTGGTAACCGACGCCAAGGCCGAAGATGCCGGCGGTGTCGAACGACGACTCCTGATTGAAGGAGGTTAGCTGCGAGTAAGCCGACTCGCGGCCATAATGAACGTCCTTCACCTTCTGATTGCTGAAGCCGATATCGCCACGCAGATACCAGCCACCGAATTCTTCCACCGGCGGCGGTGCGTAATACTGCGGCGGCGGCGCGATGGGCATGTCGGCAGCGAAGGCGGCCGCAGACACGGAGATCACGGTAGCCGCTCCGGCGGCTGCAATAAATTTAACGCTACGCATTGGCTTCGTCCCTTTTGGCCAGAGAGGCGGCTACGGAGGCCTCACACTCGGAAACTCACGGGCGAACGATGCCATTAAATTCTTAAGCGCCACTTAACCCTAACAATTAAGGTTGACAATGAGTGACGAATTGCATTGCGGACGACGACTGCGCCGCATCGCCGCCACAAGTACTAATGATTGATTGATATCAATGGCGCGCCGCAGCACAGCCCGTGCGTGTCGCGCCGTTTGCCGGGTTATGATTTCGTTAACGTGCACCTTTCGGCATCTTCGGCAGGAATATCGCCAGCAGCCCGATCGCCGGCAGTAACGCACAGGCCTGATACACGAATTCGATGCCCATGCGGTCGGCGACCTCGCCCAGCAGCGCCGCGCCGATGCCGCCGGCGCCGAACGCGAAGCCGAAGAACAGTCCGGAGATCATGCCGAAGCGATGTGGCACCAGTTCCTGCGCGTAGACCAGAATCGCCGGCATCGCCGACGACAGGATGAAGCCGATGATGACGCTGAGCACCGCCGTCCCCATCAGGCCGGCGAAGGGCAGCAGCAGCGTGAACGGCAGCACGCCGAGGATCGAGAACCAGATCACATAGCGGCGCCCGATGCGATCGCCGATCGGGCCACCGAAGAACGTGCCTACCGCATTGGCGCCAAGGAACACGAACAGATACAGCTGCGCGCCCTGCGTCGAGACGCCGAACTTATGCATCAGGTAGAATGTGTAGTAGCTGGTCAGGCTCGACAGGTAGATGAACTTCGAGAACACCAGCACGATCAGGATGCCGATCGCCAACGCCACCCGCCGCGGCGTCGGCGCATCCGCGTGCCGCGCGACCGAAACGCTGCTGTGCGGCACGATGCGCGGCTTGTACCAGCGCCCGATCTGCCACAGCAGCGCGATGGCAACGAAGGCGATCGACGAGAACCAGGCGATGCTGGGCTGGCCGAACGGCACCACGATCAGCGCCGCCAGCACCGGTCCCAGCGCCGATCCGGCATTGCCGCCGACCTGGAATACCGATTGCGCCAGTCCATAACGGCCGCCGGAGGCCAGCCGCGCGATCCGCGCCGATTCCGGATGAAACACCGCTGATCCCAATCCAACCAGCGCCGCGGCCACCAGGATTACGGCATAGACATGGGCGATGCTGAGCAGCAGCAGGCCGAAGAACGTAAAGCCCATGCCGATCGCCAGCGAGAACGGCAGCGGCTTTTTGTCGGTGAAATGGCCGACCACCGGCTGCAACAGCGAGGCAGTGATCTGGAACGCCAGCGTGATCAGGCCGATCTGCGCAAAGTCGAGCGCGTAGTTCTCCTTCAGGATCGGATAGACCGAAGGGATCAGCGACTGCATGGTGTCGTTGAGGAAATGCGACAGGCTGATGCCGCCGAGCACGAGATAGGTAGGCCCGGTCAGCGCAGGCGCTACTGTGCCCTCCGGGGCGATAACCGGCGCGACCCGCGTCTCCTCGGTGACAACAACAGGCTTGTTCACGATGGCATCCCGGGCAAGAGGAGGACGCCCCTCCTACGACGCCCGGCGTTGACCGACCACCGTTAATAGCTGATGGCTGCGATGCGCCGGCTTGGCCTTACGCAGCGGCTGCGGCGGCGTGGCCGAGCGCGGAGACGATGGTGTCCACCACCTCCTCGACCATGATCCGGTCGTCGCCCTCGCCCATCACGCGGATCACCGGTTCGGTACCCGATGAGCGCACCAGCAGCCGGCCATGGCCGTTGAGCCGGAGTTCGGCGGCGGCGATGGTGGACTTGACCTCGTCGTCGTCGAGCGGCTTGCCGCTGCGATAGCGCACGTTCTTCAGGATCTGCGGCAGCGGATCGAACAGATGACAGACCTCCGACACCGGACGCCCCAGCTTCTTCACCACCGCCAGCACCTGCAGTGCAGCAACGAAGCCATCGCCGGTGGTTGCATAGTCGGACAGGATAATGTGGCCCGACGGCTCGCCACCGAGGTTGTAGCCCTGCTTCAGCATCTGTTCGAGCACGTAGCGGTCGCCGACCGCGGTGCGGACGAGGTCGATGCCCTGCGCATTGAGGAAACGCTCGAGGCCGAGGTTCGACATCACGGTGGAGACGATGCCGGGCTTCGACAGCCGGCCGTCTTCCTTCCAGCTCTGCGCGATCACCGCGAGCAACTGGTCGCCATCGACGAGATGGCCGCGCTCGTCGATGATGATGACGCGATCGGCGTCGCCATCCAGCGCAATGCCGATGTCGGCGCGCATCTCGCGCACCTTGCGGCTCAGCGCTTCCGGCGAAGTGGAGCCGCATTCCTTGTTGATGTTGAAACCGTCGGGCTCGACGCCAATCGAAATCACGTCGGCGCCCAGTTCCCACAGTGCTTCCGGCACCACCCTGTAGGCGGCGCCATGGGCGCAGTCGACCACCACGCGCAGGCCATCGAGGCTGAGGTCGCGCGGCAGCGTACGCTTGGCGAATTCGATGTAGCGGTCATGCACGCCGTCGATGCGGCGGGCACGGCCCAGGCTGGCGCTTTGCGCGAGCTTCTTGTCGAGATTGTCGTCGAGCAATTCCTCGATTCTCTTCTCGACATCGTCGGACAGCTTGAAGCCGAGCGGGCCGAACAGCTTGATGCCGTTGTCCTCGAACAGATTGTGCGACGCGGAGATCATCACGCCCAGATCGGCGCGCATCGACTTGGTCAGCATCGCCACCGCCGGCGTCGGCATC
Source organism: Nitrobacteraceae bacterium AZCC 2146 (assembly GCA_036924855.1). Lineage (NCBI taxonomy): Bacteria > Pseudomonadati > Pseudomonadota > Alphaproteobacteria > Hyphomicrobiales > Nitrobacteraceae > Nitrobacteraceae bacterium AZCC 2146. Next base: position 2,566,384 of record JBAGRP010000001.1, read on the forward strand.
GGGCCGACCAGCAGCACGTCCATGCCCACCGAGGTGAAGCCCGCCACCATGGCGTTCTCGATCATGTAGCCGGACAGCCGTGTGTCCTTGCCGATCACCACGCGATGACGATGTTCGCCGCGCTGAAACACCAACCCCGCGGCCTGCCCGACCTTCAAAGCCAGTTCCGGCGTGATCAAGCCATTGGCGCGGCCACGAATGCCGTCGGTCCCGAAATATTTGCGGCTCATATCAACCCCCAATTGTCGCTTTTGGGCAGTCAAACCGAATCCGGCGACTCGCCTGCGACACCCCGCCCGTAGGGCATATGACGGTCTTATAAGGCCGGGCGCCCTAAAATGGCTTCAAAAAATATGATGAATCATTACCGACCGTTTGGCTATCGGATTTTCTACAACACACTGATACCGCTAATATATTTCTATCCCCCCCCCCCCGCGACCGGGCGACTGAAGCCCGACCCTCAGTCCTTGCGCTTGATATGGTGGTCGGCTTTGGAATGGGCCGGCTGGGTCACGCTGACCGGATCGGAGCCCGGAAAAGTCTCCTCCAGCCCCTCCTCCAGGGCGTCATCGAGCTTTTTCTTCTCGGCCTCGGCAGCGGTCGGGGGCTTGGCTTTGGAGCCGGGCATGGTGTTCTCCCTTTGCAATCGTGGCGGCGCGTGATCCGCAAGGATGATTTGGCTGCTGGCCCAACCATGCTAGATCACATCGAAACAGGCAAATTCAAGAAGGGCCGGGCTCCCCCATGAAACACATCACCTGCATCGAAGATTTGCGCGAGGTTCACCAGCGCCGCGTGCCCAAAGCGTTCTTCGATTATGTCGATCACGGCTCCTATAGCGAGGATACGCTGCGCGCCAATCGCGACGACCTGCAAAAGCTGAAATTCCGCCAGCGCGTCCTGGTCGATATTTCGAAGCGGGATCTGACGACGAACATCCTTGGCGAAAAATCAAATTTGCCGCTGATCCTGGCGCCGGTCGGCTCCGCCGGCATGCAATATGGCGACGGCGAGATCCACGCCTGCCGCGCCGCGCAGGCCGCCGGCATCCCCTACACGCTGAGCACGATGTCGATCAATTCGATCGAGGATGTCGCCGAGAACGTCGAGAAGCCGTTCTGGTTTCAGCTCTACGTCATGAAGGACCGCGGCTTCATCAAGGCGCTGATCGAGCGCGCCATCGCCGCGAAATGCAGCGCGCTGGTGCTCACTGTCGATCTGCAGGTGATCGGGCAGCGCCATCAGGATATCAAGAACGGCCTGTCGGTGCCGCCACAGCTCTTCAATCTGAAGAACCTGATCGATTTCGCCAGCAAGCCGTCCTGGCTGCTCGGCACGCTGCGCGCCAAGCGGCGGAACTTCGGCAACATCGCCGGCCACGTCAAGAACACCAACGATCTGGGATCGGTCTCCGCCTGGACCGCATCGCAGTTCGACACGTCGCTGAACTGGAAAGACATCGACTGGATCCGCAGCATCTGGCCGGGCAAGCTGATCGTCAAAGGCATCCATGACGTCGAAGACGCGCGTGAGGTGCTGAAGACCGGCGCCAATGCGCTGGTGGTGTCGAACCATGGCGGCCGCCAGCTCGACGGCGCGCCGTCATCGATCTCGGTGCTGCCGAAGGTGGTGGACGCCGTCGGCTCGGAGATCGAAGTCATGTTCGACGGCGGCATCCGCTCCGGCCAGGACGTGATGCGCGCGCTGGCGCTCGGCGCCAAGTCCTGCATGATCGGCCGCGCCTACATCTACGGCCTCGGCGCGTTCGGCCAACCCGGCGTCGCCAAGGCCCTCGATATTATCGCCAACGAACTCAGCGTCACCATGGGCCTGTGCGGCGTCAACAGCATCGAAGAGATCGACGGCCACGTGCTGGTGAAGTGATGTAACTACTGCCGTCATCCTTCGAGACGCCGCGCGAATATGCGCGGCTTCTCAGGATGACGGCAGTATGTGTAGCGCCCCCTCACATCGGCGGCGTCAGCCCATCCAGGCCGACATTGACGCGCGCGGTTTCCAGCGTGCCGTCTTCCTTCTTGTTGGCGCCCATGATGATGACCTTGGCGCCCGGCTTCAATTCAGCCTTGGTGCTCGGCACGAAGGTCACAATCGGCGTGTCCGCGGTCACGGTGACTTTCTTCTCGCCGTCCTTGTATTTCACCGTCAGGGTCTGGCCATCGGTGGCTTCGACCTTCTGGTCGACGGTGGCGTTGGTCATGGTGCTGTTGGGGCGCAGATCCCAGGGCCGGAAACCTTCGCCGGTGCCGCGCATCGCTTCCGGGAAAATGTGGATTGCGATCGCCTTCTGGGTGCCGTCGGACTGCGGCTGACCGGTCACGCCGATATAGGAGCCCGGCTTGATGTTCGACAGCGTGGTCCTGGTGATGCCGGTGACCGCGACATTGTCGGTGAGATGCACCTTCCTGTCCTCGCCGTCGCGCGCCTTCACCGTGATGTTGGCGCCATCGACGCTTTCGATGGTGCCGCGAATCCGCACCGGCTGGGGCTGCTGCGCGACAGCGACCGAGGTGAACAGCGAAGCGGCCAGCAGCGAGCACGCGAGCGCGCGCGTTGTGGAAGAGACGATTTGAAACATGGAATTTCCTTTGGAGAGAGCGCCCAGCAACCTGCAGATGGAAACCCCGACTCCGAAATGCTATTCCCGCTTCACGTCACTGTGACAGGTCGGCCTCGACCAGCGCGCGCAATTCCGGCGTGACCTCGGGACGATGTCCGAACCACAACTCGAAACCGCGCACCGCCTGATACAGCAGCATGCCGAGGCCGTCGGCGGTGCGCAGTCCGCGCGCCTGCGCCGCCGCGAGCAGCGGTGTCTGCAATGGCACATAGACCAGATCGGCCACCACGGCCTGTGCGGGCAACAGTTCAACATCGACATGGAGCGGCGGTTGACCGTTCATGCCGAGCGACGTGGTGTTCACCAGCAGGCCGGCACGCGGCAACACCGTGGCAATCTCCTCCCACGTGAGCGGCAAAACCCTGGGCCCGAACTGATCGGCGATCGCCTGGGCGCGGTCGATAGTGCGGTTGGCGAGATGGATGCGCTTGAGACCGCGCTCCAGCAGGCCGAACACCACCGCGCGGGACGATCCGCCGGCGCCGAGCACCAGTGCGTCGTCGGCGTGATCCCAGTCGTCGGCACAGTGATCGAGATTGTCGATGAAGCCTTCGATGTCGGTATTGGTCGAGCGCAACGTGCCATGGTCGTACCACAACGTGTTGGCGGCACCGACTGCACGAGCGCGCTGATCCGGCGCGGTCAGCTTGAGCACGCGCTCCTTGTGCGGGATCGTGATGTTGCCGCCGATGTAGCCGTGCTTCGACAGGTTCATGACGAACTCGGCGAAACCTTCGGGCGGCACCGACTCGATGCTGTAGCCGCCGTGGATTTCGAGCGCCCGCAGCCAGTAATGATGGATCAGCGGGGAGCGCGAATGCGCCGCCGGCCAGCCGATCAAACATGCGGCACGGGGCTTGGTCTGGTTTGGCATCATCGGTCCTTCGCCTCAACTGGAGGCGTACGTGCCACAGGGATCATGCTGATGTGCTGGCTGTCAATGTCGCGATGCACGTGCTTGCACTGCAACGATGGCGCCCGCGATCAATGCTGCAGCTGCGGCAAACCACACCGCGGCGAGATTGATGCGCTGATAGACCAGCGCACCGATCATGGCGCCGATCACCATCGCGGCCCATAGCAGCAGGTTCGGCAGCCATGCCCAGCGCGCGCCGCCGGTCAGCGCCGTGGCCAGAAGCTGGCCGACCTTGACCAGCGCGCCGGTGACGTAAGTCAGGCCAAGACCGGCGCCCCCATGGATCTGGAATACCGCGTTCTCCAGGCCCATGGCCAGCACGATGGCCGCGATTGCGGATTGCGACCATCCGAACTCGTAGCCCAGCGCGCCACCGCCGAGCAGCAGCGCCTCCACCAGCAGCAGCAGCGCCTGGCGTTGCCGGCCGCGGCCGAGCACGATCACGCTGCCGGCCGCGGCGCCGGCCACGAAAAGCGCGATCAACCCCAGCGCCTGCAGGGCTTTCGGCCAGTCCGCCTCGGCAGCGCTGACGCCCAGCCGCGTCGAGTTGCCACTCATGAAGGACACGAACAGCCCGCCGAGATGGATGAAGCCGATGCCGTCGATATAGCCGGCCAGCGCACTCAGCGTGCAGGCCAGCGCGATATTGCCGCGGGAGTTCAGCATCGTGTCTCGTTCATTCGCTGCATCAACGCCATCTATTCAAAAGCGATGCCATCAGCGCAAGACCGACGCCTCCGTGACGGCGGGCGTGGCCACCCGCGCCTTGATCTCCGCGATCGCATCGGCAATGTCGGTGCGGTATTTCACCAGCGGCGGCCGCGCGCCGTGGGTCAGCAAGGCCCGGCGAACTGGTTGCGACGTGCCGGTGAGGATGACGCGAACGCCCTGCCGTCTCGCCTTTTCGGCGATCCCCTTGATCACATTGGCGGCGGTGGAATCCAGGAACGGCACCGCGGCAAAATCGATCACGAACGCCTTGTGGCGATCGGAGATGCTGTCCAGCACCGAGCCGATGGTCGATGCGACGCCGAAGAAAAATGCGCCGGTGATGCGGTAGACCAGCACGTCGGGATCGGCCGCCAGGCGCGCATCATAGGGTGCCCTGTCGCCATTGGCGTCGTCGGCCTTGTCGCCGGGCACCAGCGGTGCGGCGGCCTCAATGCCGGTGGTTTCCGCCATCCGGTTGATGAACAACACCGCGCCGAGCGCGAAGCCGACGACGATGCCCTCGGTGAGGTCGCGGAAGATCGTCAGCAGGAATGTCGCCAGCAGCACCAGGGCGTCGCCCCATGACGAGCGCAGCAGCGTGGCGAATTCGTGCTTCTCGGCCATGTTCCAGGCCACCACCGCGAGCACGGCGGCCAGCGCCGCCAGCGGGATGTAGCTCGCCAATGGCGCCGCGACCAGAATGAACAGCAGCAGAAAAGCCGCGTGCAGCATGCCGGAGACCGGGCCGTGCGCACCGGAGCGGACATTGGTGGCGGTGCGGGCAATGGTGCCGGTGACACAAATGCCGCCGAACAGCGCCGAGCCGATATTGGCGACGCCCTGCGCCACCAGTTCGCAATTCGATCGATGCCGGCGCCCCGTCATGCCGTCGGCGACCACGGCCGAAAGCAGCGACTCGATGGCGCCGAGCAGCGCGAAGGCGATGGCATCCGGCAGGATCGCCTGCAATTTGGCGAGCGAGATCGCGGGCAGCGACGGCAGCGGAAAGGATTGCGGAATCCCACCGAATTTCGTGCCGATGGTCTCCACCGGCAGTGCGAACGCCCAGGCCGCCGCGGCGGCGGCCACCACCGCGATGAGAATGCCGGGCAGAGACGGCCGCCATTTGCGAAGTCCGAGAATGATCGCGATGCTGACGACGGTGATGGCGACAGCAGCGACATTGAAGGTGGGCAGCGCCCGGCCCAGCGTCTCAAGCTTCGGGAGCAGTTCGCCGGGCTCCTTGCCATCAAGCGTCAGCCCGAACAGATCCTTGATCTGGCTGGCGAAGATGATGACGGCGATGCCCGACGTGAAGCCCACCGTGACTGGAAACGGAATGAATTTGATATAGGTGCCGACTTTCAGGAAACCGGCAACCATCAGGAACAGGCCGGAGAGCATCGTCGCCAGAATCAGGCCATCGATGCCATGGCGGCTGACCGTCGCCGCCACCAGCACGATGAAGGCACCGGCCGGACCGCCGATCTGAAACCGGCTACCGCCCAGCGCGGACACCAGAAAGCCGCCGACCACGGCGGTGATCAGCCCACGATCGGGCGACGTGCCCGAGGCAATGGCAATCGCCATCGACAGCGGCAGCGCCACAATCGCCACGGTAAGGCCGGACAATACGTCGCCACGGAAATCGGCGAAGCCGTAACCTTCACGCAACACGGTAATCAGTTTTGGGGTGAACAATTCCGCGAATGTCGGCCCGCGCGGCCGCCGCGCCTGTTCTCTGGAAATATCCATTCTGGCTCGCCCCGTCGCTTGCCCCCGATATCGATTGGCGCCGCGACCCGCGCTCAACCGATCAGCTTTGATCCGTCAGTTTCGGTGGCGGACCAGGCTGCTTCAGCCGCACGCCTCGCCCTCCGGAATCGCTCCGGACGTCTTCGCCGATCAGATCAACGCCGGCGCGGTTGAACGCATCGACGACCTTGATCAACGAATCCACCACCCCCCTGACGTTGCCGTCACTCGCCTCCATGCGCTGGATCGTCGGCAACGATACGCCGGCCAGTTCGGCCAGCCGCTTTTGATCGACCCCCAGCAGTGCACGCGCCGCGCGCATTTGAAACGATGTGATCAAGCGAGGCTTCCTATTTCAAGAGTCGTATATCAAATATAAAATGGCTTCAATGATGTTTAAAACATCATTGAAGCCATTTTGGAAGTAGAGACTTCCAGTGCTTTTGACTACGCTGCGACGCGGTGCGCGGCGATGATCTGGTCGGCGGCACGGCCGGTGACTTCGGCCATGTGGTCGAAGCTGCGCGTAAAATGCCCCGCACCGGCGGTGGCGGAACGCAGCTCGACGATCAGATCTCCGATCTCGGCCTCCGGCAGCATCGCGCGAACCATGTCCCAGCCCGGCCAGTTGTCGCGGGTGTCGAAGCCCAGAATTTGTCCGCGCCGACCCGAAAGGATCGCATTGATCTTGGCGGTGGCCTCCGTGGGACAGACGATCTCGACCACATGGATCGGCTCCAGCAGCACCGGCTGGCACTGCGGCAGCGCTTCGCTGACACCGATCCGCGCCGCGGTGCGAAACGCCAGGTCGGAGGAATCCACGCTGTGAAACGAGCCGTCGGTCAGCGTGACCTGCACGTCGATGACCGGGAAACCGAGCGGGCCGCGCAGCAACCCATCGACGACGCCCTCTTGCACCGCCGGGATATAATTGCGCGGCACGGCGCCGCCGACCACCTTTTCCTGAAACGCAAATCCCTCGCCGCGCGGCAGCGGGCACACCTCCAGCACCACATCGCCGAACTGGCCGTGGCCACCGGACTGCTTCTTGTGCCGGCCGCGCTGGAGGATCGGTTTTCGGATGGTCTCCTGATAGCCGATCACCGGCGGCTGCGATTTGACGTTGACGCCGAAACGTTCCTGCAGCCGCTCCAGCGCGACGCGCAGATGCATCTCGCCCTGCCCCCACAGCACCACGTCATGGGTGCGGGCATTGTTGACCACCGAGAGCGAAGGGTCCTCCTCGTTCAGCCGGAGCAAGGCCTGGCCGAGCTTGACGTCATCCTTGCGGTCGGTGGCGGCGAGCGCCATCGCCAGCACCGGCGCGACCGGGATGACGTTCACCAGCGCGGCCGGCGCGGTCTTGCCGGCGGACAGCGTGTCGCCGGTCTTGATTTGATCGAGCTTGCCGAGCGAGACGGTGTCGCCGACTTCGGCGGCGGCGCGCTTGCTGTCGTGGGCGCCGTTCATCGCCAGAATGCCGGAGACGCGGCCGGTCTCGCCAGAGGACGATTGCAGCGTCGCGCCGTCGTCGAGATGGCCGGCGAGCACGCGCGCCAACGACAACTTGCCGCCGTGCTGCAGATGCGTGGTCTTGAGCACGTAAGCGAGCGCGTCCTTGGTGGCCGCAGGCACGCCGAGACGTTTCGCGGTGTCATCTACGCCGGGCGCTTCGTGACGCAGCGCCTTCATCAGCCGCAGCACGCCGTTTTCACGCAAGGCCGAGCCGAGCAGCACCGGACAGATCAGGCCCTCGCGCAATTCGCGGGCGAGATCGTCGAACACGGCGTCCGCCGGCGGCGGAATGTCTTCGAGCAGTTGCTCCATCAGCGCGTCGTCGTGGTCCGCAAGTTTTTCGAGCATCGCAAACCGCGCTTCCTTCTCGCGGTCGAGATCGCCGCCATCCAGCGCGACGACTTCGGAGGGCTTGTGCTCGCGATAGACAAAGGCACGCTCCAGCGCCAGGTCGACGAAGCCGGCGATCAGATCGCCGTTCCAGATCGGAATCTGCCGCAGCACCAGTGGAATCCGCGAGGCCGGCTGCAGGGTGCCCAGGGTTTCGCGAATGCGCTTGTGGGCGCGATCGATCTTGTTGAGGAACAGGAAGCGGGGAATGCCGAGGTCTTCCAGCTCGCGCAGGATCAGCTGCAGCTGCGGCAGCTTTCGCGCATCGGCCTCGCAGACCACCACGGCGGCATCGACTGCGGGAAGTGCAGCGCGCATGTCATGGGCGAATTCCACCGAGCCGGGACAATCGATGAAAGTGTAGCTGTCCCCCATGAAGGTCGTGCTGGCGGCACTGAGGCCTGTGCCCATCTTGTGGCGGCGGGCTTCCGCACCGGCATCCCCGACGCTGGTACCGGCATCGACGCTGCCGACCCGCGGGATCGCGCCGGTGCGGGCCAGTATCGCTTCAAGCAGTGTGGTTTTTCCGCTCTGGAAAGGGCCCACCAGTGCAATGCACCGGGGACCGCGGGGACTTCTCACGTCGTGTCCCATTGCCGCCTCCTGATCTGGAGCTCGGCCCATGATTGGGTCGGCACGGAGATGGTCTCCCCGAGACGCCGAATTGGCAAGATGGAAACGTTATTGCGATGCGCAATGTTCCGCGAGGCGTCCAGCGAGTGCCGGGACGCCTCTCGGAGAGGGGTGCAGGTCTTACCTCCCCGGGCGCAGTTCGAGGCTTTCGAGGCCGGCGGCGACATTGAGGCCGGTGGAGCCCTGCAGGCTGAGCGGCTGCAGGGCGATCGAATTAGCGGAGCCGCCGACCAGCACATTGGCGCCAAGGCCGACGCCGAACGAGGCGCTGCCCTGCGCGCCGGCATAATTGCCGGAGAGATCGCCCACCCCTGCACGCTCCACCGGTGCGAACACCGCCCAGCCGAGCGCGGTTTCCTGGGTGATGCCCAGATCGATGCCGACCTTGCGGATGGTGGCGACATAGGGCTGGTCCGGACGGCCTTCGGCGCGCAGCACGCAGCCGAGATTGGTCACCGAACCGACGACAAAGCCGACGCTGGCGCCGCCGCGGCATTGCAGCACGCCGATCTGAACGGCCCGCGGCGCCTGCGCCTGCGCGCTGAAGGCAACCAATGTCGTCGCAGCAATACCTAGAAATAGCGAGAGGCGGCTCATGGCAGGGGGTCTCCGGAGTGAGCGGTGTGATGCGGACCAAACGCGCAGACAGTTCTGAGCCCGTCTGCGCCAATCGCTTATCCATAGCCAATGACACCGCTCAATGACAGCTGCACACTTTCGCTATCAAACAAAAAAGGCCCGCTTGCGCGGGCCTTTTCGTTAACCTTGTCGTCGATCAGTGATGACGGCGATGATGGCGCACGCGGCGAGCACGCACCGGAGCAGCGGGCACGAGGTCGAGACTGACGACGCCGGCCGCCACGTTGAGGCCGGTCTGGCCCTGAACGCTGATCGGCTGCAGGGTGTAGGCGTTGCCGGCACCGCCGAGCAGGAAGTTGCCGCCGAAGCCGACGCCGACCGACGCATTGGAGCCGACGCCGCCGTAGCTGCCGGCCAGACCGCCGCGCGGCACGCGGGCGTAGGGCGCGAAAGCGGTCCACTGCACGGTGGTGTTCTGGGTGAAGCCGAGATCGAGGCCGAAGCGCTTGATGTTGGCGACGTAACCCTCTGTACGGCCGCCTTCGCTCTGGAAGACGCAGTTCAGGGTCGCGTTCGAACCGACGACGAAGCTGACGTTCTGGCCGCCGGTGCACTCGAGCACGCCGACGCGAACGCCCTGCTGCGCATTCGCGGACGCGAACGACGCAACGAGGGCCACCGTCGCGATACCGAACATTTTAGAGAGCCGCATAGATATACTCCGCCTTTTTGAGATTGAATTGCGTGGGAACAAGAAGGAAGCGCCGTGTTCAAAACAAGGCGCTTCCAAAACAAACCTTAAAAAGGCTTGCAACGTTGCCGGATGTTAATGTGGCTTATCGCAGATTGCCACAGAACCGCTGAATGCGGCTGCAGGCATCTTCGAGGTCCGACGTTTTGGTGGCATAGGAGATTCGAAACGCCGGTCCAAGGCCGAACGCCGATCCCTGTACTACAGCGACGCCTTCGGTCTCCAGCAGCTCGGTAACGAAATCCTCGTCATTGGCGATCACCTTGCCCGACGGCGCGGTCTTGCCGATGGTGCCGGCGCAGGACGGATAGACATAGAATGCGCCTTCCGGCCGCGGGCAATCGAGGCCGCTGGCCTGATTCAGCATCGACACCACCAGATCGCGGCGTTCCTTGAACACGGCGTTGTTGGCCGGGATGAAGTCCTGCGGACCGTTCAAGGCTTCCACCGCTGCCCATTGCGCGATCGACGACGGGTTCGACGTCGACTGCGACTGGATAGTCGCCATCGCCTTGATCAATTCAGCGGGGCCACCGGCGTAGCCGATGCGCCAGCCGGTCATGCAATAGGCCTTGGAGACGCCGTTCACCGTCAGCGTGCGATCGTACAATTTGGGTTCGATCTGCGCCGGGGTGGTGAACACGAATGCGTCATAGACCAGATGCTCGTACATATCGTCGGTCATCACCCAGACATGCGGGTGCTTGACCAGCACGTCGGTGAGCGCCTTCAACTCGGCACGCGAATAGGCGGCGCCGGTCGGGTTCGACGGCGAGCACAGGATGATCCACTTGGTCTTCGGCGTGATCGCCGCTTCCAGCGCGGACGGCTGCAGCTTGAATCCGAACTCGGCCGTGCAGACCACGGGCACGGAAATGCCCCCGGCCAGCGCGACCATTTCCGGATAGCTCACCCAATAGGGCGCCGGGATGATGACCTCATCGCCAGGATTGATGGTGGCCATCAGCGCGTTGTACAGCACCTGCTTGCCGCCGGTGCCGACGATGATCTGGTTCGGCTTGTAGGTCAGGCCGTTCTCGCGCTGAAACTTGCCGATGATGGCTTCCTTCAGCTCAGGGATGCCGTCCACCGCGGTATACTTGGTCTTGCCGGCCTCGATCGCATGGATCGCCGCCAGCTTGATGTTGGCCGGGGTGTCGAAGTCGGGCTCGCCGGAGCCAAGGCCGATGACGTTGCGGCCGGCTGCTTTCAGCGCACGTGCTTTATCCGTCACCGCGATGGTCGCGGACGGCTTCACACGGTCGAGCGCAGCGGACAAAAACGACATCATCATCTCCTTGCAACGTCGCAAGCCCGCGGCCCGCGACTCCTGAATGTGGGTGATCCTGCTGGGATCGGCGCACCCTAAAGCGCGTGACGCTGCATCGCAAGAAGGATGGGCCAAAACAAGTGCGTGATGCTTCGCTTTTTAGCGAATCTCAACGCAGAAACACCGATATCGATGCAAGATTCGGTGAAATACGCGGCCAAGACAGCTCATTTCCGACGCCCTCGCCGATCTCGGCAAATGGGCCGTGCTCGCGTCCCTGCGAGCGCAGTATCCGTTAACGAGCATGATTTTCCGCGCGCACGAGTAGCGACGAGCGTTTTCGACTTTTTCCAGTTTCGAGGGCTTGCGACGCATCGCCATCGGCATCATTGTTTAGCCGCGTTACGGGCCGAGGAGCCCGCACGCGAACGACTGCAGGCGTTCACTAAAATCAGCCTTCACTAAAAAATGAATCGGCCGACCGCGAATGTACAAGCTCTACTCGATGCAGCGCTCCGGCAACAGCTACAAGGTCCGCCTTGCGCTGGCATTTCTTGAGGCGCCGTATCGCGCCATCGAGATCGATATTCTGCGCGGAGAGAGCCGCACACCGGAATTCCTCGCCAAGAATCCGAGCGGTCAGGTGCCGCTGCTCGAGGTCGCGGAAGGCCGTTACCTCGCCGAATCCAACGCCATCCTCTGGTATGTCGCGATCGGCACTTCGCTGGCGCCGGAATCGCGGATGGACCGCGCCGAGGCGCTGCAATGGATGTTCTTCGAGCAGCACGCGCTGGAGCCGAACATCGGCGCGGCGTATTTCTGGCTGTCGCTGGTTCGCGGCGGTCGCGATCTGCAGACCCACGCGCTGGAAGACTGGATGGAGCGCGGCTATGCGGCGCTGCAGGTGATGGAAAACCACCTCAAGACCCATGACTTCTTCGCCGCCGGCCAGCTCACCATCGCCGACATCGCGCTGTACGGATATACGCACGTCGCCCATCAGTGCGATTTCGACCTCGCCAGCTTCCCGGCGGTGCGTGGCTGGCTGCGCCGGGTCGAGCAAGCACCCGGCTTCGTCGCCATGGACTGGCATCCGACCTCGAACGAATTCGATACTTTGGACGCAGCTGCCGGCGCATAAGCCAGCAAATAGCGGGCATAAGCGGTATTTGCGCCCTCATTCCGCCATGGTTGGTGTCAATTCCGCCCAAATCTTGCCTGCTGGCCCTGCGAAATTCGCGAAGCGCGGGTGATTCGCCCGCGATTTGAAGGATTTACGGCCATGATACGGTCGCTTCGCGTGGGCGCAGGATTTCAGGCGCGTCCCGCCCCCGTTGCTTCAACCCGGCTGACCAACGCCGTCGCCGCCTCGCTCGCGGTCGGTTGCCTCTCGCTGTGCGTGATCGTGACGCTGACGCTGCTGACGATCCGGGTGTCGATGGCGATGCCACTCTGACCGGCAACCACCTTTCTCACGACGACTTTCCGCGATGACAGGCATCGCACGCTCAACCTTCGCCTCCGTGACGGAGCCATTCTGATGAAGTCGCCGGTGATTTGGGTCACCGCGTCGCTGACAGCGGCGATCGTCGTGACCGCGACATTCCTGATTGCCACGTCAACGCGCGGCGACAACAGCTCGTTTGCGTCATCGGCCGGCCAGCTCGAGGTGCAGACCGTCGCCAGCGGCCTGGTCCATCCATGGGCGCTGGCGTTCCTGCCGGACGGCCGCATGCTGGTTACCGAGCGCCCCGGCCGGATGCGCATCGTCACGCCGCAGGGTCAGCTGTTGCCGCCATTTAAGGGTGTGCCGGAGGTCTGGGCCACCGGCCAGGGCGGCCTGCTCGACGTCATCACCGACAAGGGATTTGCGCAGAACAACACGATCTATTTCTGCTTCTCCGAGCGCAGCGGTAGTGGCGGCCGCACCACCGTGGCACGCGCCAGGCTGGTCGATGGCACTGCGCCGAAACTCGACGATGTCAAAATGATCTTCCGGCAGGACGGCCCGCTGTCCTCCGGCAACCACTATGGCTGCCGCATCGTGCAGGCCAGCGACGACAACCTGTTCGTCACGCTTGGCGAGCACTTCAGCTATCGCGACGAAGCGCAGAACCTCGGCAACCATCTCGGCAAGCTGATCCGGATCGCGCCGGACGGTTCGGTGCCGAAGGACAATCCGTTCGTCGGCCGCGACAGCGCCAGGCCGGAGATCTGGAGCTATGGCCATCGCAACGGACAGGGCCTCGCGATCAATCCGGTGTCGGGCGATCTGTGGGAGATCGAACACGGCCCGCGCGGCGGCGACGAGGTCAACATCATCGGCAAGGGCAAGAACTACGGCTGGCCGGTGATCGGCTTCGGCATCGACTATTCAGGCGCGAAAATTCACGAGAGCACCGCCAAAGCCGGCATGGAGCAGCCGATCAAATACTGGGTACCCTCGATTGCGCCATCAGGCATGGCCTTCTACACCGGCACGCTGTTTCCGAAATGGCGCGGCAGCCTGTTCACCGGCGCGCTGGCCGGCCAGATGCTGGTGCGGCTGTCACTGAACGGCAATGTCGTCACGTCGGAAGAACGCATCCTGCGGAATTTGAACGAGCGGATCCGCGATGTCCGCCAGGGCCCGGACGGCGCGCTGTGGCTGCTGACGGACAGTTCGGCGGGACGGATTTTGCGAGTCACGCCAACGGAGAAGTGACGCCGTCATTGCGCACTACAGGTCACGACCACTTGTGAAAAATAAAGAACGCTCCGAGCCCAATGAACGCAAATCCCAGCGCGTGATTCCAGCCGAGCGGCTCCTTCAGGTAGAGTGCCGAGAAGCCGGCGAACACGACCAGCGTGATCACCTCCTGCATCGTCTTCAGCTGCGCCGCCGAATAGACCGCGCTGCCCCAGCGGTTGGCCGGCACCGCCAGCCAGTATTCGAAGAAGGCGATGCCCCAGCTCACCATGATGACGAGCGGCAGCGAAGATTCCTTGAATTTCAGATGACCGTACCAGGCAAAGGTCATGAACACATTGGAGGCGAACAGCATCAGGATCGGCAACAGCAGCGGCGGAATGGTAAAAGGCATGGTGATCCTTCGATTATCTTTGCAAATTGCGTCGCTAACATCCGGCTGCCGGCAACGGTTCCGGCACCATCGATATCATTTGAAGCGAACAATGGGAAAACCTTGCCCATCCGCTGCAAGCGACATTAGCGATACCGGCGAAAAGCTGTGGGAGATTTGGCAACCAACCGCCAACCTGCGGCTCTTGCCTATGTATGAACACGGTACGTCTGATGCCATACGACTGGCGCGTGATTCTCGACCCAGTTTTTGGAACAGCGATGGCGCTGTCAGCCGGCGTCGGCATCGCTGTCGTCGTCCGCCTGCTGCAACGAAAGAAACAAAAGGCGGAAAAGCACGAACGCCACGCCACCGCCGAGCGGCTGTCGGAGGCCCTCGACCGGATCGACATCGGTGTCGTGCTGCTCAATGCCGACACCCGCGCCGAATTCATCAACCGCGCCTTCCGCAACTACTTCGCGCTGCCCGACGACAAGGCCGACAGCAAGCCGCCGCTGATCGCGCTGATGTATCACGGCCGCGACATCCGCGCTTACGAACTACCGGAAGACGAGCTCGATGCTTTCATCGCGCGGCGCGTGGAGATGATCCGCGCCGGCGATCCAACGCCGATCAACCTGCGGCTCACCAGCGGCCAGGTGTTGCGGCTGAGCTGCACCGTTCTGCCGGATGGCGGCCGGATGCTGAGCTACACACCGATCACCGACCTCATTCGCCGCAACGACGACCTCGCCGAGCGGGACTACTATCTGTCGCTGCGTGGCGGCGGCGACGTGTTCCGCGGCAGCCATCTGCGCGCCGCCGAATAGCGCCGGTGATAGCAGTGCCTGTGGATAACTCGTGGTGTCACGGGCATGTAATACAACCCGGCTAGCTTTGCCCCGCATCCGATCGCTTCCCCCGTCGCCGAGCGGATGTCTCCAAGCGGTCCCCGTCAGTTGCCGCGCTGACCGGGGCCGTTTTTTTGCCTGCAGCTGACGGCGTCGGATATAAGCTTTCCATGATCCGTTTCGTCTTCGTCCTTTTCGCCGTCACCGTGCTCACGCTGCTGCTGGTGCCGTTTCAACTGATCGGCATGGCGTTTGGCCTGCGGCTGCAGCAAAGCATTCCGCATCTGTATCACCGCATTTTCTGTGCGCTCGCCGGCGTGCGGATTCGCCAGGTCGGCACGCGCACCAGCGACACGCCGGTGCTGATCCTCTCCAACCACGTCTCGTGGCTCGACATCTGCGTCATCGGCGCGTTGGCCCCAGTGGTGTTCGTTGCCAAGAGCGAGGTGGCGCGCTGGCCGGTGTTCGGCTGGCTCGCGAAACTGCAGCGCACTATCTTCATCGAGCGCGAGCGGCGGCAGAAGACCGGTGCAGCGACGCAGGAGATCGGCGATCGCCTGCTCGGCGGCGACGCCGTGGTGCTGTTCGCCGAGGGGACGTCCAGCGACGGCATTCGCGTCCTGCCGTTTCGCTCGGCGCTGATCGGCGCGGTGCATCATGCGCTCGGCGAGTCCGCGCATCACAAAGAGATTACCGTACAGCCGATGTCGCTGGCCTATGTCGGCTTCGGCGGCCTGCCGGTGGGACGTGCGCTGCGCGAAAACGTGGCGTGGTATGGCGACGTCGACCTGATCCCGCATTTCATCGGCATCCTCGCCTCCGGCGCCACCGATATCACCGTGACCTGGGGCGACGCCGTCGCCTACGACATGAGCGCAGATCGCAAGCAGATCGCCCGCGACGCCGAACAGGCGGTGCGGCGGATGACGTCGGCCGCGCTGCGCGCTGGCCCGCCGAAGAAGACGGCGCCCCTCCCCGCTTCTGAACCAGCAGCGCCGGCCATAGCCTGAGCGCCACGCGCAGGCGCCATGATGCGCCGTGCCTTGTCGCGATCCTGCCCGCACGTCATAACCCTGTCCTGCGCTTCTTCTGACAGGGATCAATCATGCAAATTCGCAATCTCGGCGGCTCCGGCCTGCGGGTGTCCGCCGTCGGCCTCGGCTGCAACAACTTTGGCCAGCGCACCGATCTGGAAACCTCGCGAAAAGTGATCCACAAGGCGATCGACCTCGGCATCACGCTGTTCGACACCGCCGACATCTATGCCGGCATGGGCGGCTCGGAGACCGTGCTCGGCCAGGTGCTCGGCGATCGCCGCAAGGACATCGTGCTCGCCACCAAATATTCCAAGCCGATGGCCAATGACGGCAGCAAGCAGGGCGCATCGCGGCGCTACATCATGGCCGCGGTGGAAGCCAGCCTGACCCGGTTGAAGACCGACTACATCGATCTCTACCAGCAGCACGATTTCGATCCGCTGACGCCGATCGAGGAGACGCTACGCGCGCTGGACGACCTCGTCCGCCAGGGCAAGGTGCGCTACATCGGCAATTCGAATTTCCCGGCCTGGCGCCTCGCCGAAGCCGAGATGACCGCGCGCGGCATCAACGTCAGCCCGTTCGTGTCGTGCCAGGACGAATACAGCCTCGTGGTGCGCGACATCGAGAAGGACCTGCTGCCGGCGGCGCAGCACTACAATCTCGGCCTGCTGCCGTTCTTCCCGCTGGCCAGCGGCCTGCTCACCGGCAAGTATCAGCGCGGCGCGGCCCCACCCGCGGATTCCCGCTTTGCCAAGGCACCGGCGCTGCGCGACCGCTCCGTGACCCCGCGCAACGAAGCGATCGTCGAAAAGCTCGAAGCCTTCGTGAAGGCGCGCGGCCACTCCATGCTGGAGCTGGCGTTCTCCTGGCTCGCCGCACGCCCGCAAGTCTCCAGCGTCATCGCCGGCGCGACGCGGGTCGAACAGATCGAGCAGAACGTGAAAGCGATCGAATGGACGATCAGCGCCGAGGATATGGCCGAGATCGACAGGATTACGTTGGGGTGATCTTTCCTTCTCCCCGATGGGAGAAGGCGGCCGGACGAAGTCCGTGCCAGATGAGGGGCAAGGCAGAACGAGGCGCGGTCCCTTCACCCGTCTTCGCTGCGCTCAGCACACAGGCCTAGCGGCATTCCCCGTAACTACGTTGCACGCCCCTGGCATTGTCTCCGCCGGTGACCTTGCGTTTCTTGCCATCGCCGCAGGCGACGTAAACAACCTCGCCGCTGGCGAGTGTCCCCGGCGGCGGCTCGCTCCCGAGCGCTCTGCCCCCCGGACTGCATACATTTCCTGTACGCTTGCGCAGGTCCGCCCGGAACGGAACGGGCATGCCATTGATCGGCTGTGAATCCATTCTTTGCCATGCAGGCAAGGGATTTTGGACTCTCCTGCGCCTGGACGACAACCGGAGCAAACAGCATTGCGACCACGGGTACGATCAGATGCTTCTTCATAGCCCCTCTCTAAATCGACAGGCCGCAACTCCCTCTAAGCAGCGGACTAAGCCAGAAGTTGCACGCATTGTGAATAGCAAATAGCGGTCGACAGCGAGCTGAACATGAAAGCGATCGAGTGGGCGATCAGCGCTGAGGACATGGCGGAGATCGACAGGATTACGCGGGGGTAACGCCTTTCCACAATACGCATCCCGTCATTGCGAGCCAACGGGTCGGCGCGAAGCGCCGCCCGATGACAAGCTTCGCGAAGCAATCCAGAAGCTGCAAACGAAGACTGGGTTGCTTCGTCGCAAGTGCTCCTCGCAACGACCACGCAGCTACCCAATTAATCCCTGCATCGGCCGCACCAGAGCGCTGTCGGGGAACACGCTGTCCGCCAGCACGCGCTCGCTGAGGCCGAGGTGGTCGTGCAGCACGCCCTTGAGGATGGCGCGCAGATCGGTGGTCGGCGCGAGGTCGCGGGCCTCGAACAGATTCGCGGGCTTTAGTCCCGGCCAGTCCGAGATCACCCGGCCGCCCTTCACCGCGCCGCCGGCGAGCAGCGCCACCGTGCCGGTGCCGTGATCGGTGCCATCGGTGCCGTTGATTTTTGCGGTACGGCCGAATTCGGTGGCGACCACCACGACTGTATCGCGCCAGTGCTCGCCGAGGGCAGTTTCGAATTCAACCAATGCGCCGTCGAGTCCCCCCAGCAGCTGCGCGAGACGGCCGACCGGGCCGCCCTCCTGCGCATGCGTATCCCAGCCATCGAAAGCGAGCGCGGCGACGCGCGGGCCGTCATCGGCAGCCATCAGCTTGGCGGCGCCGCGCGCAACCTGTCGCATCGCCGTGATGGCATTGCCGGCGGACTTCGGCTTCATGTCGTCACCCACCGCGATCTTGTCGAGTTGCAGCCCCTGCGACAGCGCCGTCGCCAGCGCGGGATCGCGGTGCTTGTAGAGTTCGATCAGCCGCATCGCGGTGTCATCCGCCGCGGTCGGCAAATTCACCGGCGCCCAGCCGACGGTCGGCGCCACGCCCCGCAACACCAGCGGCGTGGTCGGGCCGATGGCGAGGCCGCTGCTGACGCGCTCACCGCGCGGCAGTGCTACCAGCGCGCGATTGAGCCAGCCGGATTGCACCCGACCGGGACCGGCGAAGCCGCTCTCCAGCACGTCCTGGCCGTCGAAATGCGAACGGTCGCGATACGACGTCGCCACCGCATGGACGACGGCCGCTTTTTTCTCGCGGTACATCCGCGCGAATTCCGGCATCGAGGGATGCAGGCCGAAAAACGAATCCAGCATGGTCGCCGCATGCGGTCCGTCCGACGTCAGCGCGATCGAGCCATGCAGGCCGGTGTAATCGGGATCGCCGATCGGCGCGACAGTCGCCAGGCCATCCAGTGCACCGCGCAAGATCACCACGATCAAACGCGGATCGCGCGCATCCGCGGCGCGGACGAACTTTGGAATATAGGCCCAGGCGGCAAAGGCCGCACCACCCAACAGCAGCGAGCGGCGGGTAGTGCGCAGCGATGTGCGGCTTTCACAGCATTCCATCGTCATCTCCTCTGGAATTCCGGGGCCATCAGCAACAGCGCCAAAGCCTGTTGCCGCGTCTCCGCGCGCGCAATGGTGTTGCGGGTGTCGGATGAGGCAGCGTCGCCGGCGACCACATCGAGCAATTCGCGGGCGTCGATGCTGTCGGCGATACGCGCCGATACTTGCGCGGCGATATCGAGCCGCAGCTTCATGCCTTCCGGCACGGCCCAGGCGGCATTGCTGTCCGGAAAACCGTTCGGCCCCGGCGGCGTCCACAGCGGCTGGCCGAGCACACCGAGGCTGACGATGTAACGGCCGGGATCGTCCGGAATCCGCGCCAGCACCCGGCCGATGGCAATCAGATATTCGTAGGGGCTGCGCACCTTGGACAACGGGGCCCGCCACGCCTCGTCGGAATCCAGCAACGCGATCGCCAGCGCCTTCAGATCGCCGTCGGATTTCTTGAACACGGCTTCCAACCGCGCCACCAGAGCCGGCGGCGGATCATCGGCGACAAAATGCTGCGCGAATTTGGTGGCGATGAACTTTGCGGTCGATGGATGCCGCGCGATATCCGCCAGCGCCGCCTCGCCTTGCGTCACGCCGGTGTCGTCGTAGGTCTTGCCGAGCAAGGTCTGCGATCCCGGCTCATGGGCATTGGCGTTGAAGGCAAAGCTGCCGGGCGTGCCGATGCGGCCTTCGCGGCCGGCGAAGGTCCAGCCGGTGATGATCCGCGCCAGCGTGGTGACATCGCCCTGCGAGTAGCCGCCACCGACGCCAAGCGTATGCAGCTCCATGATTTCGCGCGCGAGGTTTTCGTTGAGGCCGCGCTTGCCGTTCTGTCCCGCCTTGGATGTCGGCCCGATCGATTGCTGGTTGTCGAGGAAGAACAGCATCGCCGGATGCTGCTCGACGGCGCGCAGCATGTCGCTGAATTTGCCCAGCACGAACGGACGGATCGCCTCGCGCTCGAACGACCCGGCCCACATCCGCGCCGGATCGCCCTTGTTGGCGGAGATGCAAAAATGGTTCGACCAGAACACCACGAGGCGCTCGACGAAGCCGCAATCGGCGATGGTCGCGCGCTGAATCCGTGCCAGCGACTCCGCACGAAACACCTTCTGCACCACATTGACGGGTTGCGGCACCGTGGCCGGCGGCGGCTTTGGCGCGTCGGGCTGCACCGTCATCACCGTATTACCACCGGCGTTCATCGCCGGGGCTTCAGGCTTCATGGCCTCGGACTTCATCGCCTCAGGCTTCATTGCCTCTGGCTTGGCGTCCATTGCCGGCGGATTGGCTTCCGACGGCGGCTGTGCGGCGACCTTGGCCGCGGCCTCCCGCGCGTTCTTGATCTCGAGCTGGTAGGCGAACATCGCCTGGCCCAGCGCCGGAGTCGACTGCAGGCCCGGCAGTTCCAGCAGCACGCCATTGGGACGACTGAGCTCGGCCTTCACAAAGCCCCGCGGGTCCGAGGCCGCATTGACGATATCACCGGAGGCGCCGCCGCGGGCGCCGAAGCCGAAACGATTGAGCGCGACGAGAGCCATTTGCGGATCGCGGAACATCGGTTTGCCTCGAATCGGCTTGCTTGTATGATCGCTGGCGTGGCCCAGTATACCTCCGCCACAGATGAACCGGGCATGAAAAACCCGGTTAAAGTTTGGCTGAGCTCATGACAAATCGGACAGAAACTGCGCTTCCGCTCAGCCGCCGCCTCGCCTGCGCCGAATGCGGCACCGAGTTCGGCTGCGATCTGTCCGGCGAATGCTGGTGCGCGTCGGAAACCGCAAAACTGCCGATGCCGACGGCGGGCGGGGATTGCCTGTGCCGGGCGTGTTTAAGAAAAGCGGTGGCAAGTCACGAGGCGGCGCCAAATGAATGGCAGGTCGAGGCGGTGCTGCTGGACATGGACGGAACGCTGCTCGATACCGAGCGCGTGTATCTTGCCAGCCTGGCCACGGCGCTGGATGCCTTCGGGTATTCCGATAGCACTGCGATCTGTCACGCCATGATCGGCATTCCCGGTCCGGAATGCGAGATCATGCTACTCGACCACTACGGCGCGGATTTTCCGATGCTGGACTTCAACCAAGCCTTCATCGCCCGGCGCGACGAGATCCTTCGCGACGGCATGCCGCTGAAGCCCGGCGCCGTCGAATTGCTGGAAGCCTTGCAGCGCGCCGGTTGCGCGACGGCGCTGGTGACGTCGTCATCGCTGCGCACCGCCGAACAGCATCTGACTCTCGGCGGCATACGCTCACACTTCGAAACCATCCTGACGCGCGACGACGTCACGCGCGGCAAGCCCAGTCCCGATCTCTATCTGCTGGCGGCGCGGCGACTTGGCATCCGGCCGCAGGCCTGCGTGGCGATCGAGGACTCCAATCCGGGCATCGCCTCGGCCCACAGCGCCGGCGCCATCCCGATCATGGTGCCCGATATCGTTCAGCCCACCGCGGAGACGCTAGCGAAATGCGCCGCGGTGGCACCCGACCTGCATGTGGCGCTGACCGTGCTGCGGGAAAAAGCCGGGCTAGGAAGATAGCAGACGCGCCTGCGGCTGCCCCGAACCGCCGGCCGTGGGTCGTTCACGCAGCGCCGGTGCCGCGCCGGTCCCGATCAGCCTGCAAGTAATACAAGCGCTTGGCGTGAAGCATCTTCATGTCGGCACGTTTGACCACCTGCTCCAGCCGGTCGCCGGGCCGGCTGGTGGCGATCCCGGTCGAGATGCTCAGCTCGAAGTCGGGATAATACTGGTTGTTGAGCTCGATGAGTTCCGCGAGGGAGGCGAGAACCGCTTCGCCGCCGGCGGCGTCGGTGCCAGGCAACAGGACCGCGAACTCGTCGCCGCCGATACGCGAGACCGAGGCCGGCTTCTCGACCAGCGAGCCGAACACTTCGCCCGCCCGGCGCAACAGCGCATCGCCGACGCCATGGCCGAGTTCGTCGTTCGCGGTCTTCAGCCCGTTGAGGTCGGCGATGATGATGGTGACCGGCTGCGGCCCTTTGCGTTCAAGCCGATTGAGCTCGTCGACATAGAACGAGCGATTCAAGGTGCGCGTCAGCACGTCATGGGTGCCGAGATATTCGAGATAGGCTTCCGCTTTCTTGCGCGCGGTGATGTCGGTCAGCGCGACCTGTACCAGCGACCAGTCGCGTTCATGGCTGGGCAGCACCGAGAATTGCAGCAACAGATGCAGCTTGGTGCCATCGAGCGCATAGTTCACCACCTCGCGCTGCTGGAACAGCTTTCCATCCCACAGATCGACGAGTTGCTCGCGAAAATGCGGCCCCATCTCATCGCGGAACACGTCGGAGAGATTGCGCAGCAATGTCTCTTTGTCGGGCGCGCCGAACAGTTCGAGCGTGCGGCTGTTGACATCGAGCACGCGGATTTCGCTCATGCAGCGCGGGACGAATTCCGCATGCACATCGGTGAAAACGCGAAAATCCTCGACGCCGCGGGCGCGCACATCGTCGATCAGCCGTTTCACGCCGCTGAAATCCTCCACCCACAGCGAGACCGGGGAGTGGGCGAACAGGCCGAAAGCGTAGTTCTCGCTGTCCACAAGGCGGCGCCGGGCGCCTTCCCGCTCGGTCACGTCCTCGATGGCGACCATGACGCGGTCCCAGCTCTGCTCGTGACCGGGAAGGATAGTGCCGCTGAGCTGAATATCGAGACGCTCGCCGGTCAGCGCATAATTGACCGTGTGGCTGGAGAAGCTGGTCTGCCCGTTCCAGAGCTGTGCAAGTTCCGCGACATGGCTCTTGAAGGTGTCGTCGCGCATCACCTGGCCGAGATTGGCCTCTAAATGCGCGAGATCGCGGGCGCCGAACAGCGACAACGTCTTGCGGTTGACCTTGAGGATACGGATGCGCTCGGAACACTGCCGCACCCGGTCGGGATCGGCGGCCAGGAAGACCTCGATGTCGCTGACGCCCTGCGCTCGCCACTGTTCGAACAACGCCTGGACCGCGCTGTAGTCCTCGATCCAGAGCGAGACCGGCGCGAGGTCGAACATTCTGGCGTCGTCGTCGGGATCGGTGGACAAAGCGGACATGAAAACCTTGGCGAAATGACCGTGTCGGTTGTTTCTCTACCGCTTTAGACACAACTCATTAAGAATCCCTCAGTGTCACGCCGCCGACGCCCGACTGGGCCGGCGTGGGTTCCCGCCGATGACGTGCAATCCTCTCACCCAGGTCGCACAACCCACCGCCAAAACAATCGTTCCGTCGCACCTTGCGGTGAATGTTGCCGGACTCAGACCTGATACCCCGGCGCCTTGCGCGCCAGGCCGTCGAAGGCGTCGAGCATCTTCTCGCGCCAGACGTAGATCGCATCGTCGGGCGCCAGCAGCCGGAATGGGCTGATGGCGCGGGCCCACTGGAAGCCGCCGAACACGATGTAGTCGGCATAGTTCGGTGCGGCACCGCCGAGGAAGGCTTGCGTCTTCAGCGTCAGCCGCATCGGATCGAGCGTCTTGCGAAAGCCCTCGACGCCCTGGTCGCGGCCGGCCGAGACTTCCTCGAGCGCCTTGCCAAATCGCGCCTCGCGGGTCGTGCGGAAATAGGCCTGATCTTCCGGCCGCAAATGGCTGTGAATGTCGGCGACGATGAACGGGAACATGCCACCGATCACCACCGTGTCGCCCCACCAGTTCAGCATCCGCCCCATGGCGCGGCCGCCCTCGCCGCCGAACAGCGAGGGATGATCCGGATAGGTGTCCTCGAGATAATTCGCGATCGCCCAGGAGTCCGACACCGTATGCTCGCCGTCGATCAGCACCGGCACCTTTTCGGATTTGTGCCGGTTGATCGCCTCGCGCTCGGTGAAGCGCCAGGGCACCGACGTCATATCGAGCCCCTTATGCGCCAGTGCCATCCGGGTCCGCCAGCAATACGGACTGAACGGACGATCCGCTTCGGTGCCGACCAGTTCGAACAGCTGGCGCGCCATGACTCAGGCCTTCACGACAGCGGCGGTCTGGCCGAACAGCAGCTTGCGCTCTTCCTCGGTGCGGATCGCCGGCTGGCCGAAATTCGGATTGACCTCCTTCGCCTTGGCATAAGCGCGCACTGTCGCCGGTCGCGCGGCGATGGTTTCGAGCCAGCGCTTCAGATGCGGGAAATCGTTGATGTCCTGGCTCTGGTTCTTGTACGGCACCACCCAGGGATAGCTCGCCATGTCGGCGATGGAATAGTCGCCGGCGATGAATTCGCGATCCGCGAGCCGCTTGTTGAGTACGCCGTAGAGCCGGTTGGTCTCGTTGACATAGCGATCGATGGCGTAGGTGATTTTTTCCTGCGCATAGTTGCTGAAGTGATGATTCTGCCCGGCCATCGGGCCGAGGCCGCCCATCTGCCAGAACACCCACTGGATCGCGTCATAGCGGCCGTAGATATCCGACGGCAGGAACTTTCCGGTCTTCTCGGCGAGATACAACAGCATCGCGCCGGATTCGAAGATCGAGATCGGCTTGGCGCCGCCTTTCGGCTCGTGATCGACCATCGCCGGAATCCGGTTGTTCGGCGCGATCGCCAGAAACTCGGGCTTGAATTGATCACCCTTGCCAATGTTGATCGGGAACACCTTGTAGGGCAGCCCGGCCTCCTCCAGAAAGATCGTAATCTTGTGGCCGTTCGGCGTGCTCCAGTAATAGAGATCGATCATCGAGCTTTCCTGCCTGTGAGAATTGGATGGCATCCTGAAAAGATGCGGATGCATGAAGTTCGCCCGAATTGGCGCGCGGAGTCAATGGCGGGGGGTTTCGTATCTCGCCGAATTAAAAAAATCCGATCCCGCAGGGACTTGCAACGCGTTCAGCGCGCAAACCTCCGTTCAGCGCAGGATCCACAACAGAGTTCATGGACGATAGACAATGTTTGCGCTTTGACCTGCTTCGCTGAACGGCGAGTTTCAGGGGGAGCACAGGTTTGGCCTGTCCCTGCTGAGCCATGAGAAAAGTGTGCAGGGTCTGGCGGCCCTGCACATGAGCGGCTTGTCAGGATGCGGTTCTAGGCTCTATCGGCTGCCAGATGCTGATCTTGCGCGTCTCCGGCATCAGGAACAGGGCGAGCACGAAGCACACGGCGGGAACCGCGATCGGGTAGATCAGCGCGTAGCCGACGCTGCCGGTGGCCGCGAATGCCGCCGAGGTGATGAACGGCACCAATCCGCCACCCCAGCCGTTGCCGATGTGATACGGCACCGACACCGACGTGTAGCGAATCCTGCCGGGGAAGTATTCCGCCAGGAACGCCCCGACCGGCCCGTACACCATCCCGACGTAGCAAACGAGGATGAAGATGATGAAGACCGCGATCGGATAGTTGATGTTGCCAGGCTGCGTGACCGTTCCTAGCCACAAATACAGCGGATAGTAGGTGATCGCGGCGAGCAACATGCCTCCCAGGATTACCGGCTTGCGGCCGACGATGTCGGACAGCCAGCCAAAAAAGATCAGGCTCGGCGTTGCAATGAGCAGCGCGGCTCCCACGATGTAGGCCGAAGTCAGCGAGTCAACCTTGGAAACCTGCTGCAGGAAGTACAACGCCCAGAACTGGCCGCTGTACCAGACCACTCCCTGCCCGATCAGCACGATGGTGGCGATCCCAACGTATTTGATGTTGGAGCTGAGGAAGGCTTCCTTCCAGGGATTTTTGGTCATCTGCCCCCTGGCCTTGATATCCGCGAAGATCGGCGTCTCCTGGAGCTGGAGCCGGATGTAGATGGCGATGGCCACCAGCAGGAACGAGACCAGGAATGGAACGCGCCACGCCCATTCGTCGAATACCTGATTACCGAAATACGTGCGTGTCGCAATGATGACGGCCAGCGACACCACGATCCCGAGAGTCGGAGAGGTCTGCAGCCAGCCGGTGTAGTAGCCGCGGCTTTCGTCCGGCACATGCTCGGCGACGTAGGTGATGGCGCCGCCATACTCGCCGCCCAGGCACAGGCCCTGGATCATACGCAAGCCGAAGAGGAGGAACGCGGCGGTCAGACCGATCGACTCATAGGTCGGAATCAACCCGATCGCGCCCGTGCCCAGTCCCATTCCGCTGAGCGTAACGAGGAACGTGTACTTGCGGCCAACCCGGTCGCCCATCCATCCGAAGAGGAATGCCCCCAGTGGACGGATCAGGAATCCGGCGGTGAACAGTGCAATCGTACTCAGCAGAGCCGCGACCGGGTGGGATTGTTCAAAGAACTTGACCGACAGAACCGCGGCCAGGCTGCCGAAGATATAGAAGTCGTACCATTCGATGACGTTTCCCACCGACGCGGCAACGATCACGCGGCGGAAATCCCTTGGGATTTGAATAGCCATGTATGCCTCCTATTGTTTCAAGACATTGCCTCCCAATTCTTCAGTGCTTTATATTTTCTCGCGGCCCGAGGCCTATGCGCGACGTTTACCTGCGCGACATCTGCAAGTACGTCCGCAACGCCTGACCTCAGGGGAGCTTTGAACTACCCGAGGAGAGCTCCAACGGCTTCGGCGCCGCGGGCCACTGCTGCCCCCGTTCCATCCATCCGGGAACGAAAGCGCAAAAGGCAGTCTAATCCTGATTGAGACGGCCACCTAATAAGACTTTGGATCAACTGAGCCAGGCAGTGACCAAACGCCGCAATGCAGATGGATTCTGTGAAAGCTGGCACTGGGAGCGCCGAAAGCGATCACTATATTACTACAACAAGAAAGAAGGGAGGTGAGCATCATGCGTATTCAACATTGGCAAGACGTCGCCAGCCTGTTGCTGGGCGTGTGGCTGGTCTTGTCTCCGTTCGCCCTGGGCTCCGCCGGGGCGGCTACCTGGATCACAATCGCGCTTGGGTTGTGCGTCATTCTGTTTGCCGTAGAGGGACTTTTCATCCCCTCCTATCTGGAGGAATTGGGAGAGATTCTCCTCGGATTGGCCCTGCTCGTGGCACCTTGGGCGATCGGCTACGAGTCAGCCTCGGCCACGACAAGCAGTATGGTATCGGGCATCCTGGTGATCTTGTTTGGAGCCTGGGAACTGATGACCGACCGCGATTTCATGACCTCGTGGCACGATCGCTGGCATCACACAGCCAGCTGAGAAGGGCAGTTGCGTGAAGCCCTAGTCCGACGGCCTCGCTTGGCGCTTGTCGGGGCGCGCTCTCTTGCTATGCTCGACCCTGGGCAAAAAAGCCATCGTGAGTCCGCGCCCTACTCCACCGCTGCCTTCGTCGGCGCGACGATCTCGAAATCCGCGCTGAAATCGTCGAGCATGCCCATCAGCTCGCGCAGTTTCAGCGGGTTACCGCTGAAGGAGATATCGCCGGTCAGCACGCCGCCGGCGAAGGAGCGCTGTTTCAGCGTGAGCGCGTCGAGCGTAGCGCGGGTCAGCTTGAGGCTGAGGTCGGCGTTGTCGTTCAGCCTTCCCGCGGTGTGGGTCAGCGTCGAATTTTCGAGATTCATCGCATAGGTCTGGTTGAGGTCGGTGAACGTCCAGTTGATGACGATGGTCTTGCCCTCGGCCTTCGCCGCGTTCAGCCGCACGCCCATATAGTCGAAGGCGAGATCGATGCTGACGCCTTTCAGCAGATCGGCACTCCGCGTCGATGACACCGCTTTCGGCACGCCGCTGCGCAGTTCGGCGGCGCCGAGCAGATAGGCGTTGCGCCAGGTCGCTGCCTCAGACTGGTAGCCGAGCTGCTCAAGCGCGTCGGCGCCGAGGTCGCGCGCTTCCTTGTTGGTGGGATCGGCGAACACCAACTGGCTGGTGACGCTGGCGACCCAGCGATACTGCCCGGCCTTGAAGTCGTCGCGGGCGCGCTTCAGCACCGCGTCGGCGCCGCCCATGTATTCAACTTGCTTCTTCGCGGCCTCGGCGCGCGGCAGTGGATTGAGATCAGCCGGGTTGGCATCATACCAGCCGAGATAGAACTGATAGACCGCCTTGGCGTTATGGCTCAGTGTGCCGTAATAGCCGCGCGCCGACCATTCATTGGCCAGGGATGGTGGCAGTTTCAGCTGCTCGGCGATTTCGGTGGACGTCAATCCCTGATTGAGCAGCCGCACACTCTGGTCGTGGATGAACTTGTATAGATCGCGCTGCTTCTTCAGAAACGCGACGATGCGCTCATTGCCCCACATCGGCCAGTGATGCTGCGCGATCACGATATCGGTCCTGTCGCCGTAGCGCTGGATCGCCTCGCCGATATATTTCGACCACAGCCGGCCATCGCGAATCTCGGCGCCACGGATGGTGTAGAGATTGTGCATGTTGTGGGTGGCGTCTTCCGCCATGTTCAGCAGCTTGAACTGCGGCAAGTACATGATCATCTCAGCTGGCGCCTCCGAGCCAGGCACCAGATGGAATTCGATCTCGACGCCGTCGATGCTGCGGCTCTCGTAACTTTGCTTGATGAGGTCGTTCGGCGGGATCAGCGAGATCGTGCCCTTCGCCAGTGCCTTGCCCAAACCCGTATCGACCTGGGCGCGCTCGCCAACCGGCAGCGCGCTGCCGAACTGGTATTGCGCGCGGCGGCTCATGGCGTTGCCGGCGATAACGTTTTCCGCCACCGCGTGCTCCATGAATCCGTCGGGCGCGATCACCTTGACCTTGCCGGATGCCGCGTCCTCCTCCGACATCACGCCCTTGCCGCCGCCGAAATGATCGACGTGGCTGTGGCTGTAGATCACCGCGAGCACCGGCTTGGCCGGGCGGTTCTTCAGATAGAGATCGAGCGCGGCGCGCGCGGTCTCATTGGACAGCAAGGGATCGATCAGGATCAGGCCCGAGTCACCCTCGATGATGGTGAGATTGGCGATATCGAGGCCACGGACCTGAAAGATGCGGTCGGTGATCTTGAACAGGCCGTTGACGGCGTTGAGCTGGGCCTGCCGCCACAGGCTGGGATTGACCGTCGCCGGCGCGGTGTCGCTTTGCAGGAAGGCATAGGGCTTGGTGTCCCATGCCGGCTTTCCTTCGGGCCCGGCGATCACACCGTCCGGCAGCGTGGCGATGAAGCCGCGCTTTGCATCGTCGAAATCGGCGCGGTCGGCGAAAGGCAGCGTCTTCAGCACCGATTCGTTCAGCGTCTTCGTCGCCGGCTCGGCGTCCCTGGACTGGGCGAGGCACGGCGCTGTTGCAAATCCTATTGCAGCGCACAGCAACATCGTTGGCATCACGCGCATGACAATCCCTCGCAGACCCTGACCGCACCGCCGGATTTGAGTGTTGAACCCCGTATCCGAATGACGCATCCTGATCGGAAAAATATAGCAAGCAAGGGAGATGATCATGACCACACGCCGTACGGTTCTGCTGTCCCTCGCGATGCCCCTCGCGGCGCTGGTGCCGGCGCAGGCCGCATCGCCGCTGAAGAGGCTCGATCCCGACAAGGACGGCACCGTCGACCTCAACGAGGCCAAGGCCGCGGCGTCCGCCTTGTTCGACAAGCTCGATCGCGATCATGACGGCACGCTGGATGCGAAAGAGCTTCGTGGCCGGCTCAATGCCAAGGAATTCGCCGCCGCCAATCCCGACAAGGATGGCACCCTCGACAAAGCAGAATATCTCGCCCTCGTCGAACTGCGTTTCCGCGCCGCCGATCCGGACAATGATGGCACCCTCGACGCGAAGGAACTCGCCTCGCCCGCCGGCAAGGCGCTGCTGAAGCTGCTGCTGTAGGGCCCTTTTATCGTTGGGGGACTCGTCCCATATTGGGGCCATGGCGAAGCATCCCGACACCCCGAAGAAGCCCGTAAAAACCCCGAAATCAAAAGCCCATCGGCCCGACGTGCAGCCGATCGGGCCGGCTTTGGCGGAACTGCTCAATCCCGCGATCAACCGCGGCGATGCCGGTCTGGGTTCAGGCACCGGCCTGCAGCCGCCGCCGAGCAATTCGCTGGAACGCCGCTCCGGCGGCGAGGCCGCGATTCATCGCGCCCGTGCATCGACACCGAAGACATTCCAGAACGATGCCGGCCCGCGGCTCAGCGAGCAGAAGGGATTTGAGGAAGCGCCGCAGGCCAATTACGGCACATCAGCGACCATCCCGACACTGGATCCGGAACTCGCCAAGCAACTCGGCTTCACCACCGAGGAAGAGGACGCCGAGGCGCTGGCCCGGCCACCGCGCAACAAGATGGAGGCGCTCGGCGTTGCCGCCACCGCCGACGCGCTGGAAAGCCTGATCCGCGACGGCCGTCCGGAATTCAAGGGCGAGAAGGTGTGGACGCCGCACCGTCCGCCGCGCCCGGAGAAATCCGAAGGCGGCGTGCGCTTCGAGATCAAGTCGGAATACGAGCCGAAGGGCGACCAGCCCACCGCCATCAAGGAACTGGTGGAAGGCATCTCGCGCCAGGACCGCACCCAGGTGCTGCTCGGCGTCACCGGCTCCGGCAAGACCTACACCATGGCCAAGGTGATCGAGGCGACGCAGCGCCCGGCGATCATTCTCGCGCCGAACAAGACGCTGGCGGCGCAGCTCTATGGCGAGTTCAAGAGCTTCTTCCCCGACAACGCGGTGGAGTATTTCGTCAGCTATTACGACTACTACCAGCCCGAAGCCTATGTGCCGCGCACCGACACCTATATCGAGAAGGATTCCTCGATCAACGAGCAGATCGACCGCATGCGCCATTCGGCGACGCGCGCGCTCTTGGAACGCGACGATGTCATCATCGTCGCCTCGGTATCGTGCATCTACGGTATCGGCTCGGTGGAAACCTACACCGCCATGACCTTCGCCCTGAAGAAGGGCGAGCGCATCGACCAGCGGCAATTGATCGCCGATCTCGTGGCGCTGCAGTACAAGCGCACCCAGCACGACTTCACCCGCGGCACCTTTCGCGTCCGCGGCGACGTTATCGACATCTTCCCGGCGCATTACGAAGACCGGGCGTGGCGCGTGAACCTGTTCGGCGACACCGTGGAGACCATCGAGGAGTTCGATCCGCTCACCGGCCACAAGCAGGACGAGCTCGAATTCATCAAGATCTACGCCAATTCGCATTACGTGACGCCGCGGCCGACGCTGATCCAGGCGATCAAGTCGATCAAGGAAGAGCTGAAATGGCGGCTGGAGCAGCTCCACAACCAGGGCCGCCTGCTGGAAGCGCAGCGGCTGGAGCAGCGCACCACCTTCGACATCGAGATGATGGAAGCCACCGGCTCCTGCGCCGGCATCGAGAACTATTCGCGCTATCTCACCGGCCGCCGTCCCGGCGAACCGCCGCCGACCCTGTTCGAATACGTCCCCGACAATGCGCTGGTGTTCGCCGACGAAAGCCACGTCACCGTCCCCCAAATTGGTGGCATGTTCAAAGGCGACTTCCGACGCAAGGCGACGCTGGCCGAATACGGCTTCCGGCTGCCGTCCTGCATGGACAATAGGCCGCTGCGTTTCGAGGAATGGGACATGATGCGCCCGCAATCGGTCGCGGTCTCCGCGACGCCGAGCGCATGGGAGTTGAACGAATCCGGCGGCGTATTCGTCGAGCAGGTCATCCGCCCCACCGGGCTGATCGATCCGCCGATCAACATCCGCCCGGCCCGCACCCAGGTCGACGATCTCGTCGGCGAGGTCCGCGCCACCGCGCAGGCCGGCTATCGCTCGCTGATCACCGTGCTGACCAAGCGGATGGCGGAAGACCTCACCGAATATCTGCATGAGCAGGGCATCCGCGTCCGCTACATGCACTCGGACATCGACACCATCGAGCGCATCGAGATCATCCGCGACTTGCGCCTTGGCGCCTTCGACGCGCTGGTCGGCATCAACCTGTTGCGCGAAGGCCTCGACATTCCCGAATGCGCGCTGGTCGCCGTGCTCGACGCCGACAAGGAAGGGTTTCTGCGCAGCGAGACCTCGCTGATCCAGACCATCGGCCGCGCCGCGCGCAACGTCGACGGCAAGGTGATCCTCTATGCCGACCAGATGACCGGCTCGATGCAGCGCGCCATCGCCGAGACCGATCGCCGCCGCGAGAAGCAGGTCGAATACAACACGCTGCACGGCATCACGCCGGAAAGCATCAAGAAGACCATCGGCGACATCATGAACTCGGTCTACGAGCGCGACCATGTGCTGGTGGAAATCGGCAATGGCGGCATGGCCGACGACGTCATGAGCATCGGGCATAATTTCGAAGCCGTGCTCGGCGATCTGGAAACCCGCATGCGCGAAGCCGCCGCCGACCTCAATTTCGAGGAAGCCGCCCGCTTGCGCGACGAGGTCAAGCGCCTGCGCGCGACGGAGCTGGCCGTGGTCGATGATCCCACCATCAAGCAGCGCGGCGTCGCGGCAAAGGCGGGAAGCTACAAAGGCGAGAAGAAATACGGCGACGCCGCCAACCTGCCGGCGCGCCTCGACAAGGCCGCGCAAGGCAAGGCCGGCGGAAGGTTCGGCAGCAAAGGCGCGTCGAAGGTGCACAAGCCCGATCTCGACGAGATGGGCATCGCGGGATGGCACGAAGTCAAACCCGACCGCCCCAAGCGCGCCGGCCCGCGCAAGCCGACGCTGGACGAAATGGGCCCGGGCCCCGAGAGCAAGATCTTCCAGCCGAAAAACTCGCGCGAATCCGGCCCGGAATTCGGACCATCCCCGCGCTCGTCAGGCGGCGCGCCGGGGCATCGCGGTGGATGGAAGAAGAGGTCATAAGGCAAAAAGTTTCCATACGTTCAAGCTGGACTGTGCTTCGCTCATGTAAACAACCTCGGGAGGACACGTAATGTTCGTACAGACCGCTTGTGAAGCCCTCCGGTCAGGGCACGTTCTGGCACTTCAATACAATGGCTTTTCCAGATTGGTCGAAGTCCACGCTGTTGGCTTCACGAAAGAGGAAACCCCCATCCTGCGCGTCTGGCAAATCGGTGGCGGCAGCGCGAGTAACGAGCCCGTTGGCTGGAAGCTGCTGCGCCTCGACGAGGCAACCGGCGCGGTCGTCACTCACCAAAAGTCTCTCGCACCACGCTCTGGGTACGAGCCCGGAGATGAGGGCATGCAAGTCATTACCTGCCAGCTCTAGGCCCGCCGCACTTGATGGGCCCGGGCCCCGAGAGCAAGATCTTCCAGCCGAAAAACTCGCGCGAATCCGGCCCGGAATTCGGACCGTTGCCGCGCTCGTCAGGTGGTACGCCGGGGCATCAGGGTGGATGGAAGAAGCGGTAGGCACTATCCAATGTCCTGGAACTAGTGACCCAAGATGAGTCCTTGTCCCCTTTGTGCCCGGCGACGAACATCGTCGCTATAGACACTAGCGGCCTCGGACCACTGCCGCCCCGCTGGCGGCATTCGGGTGCCGCAACGGAACCACATCATCAAGCCGGCGTTGTTCGAACGTGCCGTGGGTTCATGGCGCACCATGAGGGTGCCATGTCAAAACTCAATATCAGGATCGCCGTCTTTGTGCTGACGGCCGTGCTGTCGGCCGCAGGATATGCCGCTGCGAAAGGCGGCGGTGGTCACGGTGGTGGACATGGCGGTGGACACGGCGGTGGACACGGCGGGGGTCATGGGGGCGGGGGTCATGGGGGCGCGCATTTTCATGGCGGTGGCCACCATGGCGGTGGGCATTTCAGCCGCGCGCATTTCGGCGGCGGGCGTCATTTCGGCAGATCCGCAAGCGCCCGCTCGTTTGCCGGACCAGGTTTCAGCCGCGGTCGGGCTTTCGCCGCACACAACGCGCTGAACTCGCGCGCGCTTGCCCGAACCTTGCGCCACAGTGCAGCGCTGCACGACCCCGGCATGCGTGCGCGGATTACCGCTGGCGTAGCGCTGGCCGGCTGGCACAACGGCCGCACCGGATGGTGGCAACACGGCAACGGCGGATATGGATGGGTCGGGCCGTTGTTCTGGCCGTTCGCTTATTTTGACATCTATGATTATGCGATCTGGGGCAGTGCTGCCCGGGGCCCATTCTGGGGGTACGGCTATGATGACATCTACGCCGGCATGTTTGCTCCCTACGACTATGATGCCCTCGCAGGCTATCTGCCGCTGCGCGGCTCAGCGGGCGCGCGCGATGACGCGCCGGACCGGCTGGCGCAGCTGTGCGGCGAGGACAGCCGCGAGATTGCTGGCCTGCCGATCGATCTGATTCAGCAGGCGATCGAGCCGACCGAGGCGCAGCGT
Source organism: Nitrobacteraceae bacterium AZCC 2146 (assembly GCA_036924855.1). Classification (NCBI taxonomy): domain Bacteria; kingdom Pseudomonadati; phylum Pseudomonadota; class Alphaproteobacteria; order Hyphomicrobiales; family Nitrobacteraceae; species Nitrobacteraceae bacterium AZCC 2146. The sequence continues at coordinate 2,600,595 of JBAGRP010000001.1, forward strand.
GCCGCGCTCGATGAACTCGCCAACGCTTCCGTCGCAGCTGCGCAGAAAATCAAGGCGGCCTGCCCGACCATCATGTCGCTGACGGCGCCAGGCCGGCTGGCGTCCATGCAACAGCGCATCGAGGCGATGATCGCGGCGGTGGCAATTGTGCAGCCGGCGCTCGACAGATTCTACAACCTGCTGAACGATGAACAGAAGGCGCGATTGAATGCGCTCGCCGAGGATCAACGCCGGCGCAGCCTGGCAAGGAGCCGCGATCGATCGCTTGCGCAGGGCTGCGACGTTGCGCAAGTCACCGCGCTGAAGTGGCCGACCGAGGAGATTGATGCGAGGCTGCGCCCGACAGAGACCCAACGGGCGAGCCTTGTCGCGCTCCAGAACGCAAGCACCAGGGCGGCGGACATGCTCACGACCTCGTGCCAGTCCGACGATGCGGTCACCCCACCGACGCGGCTCGCCATCGTCGGCAAGAGGCTCGATACCATGCTGCAGGCGGTCAAGCTGGTGCGTTCGGCGCTTGACGATTTCTACGCAACGCTGAGCGACGAGCAGAAGGCCCAGTTCGAGGCGATCGGTCCGCGGCGAACGGCCTCGAACCAGCCCGACACCCGCAGGCATCGCCGCGGCCGGGAATTTTTCGGCAATTGATTTCCTGCCGACGTCGGGTCTCGCACCCCGGCGGACGGCGGCACAGGTGCGGATGGCCGGGACATCCAGTGCGAAGACGCGCTTCGCGCTTTAGCCCGGCCATGATGCCGAGAGGGGGCGATGGCTCACCAACGTCAACGCGGGGAATGACGGCCGCGACGACATGTGCGGGCAGCTGTCCGACCGCGGCTTCGCACCGCGCTTGTCGGCGGGGACCTTGCAGTTGTCGATGCGCTGCTCGTCCATCCATTTGCGGCCGAGCCGTTCCTTGCCGGTGAGGACGCCGGGTGCGGCGGATGGCGCAACGGTTCGCGCGTTCGGAAGCCTTGTGATATCTTCGGCGGCGTCCGGATCCGCGGCGAAGGCGCCAGACGACAGCGCAACGCCGATCGCGGCGGCCAAAGCCAATGCGGGTCTGTCGCCGAGCGCCATGGGATGGCCCCGCTGCTGTTCGGCGGCATGTTAGATGGTCCCGCAGGGACTGCAACAGACGAACCCGCAACGGCGGCGCGCTGCGCCGCATCCGGGGTAACGATGTTCGCCTCACCTCGCCGCCAGCGTTCAAACCGCCACATACAAACGCACGGAGACTTGCTATCGTCCGCTCGCGCCAATTCCATCAACCCGGCGCAGGGAGTTCGCCATGGCCAAGGGTCAAATGAGAAGCAACAAGGAAAAGAAGAAGCCGAAGGCGGACAAGAACCTCAAGAAGGGCGGCGTCGCCAGCGTCAATCCGTTTGCGTCCAGCAAGACACCGGCCGGCTCGGCGCCGAACAAGAAGTAACCGCCGCGGCTGGTGTCCGACATCGGGCTGCACTGGAACGCGTTCGACCTCGCGCTGATCGCGCTGCTGGCGTGTTCGCCCGGCCTCGTGGCCGGGCTGCTGCTCGGCGCGGTGGTGTGGCGCGATCATCGCGTGATCGGCGCGGCGCTCGGCGGCGCGATCGGCGCCGTGCTGTGCGTGCTGCTGCTGATGTTCTGTTTCCGCTCGCGCATCGCGCTGGCCGACGGCTTTGACGGCGCGGCCTGGCTGACGCTGAAAGTGTGCTGGCCGGGCTTCGTGCTCGGCGGCATGATCGCGGCGTGGCGGTTCGGCGAGCGCTGGATCGTCGCGGCGCTGTGCGGCGCGCCTATGGGCGCGGTGGCCTGGCTTGGCGTCTGGTCGTATTTCTTTTAAAATATCCACATCGTGCCGCTTGCCCGCACAGGCATGAGCTCCGACGAACGCGTTGCGCGAATGTCATATTACGCGCAACTCCACGTTCTACGGCGCTGCACGCGTGACGATATTGTGATGCCGCGCGTTAAGGTTCTCGCAACCTTCGCGCCGTCCCGCGCTTGATCCTGACGCGATCACGCCGCCTATATTATTTCTGCCAAACGCCATCATTGCACCGCCGCGGGCTTCGGACCGGCAGGGAGACAGTTATGAATGATCTTGTGACGCGCAAATGCGTAACAGATTTCCTCAATGCATTTTATGCCGGCGACGCCGCGCGCGTGGTGAATTGCTGTGCGGATGATTTCGACACCATCACCTATGCGCCGATCGAGCTGTTTCCGCACCTCGGCCAGCACCGCGGCAAGCAATGGGCGGAGGAAGCGATCCGGATCCAGCAGCAGCGCTATGCCAGCCGCCGCGCCGACATCACCTTCATCGCGGTCGAAGGCGCAAAGGCCGCCACCACGGTGCGCGTCGCGCTGGAGAAGCGCAACGATCGCCGCATCGTGCAGTTCGAGATCGCGGATTTTTTCACGCTGCGCAACGGGCTGATCGTCACGCACCGCTCGTTCTTCGATTCCTTCGACCTGGTGCAGCAGGTGCTCGGCCACGATCTCACCGAGGCCTTCGCCGCCAGTATCCGCAATGCGATGCGCGGCTAGCGTCGCGTCTCCAGACATCTCGCGCAGGCCTTGAACCCGATCGCGCGTCACCACGACCCATATTGGTTTGGGGCGGGGGCGTTGTATGAAAATCGCGTTGCTGGCGGCGTTGGGGCTGGTGCTCGGGTTGCTGGGTGGCGCGGCGCTGGGGATCGGCGCCGGCATCGCCTGGGTGGAGCTGTTCAAGACCAGCAATTTCGAAGGCTACAGCGGCATGCTGGTGTTCTTCACCTTCATGCCGATCGGCGCGCTGCTCGGCGGTGTCGCCGGGGCCGTCCTGTTCGGCGTCATCGCGGCGCGGGACGTTGAAATCGCCATCGAGCGCGTCCCTTTCGATGAGCGGGACAAAAAATACCGATGAGCGGCTTTCCACCGGTATCATGATGCACGCCAAGCTCGTAAATTGAGCAGCCCACTACCTACGGCATTTGTGCATTGCAAAAAAATCGAGTTGATTTTTCAGCGAAATTATATTACTTTAGGTCTCAACGAATTACCGCACCGTCGCGTGGCGGACATGCCCGTTGGGGCCTTCGCCGATTTCAGCCATTTTCAGGACTACACCAATGACAGAGCACAGCCTCTGGCGTTTTTCACGCGCGTTGCATCGCGCCATTAACGAACGCCAGCCCGACGATCTTGCTGCACTGATCGACGACAATGTCGAATGGGCCGTCTACGGGCCGATCGACATGTTTCCGTTTCTCGGTGCGCGCCGCGGCAAGGCCGCGGTGCTCGATGTCTGCAAGCAGATCGCCGACAATATCCGGGTACATCGCTTCGAAAGGGAGACGGTGATGCTCGGCCTCGATTCCGGCGCGTCGATGATGCGCTATTCGCTCACGGCGCTGGATTCGAACCGGCCGATCAGCCTGCGGCTGGCGCAGTTCGCACAATTCAAGGCGGGTCTCCTGATCAGCATGCGCGTGGTGGTCGATACGTTCGATCTGGTCGAACAGACGCTGGGCCGTCCGATCCATCTTCCGAAGATCGCCTGACCCTTCCGACATCGTGGGCCATGGCTCCCGATCCGTGCCGTCATGTGACCGCGGCGGTAGACGTTCCCCAAGAAAATATTGCATCGCCACAATTTCGACGAGCCTGACGGTATCATTCGGCACTCGATCTGCGACCTCGCTGGGCGGCGGCTGGCATGATGACCACATCTTTCAAACCGACACATTGGGCAGCGCTGATTGCGTTGATCGGGGTGAACGCGCTGGCGTCGCCGGCCGGTGCGCAGGATGCATGGCGCGGGTTGGATCTGGCACCTCCTCCCGGCGAAATTGAACCGGTGGGCGATACACCACCGGCGAAGCTGGATTTCCCGGAGCCGGACTGGACGCTGCTTGAAACCAGCAGGGCGCCTTCCGCCAAGGCCACGCCGCGCGAGCAGCGATCGTCTACATCCGCGGGCAATGCCGGCGCGGCGTGGACGTCGCAGACAAATCCCGACGGATCGTCGGCGTTGTCGGTCAAACAACCACTGTCATCGTTCTGGGACACCCGGGTCGGCGCCGACATGAACGTCGCCGGGCAGCCGCCAGCGCGCAGCGCATCGGACTCCTTTCGCAATCAGTTCGGCGATGGCCATCCATCGCAATCCGGCGGCGCCGCATGGGCTGCCATGACCGCCCCCGGCGTCGCTTCGATCTGGGACAAGACCGCGATCGAGGCGCGCGTCGATCCGCTGGCGGATCAAACCAAGCTCGGCACCTCGCTCAGCAAGTCGGTGCCGCTCGCCGGCAACCAGTATTCGCTGACGTTGCAGAATGGCTACAACGTGATCCAGCAGAGCGGCGCGCCGTCGATCGGCTACAATGGACGCCCGACGCGCAGCTATGAGACCGATCAGTCGGCGAAGCTCAGCATCGCCGATACCGGCACCAGCTTCATCGCCGGGCAGACGCTGGCGACCACCGACGACAAGTGGCTGCGCAAGGTCGGGGCCGAGCAGAAACTGTTCGGCGGCGTCAACATCTCCGCATCGGTCAGCGAGACGCTGCAGGGTCCGTCGAACAAGAGCCTCACCGCCGGCTTCAAGCACAGCTGGTAATTAAGTAAAATCCACACCGATCGACGATTACCGGCAAAGATCGGACCCGCGCCGCATAATGGCCGCGATCTCGTCAAATTCCACTGCCCTGATGACAGCGTGACTTCGTCGTGCGGGGGACAATCCGCGCTCGCTCAAACGCGAAACAAGGAAGAGCCGATGAATGCGATTCATTCTGAAAAAACCGAACCTATTGAAGATGACAGCAACCTCGCTGCGGTCTCCGAAGTCGAAGCGGGCATCCGCGACTTCGTGCGCAACGACGTGGCCTATCTGCGCCGGCCGGTGCCGGGCATGGTGAGCACCCCGGATCTGCCGCTGGAAGCCAGCACCGAGGCGACCGTCAACAGCGTCAACTCGCTGATCCAGCGGGTGGCAGGCACCTCGCTCAGCGAGATCGAAAATCTCGTCTCTGAACTGGAAAGCCTGCGCGATCTCCTGCATGCCGAAGGCCAGCGCGTGCAGCGGGAGATTTCCGGCTACGCCCAGCTCAGCCAGGCGGCGATGAAATCGACGCGTCTGATTGCCGACAATGTCGCGCAGTGGAAGCGAACCGCGGACGGCCTTCGTCACGATTGACGGCTCCCGGCTTCAAATCGAAGAACGCCGCCTCCAGCCATGGAGGCGGCGTTCTTCTTTTTAAAGACAACTTCAAATGAACTTTATTCGCCTTCGCCGCCACCAAGAGCTACGCCGCACTGCCGCGGCACGCTTTTGGGGCAATCAATTCGTGAAAACTATTCGTCCAAACAACTCCGACCCGATCCCGTTGCGCACGACCTCACCCAAGATGGGGACCATTATCGCGCGGTTTGTCGGCCTGCTGTTCGTGGCGGTAGCGATTCTGGCCTGGGCCTGGAGCCGCTGAAGGGGCTCAGGCGCGCCGCGATCCGCGGCGATGGTTAGCAAACGATGATTACCGGTCCGAGATCGGGGCGCTCTCAAGTGAGTAGGCGCCGTCGGCATAACCCTTCACCACCATGCAAGTGGCCAGCATCACCGCCAGCGTCACGCTGGCGAAGATAAAGCCCACAAGTTTCAGTCCGGTGCGGTCAGCCATTGTCGTCCCCTAGTCGTCATCGTGCGTATGTCGAACAACACCCGCACAAGGTTCAAAACGTGTTAACGCGAACCCAGTTCCCTGGAAGAAAATTTGAATGGTTAAGCGGCGTCGCCTCGTTGCGGCACGAAGGCAGAGGCGAGGAAGGAATACACCACCTCGCCGCGCTGATTGGTGCTGACATTGCGGGCCTGCACGATGCCCCAACCGGGCCGCGTCGCGGTCGCGCGCACCGACGCCACTTCATTGGCGTAGCTGATGGTGTCGCCGGCCAGCACCGGCTTGATCCATCGCAATTCGCGAAACCCTGGAGACGGCCCCCACACAGCAACGGGCTCGCCACGCGCGGCAGCTTCCGCCGACTGATGCTGGCTGTCCGCCACCAGCAGCTTCATGCCGACAGCTGCGATATGCCAGCCCGACGCGGCGAGACCGCCAAGCAAGGATTTGCGGCCGGCTTCCTCATCGAGATGAAACGGCTGCGGATCGAACTGCACGGCGAATTTCTTGATCCGTTCGGCGGTGAAGGTGAACGCCCCCAATTCGCGGCGTTGGCCGACTTTAATGTCTTCGAGAAAACGCATGGGATTGGCCTAGTTCGCCGTGACGGTCGCGCGCCCGACGATGATCGGTACGATCATCTCGGCCAGCGTCTGCCCCGTCGCGTTACGCGTGCTGCATTTGAACGTCACGATGCCGGTGGACGGACGACTCTGCGACGGCCGCGCTTCCATCACCTCGACATCAAGCATGAGATCGTCGCCGGGGCGAAACGGCGCCAGCCAGCGCATCTCGTTGACCCCCGGCGAGCCCATCGACGCGGTGTTGTGCAGAAAGCCATCGAAGGTCATCCGCATCATCAGCGAGCACATGTGCCAACCGGAGCCGGCAAGGCCTTTCAGCAGCGATGCGTTCGCGGCTTCCTCGTCGAGATGCATCGGCTGCGGGTCGTATTCGGCGGCGAACGCAATGATCTCCTCGCGCGTGATGTGGCGCGGCCCGAATGTGCCGAAGTGGCCCGGCTGGAAATCTTCGAATGTCAGGGTCATGATGGGGATTGCCGTCGAGGAAGCCTGATTGTGGCCGTTATTTGCAGCAATCTCAAGCCGGGCGCTTGCATGGCTTTCCCGCGATCTTGCTCAGAACACTGTTGGGCGCTAGCGCGTATTGGGCCAGTTTTTTTTGCATGCGACTAAACCATGATTCATTTGCGCCACGCCGGGGGAGAACAACCGATGTTTGAATTTCGGGATCTGTTTCAGTGGGACCGTTTCATCACGCCCACCATCATCAAGACGTTCTACTGGCTGGTCATTGCGCTGTGGGTGCTGTTCGGCATCTCCGGAATCTTCTCCGGGCTCGCCGCAATGGCGGTCAGTCCGTTCGGCGGGTTCATTGTGTTGCTGTCGAGCCTCGCCGGCGTCGTGGTCGGAATCATCTTCTCACGCATCGCCGCCGAGTTCATCCTGATCGTGTTCCGGATCAACGAACACCTCGGCGCGATCCGCGATCAGGGCCAGGGGCACTGAACTCAGACCTCTCTTCGTCATTGCGAGGAGCACTTGCGACGAAGCAATCCAGTTCTTGCTACGTCGCCTCTGGATTGCATCAGATGCGGCGCCTGCCTGCTTTTTTAAGTATTGAACCGGAAATGCAGCACGTCGCCGTCGGCGACGACGTATTCCTTGCCTTCCAGCCGCAGCTTGCCGCCATCGCGGGCGCCGGACTCACCGCCGAGCGCGACATAATCGTCGTAGGCGATGGTTTCGGCGCGGATGAACCCCTTCTCGAAGTCGGTGTGAATCACGGCCGCCGCCTGCGGCGCCTTGGTGCCGCGGTTGATGGTCCAGGCGCGGGCTTCCTTCGGCCCCACAGTGAAGTAGGTGATCAGGTCGAGCAGCTTGTAGCCAGCGCGGATCAGCTTATCGAGACCGGCTTCCTCCAGCCCGAGCGTATCGAGGAACTCGGCGCGTTCCTCCCGTGACAGGGTGGCGATCTCGGATTCGATCTTGGCAGAAATCGCCACCGCGACGGCGCCTTCTTTCGCGGCGTGCTCCGTCACCAGCTTCGAATAGGCATTGCCCTCGCCGGCCGCGCCTTCCTCGACGTTGCAGACATAGAGCACCGGTTTTGACGTCAAGAGGCCGAGCATGCCGAAGGCGCGCTCTTCCTCCGGCTTGCGCTCAAGGAAGCGCGACGGCTTGCCGTCACGCAGCAGCACCAAAGCGCGCTGCACCAGGTCGAGTTGCTCCTTGGCGTCCTTGTCGTTGCCCTTGGCCTTCTTGGTCAGGTTGTCGACGCGCTTCTCGCAGGAGTCGAGATCGGCCAGCATCAGCTCGGTCTCGATGATCTCGATATCGGCGAGCGGATCGATCTTGCCTTCGACATGGGTGATGTCGTCATCGACGAAACAGCGCACCACATGGGCAACCGCATCGACTTCGCGGATGGTGGCGAGAAACTGGTTGCCGAGGCCTTCGCCCTTCGAGGCGCCCTTCACCAGGCCGGCGATATCGACGAAGGTCAACCGGGTCGGGATGATCTGCTGCGACTTGGCGATCGCGCACAGCTTGTCGAGGCGGGGATCCGGAACCGCGACTTCACCGACATTGGGCTCGATGGTGCAGAACGGATAGTTCGCCGCCTGCGCCGCCGCCGTTTCCGTCAGCGCATTGAACAGCGTCGATTTGCCGACATTCGGCAGCCCGACGATACCGCATTTGAATCCCATGACCTGTCCTGAATATTTGTGACTGCGAAGAACTACGCGATGCCGTTGTCGTCCTTCGCCGTAAATCCCTTGGCCTGCATCGTCAGATGCACCTTGTTCTGAAACGTGGAGTCGCGGTCGGTGGCGATCAGTCCGGCATTGTCGGAGATCGCTTCACACAATGCCTCGACCCACGGCCGATCGCTTTTGGCGAAATCGCTGAGCACGTGGTTGTGCACCAGTTCCTTGACGCCGGGATGGCCGATACCGATCCGCACCCGGCGATACTCGTTGCCGATATGCGCGGAGATCGAGCGCAGCCCGTTATGTCCGGCAATGCCGCCGCCGACCTTGACGCGTACCTTGGCCGCCGGCAGTTCGAGTTCGTCGTGAAACACGGCGATCTCGCCTGGCGTGATCTTGAAGAAATTCGCGGCTTCCTGAACGGAGCGCCCGGAATCGTTCATGTAGGTCAGAGGACGCAACAGGATGACGCGTTCGCGCTCCAGCGTGCCTTCCGCGGTCTCGCCCTGAAAGCGGCGGCGCCACGGTGCAAAACCGTGACGCCGCGCCATCTCGTCGAGAACCATGAACCCGATATTGTGCCGGTTGCCCTGGTATTTCGCGCCAGGATTGCCGAGGCCAACAAAGAGCCGCATGACGCGGAATCCCGCGCTGGATTACTTCTTTTTCGCCGGAGCGGCGGCCGGGGCCTTCGCACCAGCTGCGGGCGCCTTGGCGCCGGCGGCCGGAGCCTTGGCAGCGGCGGCGGCGCCTGCAGCGGGCGCAGCGCCTGCGGCAGGAGCTGCACCTGCAGCCGCGCTAGCGGCTTCTTCGCCATAGCCGGACGGCGGCACGACGGTGACCAGGGTCACGTCTTCATCGCGCGCCAGCGACTTCACGCCCTTCGGCAGCTTGATGTCCGACATGTGCAGCGAGCTGCCGATGTCGAGCTGGCCGACGTCGGCTTCGATGAACTGCGGAATGCTGTCAGCCTCGGCTTCGAGTTCGACGGTGTGGGTGACGACGTTGATGGTGCCGCCGCGCTTCACGCCCGGTGCGGTTTCCGCATTCTTCAGGTGCAAGGGAACGCTGACGCGAATGGTGGCGCCGACGCCGAGGCGCAGGAAGTCGACATGGAGCGGGAAGTCCCTGACAGGGTCGAGGTGGAAGTCGCGCGGAATCACGCGGTGCTTCGCGCCATCGAGATCGATGTCGTAAATCGTGGTGAGGAACCGGCCGGCCAGAATGCGCTGGCGCAGTTCGGCATCGTCGACCGAGATGGTCACGGGGGGCTTGTTGTCACCATAGATCACTCCCGGCACTCGGCCGGTGCGCCGTACTGCCCGTGCGGCCCCCTTGCCGCCTGCCGGACGTGCGGTCGCCTTCAATTCCTTGACGGTCGCCATCGTTTAAGTCCTTGTTTTACTTGAAACGTTTTCATGCGAGCCGGAACCGGGTCGCATCCCGAAAACGCGTCAATTTTCAAAAGTTAAAGGCCGCGAAGCGGCCCGTTCTCACGCCGCAGCAAGCCTCCAGGGGTGCGGGGGCTGCGGACGTGCCGGGCTTTTAGCGCCAAAGACCGGGAAAGACAAGGAAATGCGGGGTTTTTTTAGCAGTTTGTGCCCCGAAAGAAGCGCAGCGTATGATCGCCCGCTCCATCAAAGCTGAGCCGGCCATGAAAGTCCGCGATGCCATTCGAATGATCGAAGACGATGGCTGGTTCCACGTTGCGACGCGCGGAAGTCACCGGCAATACAAGCATTTGCTGAAGCCGGGCCGCGTCACGGTCGCTGGCCGGCCATCCGACGACCTTGCGCCGGGAACGTTTGCCAGTATTTTGAAGCAGGCTGGCCTGAAGGAACAACGCTGATGCGCTACGCGGTGGTGATCGAAAAGGCTGAAAGCAACTATTCGGCCTATGTACCGGACCTACCCGGTTGCGTCGCGACCGGCGACACCGTGAAAGCCGTCGAGATCGAAATCCGCGACGCCATCCGTTTTCATATCGACGGGCTGAAGGAGGATGGTCTGCCGGTGCCGGCACCCACCAGCATCGCGGATTACGTCGAGGCCTGATCGATCGCCGGCGTCGCGTCGTATCCCTTAGCCATCCGTCCGCATGCTGCCGACGTCAGGCGCGGCGGGGGCGATGCCGAGCTTGCCTTCCAGCGCGGCAATGCGCGCCTTCAGCGTCTCGTTTTCCTCGCGGGCGAGCCGGGCCATATCCTTGACCGCCTCGAACTCCTCGCGCTTGACGATATCGAGGTCGCGCAGGATCTTTTCGGCCTGGTTGCGCACCACGGTGTCGACCTCGCGCTTGACGCCCTGGGCGGCGCCGGCGGCATCGTTCATCAGGCGGCCGATCTCGTCGAAAAACCGATTATTGGTCTGGGTCATGGCAAGAACTCCGGTCAGCTGAACTAAAATCGCTGAATTCGACAATGGCGATCCCCGCCCGGCAGTTCAAGTCCGCTGTTGCGCTGCGCTATTGTCAGTTCCGGACATCCCCGCAATCGTCATACAGTGATGCTTTACTGTCGCCGCCGGGACTCGTAAGCCACGCCATGCCGTTTCTCACCATCGCCTTCCCCGTCTTCGATCCTGTGGCCCTCGCGATCGGCCCGATCGTGATCCGCTGGTACGCGCTGGCCTATATCGGCGGCATCGTGCTGGGCTGGATCTATGCCCGCGCGCTGATCAAGCGCCCGAAGCTGTGGGGCGGCCCGTCGCCGATCACGCTGCTGGATTTCGACGATTTCATCCTCTGGGTGACGCTCGGGATTATTTTGGGCGGCCGCACCGGCTATGTGCTGTTCTACAACCTCGATTTCTTCGTCCAGCATCCCGCCGAAATCCTCGAATTGTGGAAAGGCGGCATGTCGTTCCACGGCGGCTTCATGGGCTGCGTGGTGGCGGTGATTGCATTCTGCTGGAAGCGTGGCCTGCCGATCCTGTCGCTCGGCGACATTACCTGCGCGGTCGGCCCGATCGGGCTGCTGCTGGGCCGTCTGGCCAATTTCATCAACAGTGAATTATGGGGCCGGCACGCCGATGCAAGCGTGCCCTGGGCGATGGTGTTCCCCAATGGCGGACCGCTGCCGCGGCATCCCAGCCAGCTCTACGAAGCCGGGCTGGAAGGCATCGTGCTGTTTACCATCCTGGCCCTGATGATCCGTGCCGGCGCGCTGAAGCGGCCGGGACTGATCCTCGGCGCCTTCATCTTTTTTTATGCGCTGGCGCGCATTATCGGCGAATTCTTTCGCGAGCCGGACCCGCAACTGGGATTTCTGTGGGGCGGACTCACCATGGGCATGCTGCTGTCGGTGCCGATGATCATTGCGGGACTCATTCTGATGGTGCTGGCATGGCGGAAGCCACAGCCCAAATTGAACGCTAGCCAGGCATGACCGAAACCTCGCCGCTGCAGGATGAAATCAAAAAACTGATCAAGTCCGCCGGGCCGATGCCGGTGTGGCGCTACATGCAGCTGTGCCTGACCCATCCGCAATACGGCTACTACGTCTCGCGCGATCCGCTGGGCCGCGAGGGCGATTTCACCACCGCACCGGAAGTCAGCCAGATGTTCGGCGAGCTGCTCGGGCTGTGGTCGGCGTCGGTGTGGCGCGCGATCGGCTCGCCGCCCTTTCTCAACCTGATCGAACTCGGCCCCGGCCGCGGCACCATGATGGCCGATGCGCTGCGCGCGCTCCGCGTGCTGCCGCCTTTGTATCAGGCGCTGAGCATTCATCTCGTCGAGATCAATCCGGTGCTGCGCGACAAGCAGAAGGCGACCTTGTCCGGCGCCCGCAACATCGCCTGGCACGACAGCATCGACACCGTGCCGGCAGGACCGTCGGTGATTCTCGCCAACGAATATTTCGACGTGCTGCCGATTCACCAGGTGGTGAAGCGCGAAAGCGGCTGGCACGAGCGCACGGTGGAGATCACCGATGACGGCCAGCTCATATTCGGCGCCAGCCCCGATCCCCTGCCGCGCTTCGAGGTGCTGCTGCCGCCCCTGGTGCGCGCAGCTCCCGTCGGCGCGGTGTTCGAATGGCGGCCCGATACCGAGATCATGAAGATCGCATCCCGCGTCCGCGACGAAGGCGGCGCGGCGCTGATCGTCGACTACGGCCATACGCGCAGCGACGCCGGTGACACCTTTCAGGCCATCGCCCGGCACAGCTTTACGGACCCGCTGAAAAACCCCGGCCAAGCCGATGTCACCGCCCATGTGGATTTCCAGGCGCTCGGCCGCGCTGCGGAAGACGTCGGCGCCCGCGTCCACGGGCCGGTGCCGCAGGGCGAATTCTTGAAGCGGCTGGGTATCGAGACCCGCGCGGTGACGCTGATGGCCAAGGCCAGCCCGGAGGTTTCCGAAGACGTCGCCGGCGCGCTGAAACGCCTGATCGACGGCGGCCGCGGTGGCATGGGCTCGATGTTCAAGGTGATCGGCATTTCCGATCCCGGCATTCCCACGCTGGTCGCGCTCAGTGACGACACCGGCATCGAGGCTACCCATTCATGACCTTTACTTCGCCTTTGCTCGCGGCCGTGCCCGGCCTGCGCCACGCTTTCTTCACCCGCGACGGCGGCGTCTCCGAGGGCATCTATGCCGGCCTCAATGGCGGGCTCGGCTCGAACGACGATCCCGCCCATGTTGCTGAAAACCGCCGGCGGATGGCGGCAGAGATGGGCGTCGATCCCGAACATTTCCTCACGGCCTATCAGGTCCACTCCCCCGATGTCGCGGTCGCCGCCGCGCCGTGGGACGCAGCATCTCGCCCGCGCGCAGATGCAATGGTCACCAAGATCGAAGGCCTTGCGCTCGGCATCACCACCGCGGATTGCGGGCCGATACTGTTCGCCGATCCCAAGGCACGCGTGATCGGCGCGGCCCATGCCGGCTGGAAGGGCGCCTTCACCGGCGTCCTGGAGTCGACCATCGATGCGATGGAAAAACTCGGCGCCGACCGCGCCGACATGGTGGTGGCGATCGGGCCGCTGATCCGGCAGCCGAGCTATGAAGTGGGCAGCGAATTCGTCGAACGTTTTGTGCAGGCCGATTCCGGCCACACCACGTTCTTCATTCCCTCGGCCCGCGAGGGCCACGCGATGTTCGATCTCGGCGGCTTCATCCGGATGCGACTGGAGCGCGCCGACATTGCCATCATTGACGACACCGGCATCGACACCTATCCGGACGAGCGCCTGTTCAGCTATCGCCGCTCCGTGCACCGCCAGGAGCCGGATTACGGCCGCCAGATCCACGCCATTGTGCTGGAAGGCTGATAGCGGCGTAACTGCTTCAAACTGGATGCGAATTGTCCCGGTGCGGTGATCGCTTTGCTCACCCTGCACCCGTCTGTGTTCGGCCTGCCCTAGACCTTAACGCATTTTAACGATATCGCTCGACCCGTCCGGCGGCCCCTCAAGGCCCCGGCCCGGAGTCGGGACACCCTCGCATGCGCTTGTCTGCCCTCACCGCCAACAGGACCGCGCCGCGCCTCGCGCAGGCCGCATTGTTGCTGGCTGTGGCGATCGGGCTCGGCGGCTGCGCCAACATCGCCAGTTCGGGCGGCGGCAACGCCTCTTATGCGCAGGCCGGCGCGCCTGGTAGCGCCACGGTGGCGTTCGAATCCGTCGACGGCCCGCCGCCGCAGGTGTTCGATCGCATGGTCAACCTGCTGGATAGTGAGGCCAGGCTGCGCAACCTTGCGGTTGTGTCACGTCAGGACAGCGCCGCCTACCGGGTGCGGAGTTACCTCGCTGCACAAATTCGCGGCGGACGTACCACGATTGCCTGGGTTTGGGATGTCTATGACCGCGACCAGCAGCGCGCGCTGCGGCTCAGCGGCGAAGAACAAGCCGGCAAGGCCAGCGGCGATGCCTGGGCCACCGCCGACGACGTGGTGCTCAGGCGGATCGCGCAGGCCGGCCTCACCGGCCTCAGCGGCATGATCAACGGCACCACGCCCGGCGATGTGGCGCCTGCGCCAGCCCCCGCGCCGCGCGGCAATGGGCCGGCCATCGCCAGCGCGGACGATCTGTTACCGCGTCCGACGGCCGTGGCTGAAAGCTCTATGAGCTTCAGCGCGCGTTAAGGATAGAAACCTCGATTTTGCGCAGGAAAACCGTGGCCTACGGGTTGCCAGTGGACGGTCGTCCTTGATATCACCTCGCTCACTGAGACAGGCTAGTGCTGTGGGTAATCCGATATGCTGAACGTTGTATCCACCAAGCCGCGGGGAGACGCGTCGATGTCGGGCAAGAACGGCTCCATCAAGCTGGTTGCCGGTAATTCCAATCCCGCGCTAGCGCAGGAAATCGCCTCCTGGCTGCAGCTGTCGCTCACCAAGGCCAGCGTGCGGCGCTTCGCCGACATGGAAATCTTCGTCGAAATCCAGGAAAACGTCCGCGGCTCCGACGTCTTCATCATCCAGTCGACGTCGTTTCCCACCAACGACCATCTGATGGAATTGCTGATCATCACCGATGCGCTGCGCCGCGCTTCCGCGCGCCGCATCACCGCCGTGATCCCGTACTTCGGCTACGCCCGGCAGGACCGCAAGGCCGGCCCGCGCACGCCGATCTCGGCCAAGCTGGTGGCCAACCTGATCACACACGCCGGCGCCGACCGCGTCATGACGCTCGACCTGCATGCCGGACAGATCCAGGGCTTCTTCGATATTCCCACCGACAACCTCTACGCCTCGCCGGTGATGGTGCGGGATATCAAAGAGAAATTCGACCTCGCCAATGTGATGGTGGTGTCGCCCGACGTCGGCGGCGTGGTCCGCGCCCGCGGACTGGCGAAACGTATCAACGCGCCGCTGGCGATCATCGACAAGCGCCGCGAACGCGCCGGCGAGTCCGAAGTAATGAACGTGATCGGCGACGTCGCCGGCTACACCTGCATCCTGGTCGATGACATCGTCGATTCCGGCGGCACCCTGGTCAACGCCGCCGATGCGCTGCTCGCCAACGGCGCCAAGGATGTCTACGCCTACATCACCCACGGCGTGCTGTCCGGCGGCGCCGCGGCGCGCATCACCGGCTCGAAGCTGAAGGAACTGGTGATCACGGATTCGATCCAGCCTACCGAGGCCGTCAACAAGTCGCCGAACATCCGCGTGCTGTCGATCGCCTCGTTGATCGCCGAGGCGATCGGCCGTACCGCCTCGGAAGAGTCGGTGTCGAGTTTGTTTGATTGAACCATTGGCTCCGTTTTCAGGACGCGGTGCGGCATCCTTATGCCGATCCGCAGATCCGGGATCGTCACAGACGCCACGCCCCGCGATGACCCCGGATCAGCAATGCACCACGCCGCCAAGGCGGCGCAGTGCACCACATCCGGGGAACGCAGGACATGACCGCTACACGATCCCCGCCGCGACCTGACCGCGCAGCCGCTCAAGGCTGAGCAGCGTATTGGCGCAGGCTTCCGCGACCTCGACGCCTTTCGTGGCAAAGTGCTTGCGGAAGAAGTCGGCGCCCTCCTCGGTCTCGTCGAAATCCTCCGGCGTCACCACGGCGGAGAACACCGGCACCTCGGTGCGCAACTGCACATCCATCAGCGCGCGGATCACCGTGTCCGCGACGAAGCCGCGCACACCGCTGTCGACCACGAGCCCGGCCGCGACGATGGCGGTATAGCGCCGCGTCTTGGCGAGGATCTGCACATGCAGCGGAATTTCGAACGAGCCCGGCACCTTAAACAGATCGACCTGCGATGGCGCAATGTGGCGCGCCTCGATCTCGGTCAGGAACGACGACCAGCATGCTTCGACGATGTCGGGATGCCAGGAGGATTGCACGAAGGCCACGCGCTGCGGCTTGGCGAAGTGCGGATGCTCTGCGACTTCGGACGTCTCGGACGTGGTCTCGTTCATGGCTTGGCTCTTTCGGGTTGGACGAGAACTATGCCGAAACCGCCCCGGCCCAGCAAGAACCATCCACAGGGTGCGATCTATTCCGATCATGACTCTTGCGAGTCCACAAAAGCCGTCCCGCAGTACCTGCGAATCAATGGTTAACAGCCTGATCCGGACTCGCGCGGCGTGAGGGTACCGCGCCGGACTCGCATTCCGCGAATCCGATTCCGGTTTGTTCTCATTGAGATGAGATGAGCTGTGGATGAAGTGTTGTTTGTCTGTGGATGGATTCGCGGTGCCGTTGCGCCGATTCCGCAAATCACATCACTTCAAACTCGCAAGCTCACCTTCCGGGCTTGCGGCCTGCAGCGGCGCATCGAGATTATCGCGTACCGGCCGACTGCGAGCGTATCATCACATTCAAAGCAAGGTCGCGACGGCATGTCCCTCCTCGAAGGCACTATCGATTCACGGGTCAACCCGCTTGCGGTTGTCGAGGACATCGCCGCCGATCACAACTGGGCGTTCGAGCGCTCCGGCGAAGACGAAGTCACTATCGTCTCGAAGGGTGACTGGACCGACTATCAACTCTCCTTCACCTGGATGAACGAGATCGAGGCGCTGCATCTGGCCTGCGCCTTCGACATGAAGATTCCGACCGCACGCCGCGCCGAAGTGCAGCGGCTGATCGCGGCGATCAACGAGCAGATGTGGGTCGGGCATTTCGATATCTGGACCCACACCGGCATGGTGATGTACCGCCAGGCATTGGTACTGCCGGACGGCCTCATTGCCTCCACCGCGCAATGCGAGACCATGCTGGTATCCGCCATCCACGCGTGCGAGCGCTACTATCCGGCGTTCCAGTTTGTGGTCTGGGCCGGCAAGACCGCGTCGGAAGCGATGAGCGCGGCGATGTTCGACACCGCCGGCGAAGCCTGAGACGATCGTGCAAGAGATGCATCCGGCGATTGTCGTCCCCGAGCAGCCAGATGAGACTCACCGCGACGTCGTGTGGAAGGCGCTGGTGGCTTTCAACGACAAGGCCGTCGGCCCGTCGGGCTTTCAGCCGCTCGCGATCCTGATCACCGATCCCGCGACGGGGAAACCTGCGGGTGGCCTGTGGGGCAAGACCGCCTACAACTGGTGCTTCGTCGAACTGTTCGTGATCCCCGAGCAATTCCGGGGACGGGATCTCGGCTCGAAAGTCCTTGCCCAGGCCGAAGACATCGCCCGCGAACGCGGCTGCATCGGCCTCTGGCTCGACACCTACTGGTTTCAGGCGCCCGAATTCTACAAGAAGCAGGGCTATGAGATCATGGCGTCGCTGCCCGATTATCCGCGCGGCGGGCCAAGGTACTTCCTCAAAAAGAGTCTGGTTTAGATCGCACCCGGCTGTGCAGCGCCATCGCCGGTGATAGGGTCCCGCACCTTTTGAATTTCGGGACAGCGCCATGACCTCTTCAACGACCACGCAACCCCTCGCTGATATCACCGGCACCATCGTGCTGGCCGGCGCCGGCAAGATGGGCGGTGCGATGCTGGCGGGCTGGCTGGCGCAGGGGCTCGAGGCTGCCCGCGTCGCCGTGATCGATCCGCATCCGTCCGACGAGATCAACGCGCTCGCCGCCAAAGGCGTGCGCCTCAATCCGGCCGCGGGCGATATCGACGCAGTCGCGGCACTCGTCGTCGCCGTCAAACCGCAGATGTTTCGCGAGGCCGGGCCGATGCTGCGCGGTTTTGCGGGATCGTCGCTGGTGGTGTCGATCATGGCCGGCGCGACGATTGCAGGGATCTCCGAAGTCTGCGGCGGCAAGGTGGTGCGTGCGATGCCGAACACGCCGGCCGCCATCGGCCGCGGAATCACGGTGGCCGTCGCCGCCGACAATGTCAGCGCCGAACAGCGCGGGATTGCCGACGCGCTGCTGCGCGCCACCGGCTCGGTGGAATGGATCGAGGACGAGAGCCTGATGGATGCGGTCACCGCGGTGTCAGGATCGGGTCCGGCCTATGTCTTCCTGCTCGCCGAAGAACTGGCGCGCGCCGGCGTCGCTGCCGGTCTGCCGGCCGAACTCGCCACCAAACTCGCGCGCGAAACCGTCGCCGGCTCCGGCGAATTGCTGCATCGCTCCGAGCTGGATTCCGCAACCCTGCGCAAGAACGTCACCTCGCCCGGCGGCACCACCGCCGCGGCACTCGAGGTGCTGATGGGCACGGACGGATTTGAGCCGCTGCTGACCCACGCCATTGCCGCGGCGACGAAGCGTTCGAAGGAATTGGCGAAGTAGCCGCACACTCCGTGTCGTCCCCGCGAAGGCGGGGACGATACGGAGTGTGGAGCGACGCTTTCGCCTCACTGGCAACTTCACCTACACCGGCACCCGTACCGTCGCCCGCAAGCCGCCCATCGGGCTGTCGCCGAGCGTGATGTCGCCGCCATGCGAGCGCGCGATGTCGCGGGCGATGGCGAGGCCGAGGCCGGTGCCGCCCTCGTCCTGGTTGCGGGCGTCGTCGAGTCGCAGGAACGGCTTGAACACCTCTTCGCGCATATCGGCAGGAATTCCCGGCCCGTCATCGTCCACCGTCACCGTGAGATAGCGGTGGTCGCGATGCCCGGTGATGGCGATGGCATTGGCATGGCGCGCGGCGTTGGAGACCAGGTTGCCGAGGCAGCGCTTGAACGAGGCCGGCTTCACCGTGACCACCGGGAGACCGTGAAACACCACCGTCGCGACGTGGCCGTTGCGTTCGGCATCGCTGCGCAATTCCTCCAGCGCCGCCGCCATGTCGGTGGGCTGCGCCTGCTCGCCGCTGTCGCCGCGCGCGAACGCCAGATAGGCCTCCAGCATGCCGGCCATCTCGTCGATGTCCTTGCGCATACCGTCGACTTCCGGACTGTCGCCGATCAGCGCCAGCTCCAGCTTGAAGCGGGTCAGGATGGTGCGCAGGTCGTGCGAGACGCCGGCCAGCATCGCGGTGCGCTGCTCGATGGAGCGCTCGATGCGCGCTTTCATCTCGATGAAGGCATTGGCGGCGCGGCGGACCTCGCGGGCGCCGCGCGGCCGGAAATTCGGCGCTTCGCGGCCCTTGCCGAAACTCTCGGCGGCATCCGCCAGCCGCAGGATCGGCCGGATCTGGTTGCGCAGGAACAGCACCGCGACGATCAGCAGGATCGACGACGTCCCGACCATCCAGAACAGGAAGATTTCCGAGTTCGACGCGTAGGCGGCACTGCGCTGCGCGAAAATTCGCATCACGGCGTCGTCGAGCTGGATGCGGATTTCGACGAGATTGGATCGGCCGACGGTGTCGATCCAGAACGGTTTTGTGATCTGCCGGCCGATCTGCACCGACAGCGCCTGATCGAGCAGCGAGAAGAACGGTTTCGGCCCCGGCGGCGGCATGTCGCCGCTCGGCAGGAAATCCACCACCAGGCCCAGCCGCTGCTGCGCGATGGTACGGATCTGGGTGCGGTCCTTGTCCTGCGGATAGACCTTGTAGACATCGATCAGCGCGGCGATGTCCTGCACCACCGACTGCGACAGCCGCCGCGTCACCGTGTTCCAGTGCCGCTCCATGAACACGAAGGCGACCACCGACTGCAGCAGCACCATCGGCACGATCATGATCAGCAGCGTGCGGGCATAGAGCCCCTTCGGCATGAAGCTCTTGAAGCGGCGGCTCATCCAGCCATTGGCCGCGGAGACGCGGCCTGCCGCGGTGCGGATCAGGGTCAGGCCGGTGTCGATCGTGCTCATGCGCCGAATCTCGCTAAAGATCTCATGGCGAGGCGACGAGCCGGTAGCCGATGCCGCGCACGGCCTGCAGGAACAAGGGATTGGCGGGATCGGTCTCGATCTTGCGCCGCAGGCGATTGATCTGCACGTCGACCGCCCGCTCGTTGACGGTGCCGTCGCCGCCAGTCAGATCGCCGCGCGGCACGGTCTCGCCCGGCGTCGCCGCCAGCACCCGCAGCATGTCGCGCTCGCGGTCGGTGAGATGGATGATGTCGTCGCCCTGGCGCAGTTCACCGCGCTGCAGGTGATAGACGTAAGGCCCGAACTGCAGCGACTCCGTGCGCTCCACGGGCACCGGCGCCAGGCGCTTCAGGATATTGCCGATCCGCAACACCAGCTCACGCGGCTCGAACGGCTTTGCCACGTAGTCGTCGGCGCCGATCTGCAGGCCCTCGATGCGGCTCTCGGCTTCATGCCGCGCCGTCAGCATGATGATCGGCACCGCCGAGGACGTGCGGATGAAGCGCGCGAGTTCGAAGCCGGTCTCGCCGGGCATCATCACGTCGAGGATCAGCATGTCAAAATGTAGCCCGAGCAATTTGGCGCGGGCGTCCTTGGCCGACGCCGCGGTGGTGACGCGATAGCCTTCGCCGGCGAGGAAGCGCGACAGCAGATCGCGAATTCGGCGGTCGTCGTCGACCAGCAGCAGATGCGGGGCATCGTCGGCCGGCTGGACGGGTAGGCGTTTGGCGGCCTGTGCTAATATCATTCCCTGGTCATCCCGCTGTCAGTTCCAAGAATGGCCTGCAGCACCTTGTCGGGATCGTCGCGATCGATCATCCCGCTGAGAAACCGGCCGACGGCATCGACCTCGTCCGGCTTGAAATCCCGCAGCGCGCGGGTGATGCGGTCGGTCTGCAAACCGGCCAGTTGCGCCACCAGCGCTTCGCCTTTGGCGGTGGCGAAAAGAAGACGCTGCCGGCGGTCGGCGGCGCCGGACTTCTGCACGATATACCCTTCGTCGAGCAATTGCTTGAGAACCCGCCCCAGCGACTGTTTTGTGATCCGCAGCACGTCCAGCAGATCGGCGACCTTGAGGCCGGGGTAGCGGTGCACGAAGTGGACGACGCGGTGATGGGCGCGGCCGAAGCCGAACTGATCCAGCACGTGATCGGGGTCGCCGACGAAGTCGCGATAGGCGAAAAACAACAGCTCGATGATGTCCCAACGCGGCGACAGGCCGGCCGGGCCGGACGCCTGCCCCGACTTCGCCTCAAGCGATCGTGAAGCCGCGCTTCTGGAATTTACGTCAACCATATTGACATATCTTGGTTTCAATCTTACAAAAGAAGCCATTCCGACGAAATATTAGAACTTTCGCCGGCCCGACCCGAAAGGGCCGATTTGAGAAGCATACTGGACTGGGCGCATTGCGAAAGCGGTTTTGCGACCTGTCCGGACTTGACGTAGAACCAGCCAGCGCGGCCGTCAGGCGCCAGGCTAATCCGGGAGAGGGTTCCATGGGAGTTTCGTTCGATAAAATCGACGGCGCCGCGACGTGGTTGAAATTCGAGATCCAGTCTGCGACGAATCCGACGTCTGAAAAGGAGCGCGCCGCAAGGCTCGTGGACCCGGGCTTCGGCCGGATTTTCACCGATCACATGGCTCTGGTCCGCTACAGTCAGGCGAAGGGCTGGCATGGCGCGCGCGTCGAATCGCGTGCGAATTTCCCGCTCGATCCAGCCACAGCCGTCCTGCACTACGCGCAGGAGATTTTCGAAGGCCTCAAGGCCTACAGGCGCGACGACGGCGGCGTGAACCTGTTCCGCCCCGACGCCAATGCCCGGCGCTTCCGCAATTCGGCCGAGCGCATGGCCATGGCGCCGCTGCCCGAGCCTGTGTTCATCGAAGCGGTCGAGCAACTCGTGCGCATGGACCGCGACTGGATACCCGGCGGCGAAGGCAGTCTCTACCTGCGGCCCTTCATGATCGCGAGCGAGATCTTCCTCGGCGTGAAGCCTTCGGCGGAATACATCTTCGCCGTCATCGCCTCGCCGGTCGGCTCCTATTTCAAGGGCGGACCTGCGCCCGTGTCGATCTGGGTGTCGGAGAACTACACACGCGCCGCGATCGGCGGCACCGGCGCCGTCAAATGCGGGGGAAACTACGCCGCGAGCCTGCGCGCGCAGGCCGAGGCCATCGATCACGGCTGCGATCAGGTCGTTTTCCTCGATGCGGTCGAGCGCCGCTATATCGAGGAACTCGGCGGCATGAACATCTTCTTCGTGTTCGACGACGGTTCGCTGCTGACGCCGCCGCTCGGCACGATCCTGCCGGGTATCACCCGCGATTCGATCATCGCGCTCGCGAAGGATTCCGGCACGCGCGTGCGCGAGGAGGCCTACACGATCGACCAGTGGCGCGCCGACGCCGCCAGCGGAAAGCTGAAGGAGGCCTTCGCCTGCGGCACGGCGGCCGTCATCTCGCCGATCGGCAAGGTATGTTCCGCGAGCGGCGATTTTCTCATCGGCGGCGGCGCGGCCGGCCCCGTCGCGATGGGGCTGCGCAAGAAGCTGGTCGACATCCAGTACGGTCGCGCGGCCGACCCGCACAACTGGATCAGAGAGGTCCTGTGACCGGCGCGCCGAAGGCCGCGGCTTAAACGCCGAGCGCTTCAAGACGACACATGCTGCAGCCTTTCGAGGCTGCGGCTTTTTTCTTAGCTGGCAGGCACCAGCCCGAGTTGTTCGCGCCGGGTCCAGCGCCACAGCATCACCGGCGCCACGGCTGACAGACCCGCGACCAGTCCGATCCAGATGCCGATCCCGCCGAAGCTCAGCTTGAACGCCAGCAACAGGCTTAGCGTCATGCCGAAACCCCAATAACCCATCGCCGCAAAGATCATCGGCATGCGCGTATCCTGCAATCCGCGCAGCATACCGGCCGCAACGGCCTGCGCGCCGTCGGCGACCTGGAACACCGCCGCGCAAAACAGAAACGACATCGCCGTCTCGACAACCACCGTGTTGGCGGCATCATTGAGATCGATGAACGCGCCGATCAGAAGCCTCGGCGCAAATAACATCAGCAGGCTCATCGACGCCATGAACGCGACGGCAAGACCGAACGCGGTCCAACCCGCTCGCGTGATGCCATCCCGGTCGCGCGCTCCCCGAGCACGGCTGACACGCACGGTTGCTGCCTGGCTCAGCCCCATCGGCACCATGAAGGTTACCGATGCGATCTGAATGGCAATCGTATGCGCGGCGATCGCAGCGGTGCCGAATTGTCCCATCAGAAACACGGCGGCGTTGAACACAGTGATCTCGAACGCCAGCGTCGCGCCGATCGGCAGGCCGAGCCGCCACAGCTTGGCGAAACGTCGCCAATCCGCCCGCCACCAATTGCCAAAAAGATGGTAGCGCCGGAACTTCGGATGCAACGCGACGACCAGCGCAAACACGACAAACAGAAAGGCATTCGACAGCGCCGTGGCCAAACCAGACCCGCGCAGGCCGAGTGCCGGAAGTCCAAGATGGCCGAATACCAAAACCCAGTTGGCTGCGATGTTGAACAGGATCGTGATGCCCGTCACCGCGAGCGCCCACATGGGACGCTGCAGCGCCGCCACGAAGGAGCGCAATACGACAAAGCCGAGCGCGGGAAGGAAGCCCCATTGCACGATGCGAACGAAGGTTTGAGCATCCGCAGCGATCTGAGGCTCCTGGCCAAACAGCAACAGGATCGGCTCGGTGTGCCAAAGCACGATCCAGGCTGGCACAGAGACGATCACCGCCGACCACAAACCCTGCCGAAACGTGCGTCGGACATCACGCACCATATGCAGTTTGCGGCCGACGGCCTCCGCCATCAGCGGCGAAGTCGCCGTCATCAATCCAATCGCGAAGATCAAGAACGCGAGGTAGAGATTGACGCCAAGCGCCGACGCCGCCAGTGCGGACGCGCTCAACCGGCCGAGCACGATCACGTCCGTCGTCGTCAGTGCGATCTGCGCCAGACTGGTCAGCACCAGCGGCCAGCCAAGCGCCAGCGTCGCCCGCAACTCGGCGAACCACAGATCGCGCGTCGACGCCCTCTGACCGACAGCCAGCAGCATGGGATCCTTCGATTGACATCAATCGGCGCGACGGCGAGACGCCGCATCAAACCGTGCCCGGCAGCAATGTCGGACATTCACACATCAAAACTCGCGTGATGGCGCTATGATAGACGCGCTGTACTGTTTTGACCAGCCGCGGAACTAACCCGCCGCGCGACCTTGCAGCGCAGCTGCAGACACCCAGAACACCTCGCCTTCGGAGTCTTCGGTATCCAGCCAGATCAGCGGCAGATCGGGAAAGGCTTCATCGACATTTTCGCGACCGCGCCCGATCTCGCACAGCAATCCGCCATGCGGATTCAGATGATCGCCAGCTTCCTGCAAAATGCGCCGGATGATATCGAGCCCGTCGTCGCCGCCGTCGAACGCCATCTTCGGCTCGGCCCGGCATTCGTCCGGCAGATCCGCCATGCCCTGCGCATCGACATAAGGCGGGTTGGTGATGATCAGATCGTAGCGGGTGTCGCCGAGCGGCTTGAACAGGTCGCCCTTGTACAGCGTGATGCGTTCATCGAGCCCGTAATCGGCAACATTTCGCGCGGCGACGGCAAGGGCGTCCTTCGACAGGTCGACGGCATCGACCTGGGCGTCAGGAAAGGACTGGCTCGCGAGAATCGCGATGCAGCCCGAACCGGTGCAGAGATCGAGCACGCTTTCGATTTCCGCGGGATCGTCGATCAGCGAACCGCCCTCGCCGTCGTCACCGCTGAAATGCGAATCCAGCAATTCACCGATGAACGAGCGCGGCACGATCACGCGCTCATCGACATAGAACGGCAGGCCGCGCATGTAGATCTTGTTGACCAGATAGGCCGCAGGCTTGCGCGTCGAAACGCGGCGATCGATGACGTTGAGGATTTTCCGGCCTTCGGCCGCCGTCACCCGCGCGATGGCAAAGCTCTCGAACTGGTCGGGATGCAGATGCAAAATCTCGCAGACGATGAAGGCCGCCTCTGCCACCGGATCGGTGGTGCCATGGGCGAACGCCAGTTTGGCTTCGATGAAGCGGCTGACGGCATAGCGGACGTAATCGAGCAAAGTGACCAGTTCACCCACCGCGACCTTTGGCGCTTTCACAGCGACCGGCTTGCGCTTCAGAGGCGCCCTGGTTTTCGCCAGCATTTTCTTGGCCATCAATCTTTGTCCCAGCGCGCGGCAGCTTCGTCATCGTCGGTCTTCGCCGCGACCCAGCCGGCGCCGTCGGCGGTCTCCTCGCGCTTCCAGAACGGCGCGTGGGCCTTGAGATAATCCATCAGAAACTCCGCGGCCTGAAAGGCCGCCTGCCGGTGCGCCGACGCCGTCAGCACCACCATGATATTTTCGCCGGGCACGATGCGCCCGACCCGGTGAACGATCGTGACACCGGTGAGCGGCCAGCGCGCCATCGCTTCCTCGGCGTGGCGCGCGATCTCCGCTTCGGCCATGCCGGGATAATGCTCCAGCATCAGCGCCGTGGTGGCATCGCCGGCTCCCAGATTTTCCTGCCCGCCCCGGCAGATACCGCTGAAGGTGACGACCGCACCGATGTCGGTGCGGCTGTTGGTCAGCGCAGCGATCTCCTGCGCGACATCAAAATCGGCGGTCTGGATCCGGATGGTCACGGCAGCGGTCATGCAATCATCGCAGCGTTGTAAAATCAGCCGCCGGTCATCGGCGGGAAGAACGCGATCTCGCGGGCGCCGGCAATGGCCGCGTCCGGCCGCACATGGGTGTGGTCGATGGCGGCGCGGATCACCTTCGGCGCCTCGAAGGCATAGGCGTACTCATCGCCGCGCGTGGTCAGCCAGCCGATCAGGTCGCCGACGGTTTGTACCGCGGCCGGCGGCTCGATGGTTTCCTCGGCCTTGCCGATGCGCTCGCGCACCCAGGCGAAATACAGCACTTTCATGCATCCTCCTCGATGAGGTGATGAATGCCGGCGCGGAAATAGTCATAACCGGTGTAGATGGTGAAGATCGCCGAGAGCCACAACAGCAACAGGCCGAGCTGGGTGGTGAACGGGATCACCTGGTCGCCGGCCTCGCCCGCCAGCAGGAACCCGATCGCGATCAGCTGTGCCGTGGTCTTCCATTTCGCCAGCCGCGTCACGGGCACGCTGACGCGCAGCGCGGCGAGGTATTCGCGCAGCCCCGACACCAGGATTTCGCGGCACAGGATCACGATCGCGGCCCACAGCGTCCAGCCGTGGATAATACCATCAGCAGCCAGCATCAGCAGGCAGGACGCCACCAGCAGCTTGTCGGCGATCGGATCGAGCATTCGGCCGAACGCCGAATGCTGGTCCCAGATCCGCGCGTAATAACCATCAAGGAAATCGGTGACCGCGGCGCCAATGAAGACGGCCAGAGCGACCCAGCGCAGCCACAACGGACCGTCCATGATGGCCTGTACGTAGATGCAGCCGACCACCACCGGGATAGCGGCGATGCGGGCGTAGGTCAGCATGTTCGGCAGGGACATCGCAGAATTCGCGGTCCGTCGTGTGGTCACTGTCATCCGTCTTACCAATACTGCCAAAGCGCGGAGGTCAACCGCCCCCGGTGCCGCCAGACACCTAGTTTACCGCAAAACCATCGCAACCCCACGACGGCGGGATTACATCGCGTTCATCTCGGCGCCGGCTGGGCGTGGAAAAAGTCGAAAATCTTGCGCGCGCTTTCGGCCGAGATGCCGGGAACCTTGCCGAGATCTCCGACCGAGGCCCGCTCGATCTCCTTCAGCGTTCCGAAATGGTGCAGCAGCGCCCGCTTGCGGGTCGGGCCGATGCCTGGGATTTCCTGCAGGCCGGCCTCGCGGATGTCCTTCTTGCGCAGCGTACGGTGCGAGCCGATCACAAAGCGATGCGCCTCGTCGCGCAGCCGCTGGATGAAATACAGCACGGGGTCGCGCGGCTCGAGCTTGATCGCCTCGCGGTCCGGCATGAACAGGGTCTCGCGGCCGGCGTCGCGGTCCGGCCCCTTGGCCACCGCCATCAGCGTCACCCGCTTGAGGTCGAGATTCTCGAAGATTTCCTGGACGGCATTGAGCTGACCGCGGCCGCCGTCGATGATGACGAGATCCGGCCACAGCGGCACGTCGTCATCCTTTGACTTGGCCATCTCGCCTTCCGCGGGCGGCGTCAGCAGCCGCTTGAAGCGGCGCTGCAGCACCTCCTTCATCATCGCGTAGTCGTCG
The DNA here is from genome assembly GCA_036924855.1 of Nitrobacteraceae bacterium AZCC 2146. Taxonomy (NCBI): domain Bacteria; kingdom Pseudomonadati; phylum Pseudomonadota; class Alphaproteobacteria; order Hyphomicrobiales; family Nitrobacteraceae; species Nitrobacteraceae bacterium AZCC 2146. The sequence goes on from JBAGRP010000001.1 coordinate 2,627,861, forward strand.
CCCGGCGTCAGGCCCTCCGACTTGATGTTGAACTTGCGATACTGGTTCTTGATGAAACCGTCGGGGCCCGCAACGATCATCGCGCCGACCGCATTGGTGCCCTGGATGTGGCTGTTGTCGTAGACCTCGATCCGCTTCGGCACGTCAGGCAGGCCGAGGGTGGTGACCATGCCCTCCAATAGCCGTGTCTGCGTCGCGGTATCGGCGAGCTTGCGGCCGAGCGCCTCGCGCGCATTGGTCAGAGCGTGCGTTACCAGTTCCTTCTTCTCACCACGCTGCGGCGTCAGCACCTCGACCTTGAAGCCGGCCTTGATGCTGAGCGCACTGGCCAGCACCTCGGCATCCTCGATGGCATGCGACAGCAGCACCATCTTCGGCGGCGGCTTGTCGTCGTAGAACTGTGCCAGGAACGAGGACAACACCTCCTCCGGCGTGAAGGATTTTTCGGCGCGCGGAAAATATGCCCGGTTGCCCCAATTCTGCCCGGTGCGGAAGAAAAACACCTCAACGCAGGAATAGCCGCCCTCCTGGTGGATGGCGAATACGTCGGCCTCCTCCACCGTGCGCGGGTTGATGCCCTGCTGCGACTGGATCGCCGACAGCGCCGCCAGACGGTCGCGATACAGCGCCGCGCGCTCGAAAGCGAGATCGTTGGAGGCCTTCTCCATCTCGCCGGCGAGCAGCTGCTTCACCGCACGGCTGCGGCCGGACAAAAAGTCCTTGGCCTCGCGGACCAGCTCGGTATAGCCGGGGAAATCGATCTCGCCGGTACACGGGCCGGAGCAGCGGCGGATCTGATACAGCAAGCACGGCCGGGTCCGGCTCTCGAAGAAGGAATCGGTGCAGGAGCGCACCAGGAACGCGCGCTGCAGCGCGGTGATGGTGCGGTTGACCGCGCCGACCGAGGCGAACGGCCCGAAATAGCGGCCGGGCCGCGACTGCGCGCCGCGGTGCTTCAGGATCTGCGGCGCCCAGTGATCCCCGGAGATCAGAATGTAGGGAAACGACTTGTCGTCGCGCAGCAGCACGTTGAAGCGCGGCCGCAGCTGCTTGATCAGATTGGCCTCGAGCAGCAGCGCCTCGGTCTCGGTGGATGTCGAGATGATCTCCACCACCACGGTCGCCGCGATCATCCGCGCGATCCGCATCACATGGCCGGTCGGCCGGGCATAAGAGCTCAGCCGCTTCTTCACGTTCTTGGCCTTGCCAACATAGAGCACGTCGCTGGCGGCGTTCAGCATCCGGTAGACGCCGGGCGAGGTCGGGGCGTGCTTCACCGCATGCTCGATGGCGGCGCGGCCGATCGCCAGCGGTCCCTCGGGGACCGGCTCGCCGGAATCGTCCGCGATATCCGGCAGCGCTCCGTCTTCCTCGTCCTCGACCGTGGCCGTATCCGGGTCCAGATCCCCGGACGCCTGGACCGATGCCGGAATGTCGCGCAGGGCTCCGGTTGCGGAACGCGGCTCCGTCACGGAATCGGCCGGCGCCTGAGGCGGTTCGGTGGGGTCTTGAATCATGGCCCTGATTTAAGCGTTGCGGCGGGTCATCGCCAGCGGCAGCCGGCGGCGGAGCGGGGATAAGACGGCGCCTTCGGGCAGCCCGGCGCGCATCGCAGCCGCGCGCCGGCTTTCAAACCAAAATGCGCCGGCCGCCGCAAGTAAGACTTTTTTAACGCCAATCCGGCGCGAAAAGCGTGCCTTAAGAACTGCTTAAGCTAAAACTCTCGATAAATCCTACCGATAAAAGATCGAATTCCGTAACCCTAAGGCTTCGTTCAGGCACGCCTGAAACAGCCCTGCGGGCACGGGAAGTACAGCGTTTTTGGAGAGTTTGAGATGAGCAAGTTAGCGTTCGCGGCAGTCGCCTTTACGGCTGCGGGTTTGGCGACGGCAAGCGCGGCGGATCTGCCGTACCGGTCGCGCGCGCCCTACACAGTGAACCAGCCGCTCAACGGGTACAGCTGGGCCGGCCCCTATCTCGGCGGCACCCTCGGCTACGAATGGGGCAGCGTTTCCAACAGCGGAGCCAAGCCGTCCGGCGTCGCCGGCGGCGTGACCGGCGGTTACAACTGGCAAAGCGGCCAGGTGGTGTTCGGTCTCGAAGGCGATCTGCAGGGCACCGGCGCGGACGACCGCTTCGCCAACTACAAGTTTTCGAACCCCTGGTTCGGCACCGTGCGCGGTCGCCTCGGCTACGCTTTCAACAACATCCTGATCTACGGCACCGGCGGTCTCGCCTTCGGCAGCCTGGAGGCCGAACTCAATGGCCTGCAGCAGTCGCAGACCTCGGTCGGCTATGCCGTAGGCGCCGGCGCCGAATTCGGCATCTACCAGAACTGGACCGCCAAGATCGAATATCTCTACGTCAATCTGTCCAGCAACAACTATACGCTCACCGGCGCCAACAACGGCCTCGACTTCGGCACCGTCCGCCTCGGCGTGAACTATCACTTCTGATCCAGGTCAGAAGACGTAGCGACACCAACCTCCCGGCCGTTCGCGGCCGGGATTTTTTTGCAGCTAGTCGTAGTCCGAATGAAGCGCAGCGAAATCCGGGCTACTTGTTGGCGATCGCCGCTACGTCGTAATCACCAGATTGACCGCCTTGGGGCCCTTGCCCTTCTTGTCGGGCTCGACCTCGAAGGTGATGCGCTGTCCTTCGACCAGGTCCTTCAGGCCGGCGCGCTCGACCGCGGTAATGTGCACGAACACATCGCGCCCGCCGTCGTCCGGCTTGATGAAGCCGTAGCCGCGCTCGCCATTGAAGAACTTGACCGTACCGCTCATGCCCATCGGGAAGCTCCTCCCCCGCATTACTCCGCCGCTACGCTTGCGCGCATCGGCCGATCGGACATTCACTTCACGAAGCTCGCACTTCCCGGAAAGCTTGGCCTTCACGGCGGACCCGGCGACAATCTCCGGTCCGTCAAAATCATCGAGGCCTTGTCACTCCGCCGCCCCCATTCGCGGAAGCGGAACGTAAAGCCAGTCCCAATGAAGGCAGCATAATACGGTTCCCAGCGGATTGACTACCGCTGAAATACACTTTTCGCGCGTCGCCCTTTGGTAGCTGGCCGCTTCGATAGTTCAGGCTTTGGCGTTTTCCAGCCGGAAGCGGCCGGCGCCGCCGAGCCCCAGCGGCTTTTCCAGTTCCGGCAGGATCGCCTTCAATTCCGCGGCGAGCTTCCACGGCGGATTGACGATCAGCAGGCCGGTTGAGGTCAGGCCGCCCTCGGCGGTCTGCGGCGCGACGCTGAATTCCAGCCGCAGGCATTTGCCGGGCGTCGCCGCCGCGGCGACGGTGGCCGCGACATGCTGCGCCAGCGCATCGGTGGCGCGGCGGCTTTTCACGGGATACCAGAGCACGTAGATGCCGGTGGCCCATTTGGCGAAGGCTTCGTCAAAGCCCAGGGCCATGCGCTCGAACTCGTCCTTCTTCTCGAACGGCGGATCGATCAGCACCACGCCGCGGCGCTCGTTCGGCGGCACGAAGGCCGGCAGACCGACCCAGCCATCGAGATCGACGACGCGGGCCTGGGTATCCCTTCGCAGCGTCGAGATCAGGTGCTTGCGCGCGTTCGGCTCGACCTCGCAGGCCACCATGCGGTCCTGCGGCCGCATCAGGGCGCGGGCGATCAGCGGCGAGCCGGGATAGGCCTTCAGTTCGCGCGGCTTGTTGAACGAGCGGACAATGTCGAGATAGGGCGCCACCAGCGGCACGGTGGATTCCGAAAAACGCGCCTGCATGATCCGGGCGATGCCGGTAGTCCATTCGCCGGAGCGCGTGGCCTCGTCACCGGTCAGGTCATAGAGCCCGGCGCCGGCATGGCTGTCGATGACGCGGAACGGCGTCGCTTTCTCGTGCAGATAGGTCAGGATCCGGACCAGCACGATATGTTTGATGACGTCGGCGAAGCCGCCGGCGTGGAAGGCGTGACGATAATTCATGGCGCCAGCAGTACGCTACGCGAGCGCGTTCGGCAAAACCTGTGTCAGCCGCCGCGCATCGGCGGCATCACCACCTGGTCGCGGCGGCAGGCGCGACGGTCGATTTCCTCGCAGGCACGAAACTGGAGGTCCTTGCTCAGGCAGATCCGGACTTCGCTGAGCCGGTTGCGTTCGCAGGTCACCGCGATCGCGGAGTTGCTGAGCCCCGGATTGACCTTGATGAAGGCGTCCTCGATCGCGTCCGGCGCGATCGTTTTGGCGTCCTGGAGCTCAAGAAACTCCGCCGGTATCTTGATCCCTGCCCGCGCCTTGCGGACGGTCTCGAAATAGCCGCGGGCGCCGAGGCCCGAGCAGGTGCCGTGCTTGTCCCATTCGTTGAAGATCAGGCCGGGCGCCGGCATCAGATCGAGCATCGACGACATGATGTTGCGGTCGAGCCGCGGCGACGGCCGCTGGCAGTAATTCGGAAAGCCGCGATCGTATTGCGGCCACAGGCCGTGCACGACGAAGGCATAGGGCCGGCCGCCACACTGCATCTGCTGCGAGCGGCCGCCATTGCTGCGTTCGGAGGCGGCCTCGCAGAACGACGGCGACCATGACAGCGACAGCACATAGAAATCGAATTCGCCGGGCGCATTCTGCCGGCGATCCTGCGCCGAGGCCGAGCTGATGCCCGCCAGCGCCGCAATCGTCAAAAATCCAACCGAAATGAAGATCCGAAAAGCCTGAACCATGACGCGCCCCACCCCTGAGCAGGCGAGCCTAGTCAGGCCTCAAGAACAATTCAAGAACAAAAATATAATTATGAACGCTGGCTCAGTGCTTGGCAGCGCGGCAGCGCGGGTTGTAGGCCCAGTCGCGGTCAAGACCGACGACGCACCATTCCACGCCCTGGCCGTAGCCGGCGAAGCCACCATCCTCGATGATCGAGTAATGCACCTGACGCAGCTTGCCGTCGGTCAGCATGGCATCGGCGGTGCAGTAGCGGCGCGGAATGTTATCGGACGTCCAGGGCCGGAACGCGGTCTCATGGACGCGGGAAAAGCCGGTGATCTGCAACGCCGAATTCCAGAATGTGCTCTCCTTGTCCTGGAACTGGGAGGAGATCGTCGACAGCCCGGCTTCGCATTCGGCGACACGGCCATCATACTTCGGGCCGGACAGCCAGAAATTCAATTCCAGGAGATTGGCGGCCTGCGCGCCCGGCGCCAGGGCCAGCAGCCCGAAAACGGCGCCTGCGACGGCGGCCAGAGCGGCTTTTTTCCAGGATGAGATAAGGTCGCGCATGGGGGAATCCGCCGGATGATGATTGTTCTCGGACGGTGCCGCGAAGCCCGTGCGGGGTCAAGTGCATGATGGCAACACCCTGCGCACAACTCTGTCAGCACACGGCCGGCGTTCTTTTCATGGTCGCTGATGCACTCTAAGGTGCGTGGCAACGATGATGGAGACAGCAATGCGAATGATTCGGCCGGCGATCTTGGCTGCGGCGATGGGCGGGCTGCTGGCGAGCGGAGCGGCACAGGCCGACACCGTCCCGGCGTTCAAGGGCAACGACACCGGCGGCATCATCTCCTATTCGCTGGTCAGCCAGAGCGACGTTCGCGCCCTGGCGATCGATCACTGCGCACGTTACGGCAAGGTGGTGAAATTCCTCGGCGCCCAGACCTATTACGGCGGCTACATTTCCTTCGCCTGCCGCTGGGTGCCCTACGGCGCCTCGGATCGACCGCTGCGCGTCCGCTACTGAGGTTGACTGTTGCCTGCGTTTGACTGACCAGCCTTTTTCACTGGGAGCAGAGCACGATGCGACAGACGATACGGTTTTCCCTCGCAGCCTGCGCGCTGCTGTCAGTGCTCCCGGCCGCAGCCTCGGCCGTGGAGTTGCCCACCCGCAAGGCCGGGCTGTGGGAGCTGAAGATGATACGCGCTGGTTCGCCGGTGCCGGAAATGACGATGCAGCAATGCACGGATGAGACCACCGACAAGCAGATGACGGCGAATTTTTCGCCGATGGCCAAGCAGAACTGCAGCAAGAACGAGACCCAGCAGACCACGACGGGCTATGTCACCGATTCCGTCTGCAGCTACGGCGGCACCACCATGACCTCGCATACCGAGATCTCCGGCGACTTCAACTCCGGCTATGCGGTCAAGGTCACCTCGCATAACGACAGCGCCCCTGCCGGCGTGCCGCGCGACAACAACGTCACGCTGGAAGCAAAGTGGATCGGCGCCTGCGGTGCTGACCAGCGGCCCGGCGATATCGTCATGCCCGGCGGCTTCCGGCTGAACATCAAGGACATGGAAAAGGTCAAGGGCCTGCTGCCGAAATAGGCGGCTTGCTGCCGTTGGCCCGCGCGTCGATCGCCGCTATAGATGACGGCAATCATTTAAAACGACGCCGGGAAGAACGAAATGACCGAATTTACCGAACTGATGAAGAGCCTCGCCCGCGGCGACGACGCGTGGGGCGTGAGTGTGAGCGACGACTGGCTGCAGGGCCGCACTGTTTATGGCGGGCTGGCCTCGGCGCTATGCGCCCAGACCGCACTGCTGGAAATTCCGGACCTGCCGCCGCTGCGCTCGGCGCAGTTTTCGTTTATCGGGCCGGCCTCGGGTCCGCTGCAGCTTCGCCCGAGCGTGCTGCGCAAGGGCAAATCCACCGTGTTCGCCGGCGTCGACCTGATCGGCGAGGCCGGCCTCGCGACACGGGCAACACTGTGCTTCGGCGCGGCCCGTAGCTCGGCCCTCGCACATACCGAGATCGGTGCGCCTCAAGTCAAGGCGCCGGACGCCTGTCCGGATTTTTTCCGCCACGCGCCGCCGGGCCTGCGCTTCCTGCAGCACATCGAAGGCCGCCATGTCGGCGGCGCGCTACCATTCAGCGGTAGCCAGCATCCGGAGATGATGTTGTGGCTTCGCCATCGCACCCCGGCAATGACATCCCCGCTGGTGGCGCTGCTGGCACTCGCGGATGCGCCGCCGCCCGCGGCGTCCACCATGGCCACCACGCCGTCACCGATCAGCACCATGACCTGGGCCGTCGATATGCTGACCGACAAGATCGAGACCGACGATGGCTGGTGGCTGATCCGCAACACCGCCGAGCAGATCAGCGACGGCTATTCCAGCCAGGCCATGACGGTATGGAACGCCAGCGGCCTCCCGATCATGGCCAGCCGGCAGAACGTCGCTGTGTTTGGGTGACGTTTCAGGCGGGGCTTGCTTCCCTCTCCCCGCCGCGCGAAGCAAAGCTTCGCTAGGCGGGGAGAGGTTAGCGAGGCCGTAGTTCCTACTTCTTCAGCGCGGCGTAGCGCTCGATGAAGGTCTTGCCGCCCTTCATCTTGTTGTTGTGCGGGGCCTCGTTGATCTGGATCACGACGGCTTCGGCATCGACGCCGAGATTCTTGACCAGCGCCTGGGTGATGTCGATCATCATGCCCTTCTTCTGCTCGTCGGTGCGGCCGGCGGCCATGCTGATGGTGATCTCAGGCATCAATGTCTCCCGTTTTTTCTTTCGTCATGGCCGGGCTTGTCCCGGCCATCCACGATCCGCTGCATCAAACAAGACGTGGATGCCCGGCACAAGGCTTGTGCTCGGGCCGGCGAAGCCGGACCCGAGTGCCGGGCATGACGGCAGGAGCTTAGTGTCCCCACTTCACGCCGTGCTTGTCGAGAATCTTGCGAACCGCTTCGACCAGCGACGCTTCCGCGACCTTGGTCTGCGCCTCGGCTTGTTTCTGCAAATACTCGTCGCGATCCGTTTCCAGCTTCGACAGTTCGGCGCCGAGGATCAGATCCTTCAGCAGCACTTCGCCGGTCGCCTTCTCGTCCGAGCCCTGGATGATCACGCAAGGCGAGTTGCGGCGGTCGGCGTATTTCAGCTGGTTGCCCATGTTCTTGGGGTTGCCGAGATAGAGTTCGGCGCGAATCTTTGCCGCGCGCAGCGTCGCCACCATCTTCTGATAATCGTCGACGCGGTCGCGATCGAACACGGTGACGACCACGGGGCCGAATTCCGGCGTGGTGTCGATCTTGCCGAGCATGGTGAGCGCCGCCTGCAGCCGCGACACGCCGATCGAGAAACCGGTCGCCGGCACCGGCTCGCCGCGGAAGCGCGACACGAGGCCGTCGTAGCGCCCGCCGCCGCCGACCGACCCGAAGCGCACCGGGCGGCCTTTTTCGTCTTTCGCGTCGAGCAGCAGTTCAACTTCGTAGACCGGGCCGGTGTAGTATTCGAGGCCGCGGACGACGGAGGGATCGAAAGCGATCCGATCTTTCCCGTATCCAGATTGCTCACAGAGAAAAATAATCTGCGTCAGCTCAGATACACCTGTTGCGTCGCCACCGTTGTCTTTGATCTTGCGCTCTATACGAGAAAGTTTCTTCGCACCGTCTTCATCAGTAGACGTGACGTAGTCGAGCACAGTCTCAATTTGGCCGGCCAGCAGTTCAGCGCCCTTTGTGAAATCGCCTTTACCTTCTTCCCCACCATCCCATCGGCCCACGCCAAGAAGCTTTCGAATTTCTTCGATCGGAAACTTGTCGGCTTTATCGACCGCACGCAGCACCGTGAGCCTTTGGCCAGCCTTGTCCTCGCCGCCAAGCCCGATGCTTTCCATCACGCCATCGAGCACCTTGCGGTTGTTCACCTTCACCACATAGCTGCCGCGCGGAATGCCCAGCGCTTCCATCGCATCCGCGGCCATCATGCACATCTCGGCGTCGGCGGCGGGCGAGGCTGAGCCCACCGTGTCGGCGTCAAACTGCATGAACTGGCGGAAGCGGCCGGGGCCGGGCTTTTCGTTGCGATAGACGTAGCCGGCGCGGTAGCTGCGATACGGCTTCGGCAGGCTGTCAAAATTCTCGGCGACGTAGCGCGCCAGCGGCGCGGTGAGGTCGTAGCGCAGCGAGATCCACTGCTCGTCGTCGTCCTGGAACGAGAACACGCCCTCGTTGGGCCGGTCCTGGTCGGGCAGGAATTTGCCGAGCGCGTCGGTGAATTCCATCGCCGGGGTTTCCACCGGCTCGAAGCCGTAGCGCTCATAAACCTCGCGGATGGTCTCGGTCATGCGCCGGGTCGCCGCGATCTCCGCGGGTCCGCGGTCGCCAAGCCCGCGCGGCAGTCGGGCGCGGAGTTTCTGGGGTTTTTTGGGTTTGTCGGCCATATCGCTCAATGTCGTCTTTGTAAGTCAGGGCTGACTTACAAGCATTACAGGGGGTTATCAGCGCGCGCGGGAGGCGGCAAGCTGGCGCCAGCGTCGATCCCGCTCTGGCCCTCCCCGAAACCGCCAGAATAGGCTGAAATAACCGCAATATGCTCGCCGACAGGCGTTCCCGGATCAGCACGAAGCTGGTAGGTTCCGCGCCTTCACTTGAACACGCGCGAAAATGCATGAGGGACTAAAATGTTAGACAAGAGCCCGCCCCGGAAGACCGCCAACGTGCCGAACGATCTGGCCGCCTTCTGGATGCCGTTCACCTCGAATCGCGCGTTCAAGCTCGCCCCGCGCATGCTCGCCGGCGCCAAGGACATGCATTATCTCACCACCGATGGCCGCAAGATCCTCGACGGCGCCGCCGGCATGTGGTGCTCCAATGCCGGCCACGGCCGCACCCAGATTGCCGAGGCCATCAAGCATTCCGCCGACACGCTGGATTACGCGCCGCCGTTCCAGTTCGGCCATCCGCAGGCGTTCGAGCTGGCCACCCGCATCGCGGATCTCGCGCCCGCCGGCCTCGATCACGTGTTCTTCTGCAATTCCGGTTCGGAAGCCGCCGACACCGCGCTGAAGATGGCGCTCGCCTATCACCAGATCCGCGGCGAAGGCTCGCGCACCCGGCTGATCGGCCGCGACCGCGGCTATCACGGCGTCGGCTTCGGCGGCACCTCGGTCGGCGGCATGGTCAACAACCGCAAGATGTTTGGCACGCTGCTGGCCGGCGTCGATCACATCGCCCACACCTATGACCGCGAGAAGCAGGCTTTCAGCAAGGGCGAGCCGGAATATGGCGCGCACTTCGCCGACGATCTGGAGCGGCTGGTCGGGCTGCACGGCGCCAACACCATCGCCGCTGTGATCGTCGAGCCGATGGCCGGATCGACCGGCGTACTGCCGGCGCCGAAGGGCTATCTCAAGCGCCTGCGCGAGATCACCTCGAAGCACGGCATCCTGCTGATCTTCGACGAGGTCATCACCGGCTTCGGCCGCCTCGGCGCCGCCTTCGCCGCCGAACGCTACGGCGTGACGCCGGACCTGCTCACCTTCGCCAAAGGCGTCACCAACGGCGCGGCGCCGATGGGCGGCGTGATCGCGCATGACACCGTGCACGACACCTTCATGACCGGCCCCGCCCATGTGGTGGAGCTGTTCCACGGCTACACCTATTCGGCGCATCCGCTGGCCTGCGCGGCTGGTCTCGCCACGCTCGACATCTACCGCGACGAAAAGCTGTTCGAGCGCGCCAACAAGATGGAAGGCATGTTCGCCGACGCCGTGATGTCGCTGAAGGGCCTGCCCAACGTCGTCGACATCCGCACCGTCGGCATCACCGCGGGCATCGATCTGGCGCCGAACAAGGAAGGCCCCGGCAAGCGCGGCTGGGAAGCCCTCAACAGCGCCTTCCACGAGCACGAAGTGCTGTTCCGCACCGCCGGCGACACCATCGCACTGACGCCGCCCCTGATCGTCAGCGAAGACCAGGTCGGCGAGATCGTCGAAAAGGTCGGCAAGGTGATCCAGGCCGTCGCGTAAGCGACAAGCCACGCCGCCTCCCTCTCCCCGCAAGTGCGGGGCGAGGGAGCGCGCGGCCGGTGCCGCGCCTCGCGGAACCTTCATCTGATGTTCTCGTTCCATTTGTCATGCCGGCCGCACGGCCGCTCGACAGAACGAGGTTTCCGACATGCTTCCCCTTGCGAGTGCCCTGTTGCGAACCGGGCTGGCGCTGAAGCTCAATCAGGTCAAGCGCGCCACCGAATCCTATGCGCGCGACCGCGCCGCTCAGGGCCAGAGCGCCGTCGTCTCTTATGCCGTGGCCGGCGGGCTCTATGCCGCCGCCGGAATTTTCCTCATTGCCTTGCTTCTGGTCGGCGTCACCGCGCTGTTTCGCTGGGTCGAACTGCGCTACGGCCTGTTCGAGGCGTTCAGCGCTAGCGCCGGCGTGCTGCTGATCCTCGCCATCGTCTGCGCCGCGCTTGCCGCCAGCCGGCTGAAACGCCCGGCCAGACAATTCCCAAGCCTCGGCAGCCGGCTGCGTGTCGCCATCTCGGCCACCCCCGGCAAGGCCAATGCTGCCAAATCCGCCCCGGGCGTCAGCGCCCGAGATGCCGCCACGGCGGTGCTGTCCGAGCCGGCGAAGCCGGTGACGGCGCCGCTGCAATTCAGACCCAGCCGTCCGCCACGTCGGTCTGTCCCAAATAACGGACAGGCCAAGGCCGGGCTTGTTCTGATAGCCACGCTGGCCGGCTGGGCGCTCGCCCGGCGTCGCAGTCTTGGCCAGAACGTACGAGCGCCGCGACCGATGGGCAAAGCGCACGTCTGATGGTGTCGGTGCTGCCGCTGGCGCGCTCGGCATCCTCTACCGCTTCGGCCTGACATTTCCCGGTGCGCAGCGCCACGCGATTGGCTTTCCGAATCAACAATAATGCTAGGCTTGCCAAGGCTCCCGGCCGTGGCGCCTGCATGTGTGCGTCTCGCGCAAGCGTGGGGAATTTGGACTTGAGGATGTTGCACGCGTTATGATCCGCATCTCCACGATTTTCATCGCCATCTGCATGGTGCTGGTCGCGGCGTCGCTCGGCATGGTGCTGTATGCGATGGCCGGCATCAGCGGCTCGGAATCCGCCATCGTCGCGCTGACCGCGCTGACCTTCATGATCCTCTACAACGCGGTATCGATGCGGCTGCGCGACCGCAGCGATTCCGGCAGCCAGATCGCCGATCTCTCCCGCGGCACCGCCGACCTCGCCCGCCAGGTTGCCGAATTCGGCCGCCGCCTCGCGGCCGCCGAAGGCAAGATCGTCTCCGCGAATTCCGCCGGGCAGGATCGCCTCCACACTGTGATCGGCGAGATCAACGAACTCGGCACGCTGGTGAAGCAGCTGGCCTCGTCGGTGGCGAGCCACGAGGACATGCTGGCGTCCGGCCCGCCGGCCGTGGTGCCGGTGACGACAGTGTCCGCGGCAATCGCGCCGCCGGCTCCCCCGATCAAAGCCCCGGATACGGCGAAGGAACTGCCGCTCGCCGCCGACATTGCCGAAGACACGGTGACCGCCGTCGCCAGCAAGCCCGCCGTGACGGCACCTGAGGTCACGATCGGACGCAACGAAACGCAGCTGATCGCCGTGGTGAAAGCCGCCATCGCCGAGAACCGCATCGACATCTATCTGCAGCCGATGGTGACGCTGCCGCAGCGCAAGGTGCGGTTCTACGAGGCGATGACGCGGCTGCGCGACGACAAGGACCAGGTCATTGCCGCTGACGATTTCATTGGCGCCGCCGAAGCCTCCGGCCTGATGGGCCAGATCGATCACACCGTGATGCTGCGCTGCATGCAGGTGCTGCGCCGGCTGATGGTGCGCAACAAGGACGTTGGCGTGTTCTGCAATGTCGCTGCCGTGACGCTGTCCAATGCCGAGACCTTCGCCCACTGCATCGATTTTCTCGAAGCCAACCGCGCGCTGGCGGCGTCCTTCGTGCTGGAATTCAAGCAGAGCACATTCCGCAATCTCGGCCCCGTGGAGAGCGAGCATCTCGCTGCCCTGGCGCAGCGCGGCTATCGCTTCTCGATCGACCACGTCACCGATCTGCGGATCGAGCCGCGCGATCTCGCCGACCGCGGCGTCCGTTTCATCAAGGTGCCGGCAACGCTGCTGCTCGACCAGAAGCAGAGCGCGACGTCGGACATCCACCCCGCCGACCTCTCCGACCTGCTCGGCCGCTTCGGCATCGACCTGATCGCTGAGCGGATCGAGGGCGAACGCGCCGTGGTCGACCTGCTCGACTTCGACGTCCGGTTCGGGCAAGGATTTTTGTTCGCGGCGCCCCGGCCCCTGCGGCCGGAAACGCCGGCCGGCGGAGCGCCGACGCCACCAACGCCCGGCGCAGCGCCGCAACAGGATACCAATGGTTCAGCAAAACCTGCCAGAAGCGATCCGACAAAGAGCGAGCCGCCGAAAAACGAGCCGCCGCGCACCACCGGCAATGCCGCGCTGGCCCGCCGCGCCACTGGCCCGAACTGATCGGCATACTTTCCAATGACAACACTTCGATTCGTCGAGCATCTGCGCGACCTCGTGGCCGGCGTCGACGTCGTCCTCAGCGACATCTGGGGCGTCGTGCACAACGGCCTCGTTTCATTCCCCGAAGCCTGCGAGGCGCTGCATACGTTCCGCGCCCGGGGCGGGGCGGTGATACTGATCACCAATGCGCCGCGCCCAGCGGACTCCGTGCAACGGCAGCTGCGCAAGCTCGGCGTCGCCGACGATATCTATGACACGATCGTCAGCTCCGGCGACCTGACGCGCAATTACGTCACCAGCCGTTTGGGACAGTCGATGTACTGGATCGGGCCGGAGCGCGACAATTCGATCTACCGCGGGCTCGATGCGAAATTCGCGCCGCTGGAGCAGGCCGACTACATCGTCTGCACCGGCCCGTTCGATGACGAGACCGAATCCGCCGAAGACTATCGCGAGATGATGATGCAGGCGCTGGCGCGCAAGCTGACGCTGGTCTGCGCCAATCCCGACATCGTGGTGGAGCGCGGCGACCGGCTGATCTATTGCGCCGGCGCCATCGCGGAGCTGTATCGCGAGCTCGGCGGCGACGTGGTGTTCTACGGCAAGCCGCACCGGCCTATCTACGACCAGGCCATCGCTTTGGCAAAGGCCAAGCTTGGCACCGAAACGCCGCTCAGCCGCGTGCTGGCGATCGGCGATTCCGTGCGCACCGATCTGGCGGGCGCGCATGCTTACGGGATCGACTGCCTGTTCGTCACCCGCGGCATCCACGCCGGCGAATTCGAAGGCATCGAGCGGATGGATTCAGTCGCGGTGAAAGAACTGTTCGGCCACCCGCCGAAGGCATTGATGCGGGAATTGCGCTGGTAGGCCTGCAAAGCGGCATGCGTCAAACACGTGGATGCCCGGCCAACCGCGAAGCAGCGCTTCGCGTTTTGGCCGGGCATGACGAACAACAGAATGTTGGCGGCTGAAGCGGCGGAAATTTACGCCGGCACGGTATCCGGGAATACCGCTTCGATCTTGGTCTTCAGCGTCGCGGCGTTGAACGGCTTGACGATGTAGTTGTTCACGCCGGCCTTCTTGGCGGCGATCACGTTCTCGGTCTTGGATTCCGCGGTGATCATAATGAACGGCGTCTGCGACAGATTGGGATCGGCGCGGACTTCCTTGAGCAGGTCGTAACCGGTCATCGGCTCCATGTTCCAGTCGGAAATCACCAGGCCGTATTTCTTGGTGCGCATCTTTTCCAGCGCCGCCGAACCATCGCTGGCGTCGTCGATATGCTCGAAGCCGAGCTGCTTGAGAAGATTGCGAATGATACGGATCATGGTGTTGTAATCGTCCACCACCAGCACCGTCATCGACAAATCAACCGCCATCTTCATTCCCCCTGAGACACGACACGCGCATGCGAAAACTGAACATCTGCCGGGCAGGCAAATACGTCCGGGCGCAGGATTGGCAAAGCTTGCCGTCCGCAGCCCGGACCAAGGATTAGCAGGTGCGATTAAACAGCCCGTTAACCGCACAAATCCGCGAAATTGTCCTCACCTACAACCAGTTATAGATATGGCCTCGTCTTGACTTCATCGCCGGCTCCACGTCACCGTCGCCCGCCCACGGAAATCATTCAACGAATCCAATCATGACGCCTGACTTTGCCGTTATCCGCGACACCACACCCTCCACCGAAATTCCCCGGGGGACCGTGGTGGCCATGGGAAACTTCGACGGCGTCCATCTCGGCCACCGCGCGGTCATCCACGCAGCGCTGGAAATGGCGCGCCTGCACAACACAAGTGCCATGGCAGTGACCTTCGAGCCGCACCCGCGCAGCTTTTTCAGCCCGCACACGCCGCAATTCCGGCTCACCGACGAAGCCAGCAAATTGCGGCTGCTGGCCGGCACCGGCCTTGCCGGCGCCGTGGTGATGACCTTCGACAAGGACCGCGCCGGCACCACGGCGCAAGACTTCATTCACCATGAACTGATCGAACGGCTGGGAATCAGCGGCATCGCGGTCGGCTACGACTTTCACTTCGGCAAGGGCCGGGTCGGCTCGCCGAGCCTGCTGGTCGCCGAGGCGCCGCGGCTGGGCATCGAGGTCGACGTGCAGCCGCATATCGACATCGACGAGCGCCCGGTGTCGTCCAGCGCGATCCGCATGGCGCTGGCCGAAGGCCAGGTCGCCGAAGCCACGAAAATGCTCGATGGTCCCTGGTTCATCACCGGCGAGGTGATCCACGGCAAGAAGCTCGGCCGCGATCTCGGCTATCCCACCGCCAATATCCGCCTGCCCGCCAGCTGCGGCCTCAGGCACGGCATCTACGCCGTGCGGGTCGGCCGCGGCCAGGGAAATACCAGCGAGCGCTTCAACGGCGTCGCCAGCTTCGGCCGCCGCCCGACCTTCGACAACGGCGCGCCGCTGCTGGAGGTGTTTCTGTTCGATTTCAAAGGCGATCTCTATGGCATGACGCTCGACGTCGCCTTCATCGCCTTCATCCGCGAAGAGCTGAAATTCGAAGGTATCGAGCCCTTGATCCGCCAGATGGACGACGACAGCGCCAAGGCCCGCGCCGCACTGGCCGCGGCGCCGGAGGCGTTTCCGAGGCTGGGAGTGGTCGGATAGCCCCTTCGGGCTTTGCGATCCCGTCTCCGGCTGCTATTGAGTGCCGGATGTCTGCACGGCGCCCCATTACCAGCATTAGCGGCCCGGCTTCCGCCTGAGCTTTGCTCGGCGCAAGACCGGGATCGTTGCCGTTTCATCGCGTCCCCCACGCGTTCAAGCGTGATCCGGAAAGTGGAAACCGGTTTTCCGAGAAGATCACGCTTCCATAAGATCCAGCCATTTAGCCGAGCCAGAGCCTTCATGTCCGACAAGCCCGCAAAAGCCGACGTCCAAAAAGACACAAACGATTATTCCAAGACCCTGTACCTGCCGCAGACGGAGTTTCCGATGCGCGCGGGCTTGCCGCAGCGCGAGCCGGAGATGCTGGCGCGCTGGCAGGAGATCGACCTCTACGGCAGCCTCCGGAAGAAATCGAAGGGCAAGCCCAAATTCGTGCTGCATGACGGCCCGCCCTACGCCAATGGCAACATCCATATCGGCCATGCGCTCAACAAGATCCTCAAGGACGTGGTGACCAAGAGCCAGCAGATGCTCGGCTTCGACTCCAACTACGTGCCGGGCTGGGACTGCCACGGCCTGCCGATCGAATGGAAGATCGAGGAAGAGAACTACCGCTCCAAGGGCAAGGCGAAGCCTAACTTCAAGGATGCCGCGGCGATGATCGCGTTCCGCAAGGAATGCCGCGCCTATGCGGGCCGTTGGCTCGACGTGCAGCGCGCCGAATTCAAGCGCCTCGGCATCGTCGGCGACTGGGAAGGTCGCTACGCCACCATGGACTTCTTCGCCGAGGCGCAGATCGCGCGCGAGCTGATGAAATTCGCCGCGAATGGGACTTTGTACCGCGGGTCCAAGCCGGTGATGTGGAGCGTGGTGGAAAAGACCGCGCTGGCGGAAGCCGAGGTGGAATACGAGGACTACACGAGCGATACGGTGTGGGTGAAGTTTCCGGTCGCCTCGCCCTACGGCCGCCTTGCGAATGCGTCTGTGGTGATCTGGACCACCACGCCGTGGACGCTGCCGGGCAACCGCGCCATCAGCTTCTCGAACAAAATTTCCTACGGCCTCTACAAGGTTACCGAGGCACCCGCCGACAACTGGGTGAAGCCCGGCGAGTTGCTGATCCTCGCCGACACGCTGGCCGACAGCGTGTTCAAGCAGGCGCGCGTCACCGCCTATGAGAGAAGCAGCGACCTCTCCGCCGACGTGCTCGACGCGCTGGAGTGCAAGCATCCACTCGCAGGCTTCGCCGGCGGCTATGAATTCGTCGTGCCTCTTCTCGAAGGCGACCACGTCACCGACGACACCGGCACCGGCTTCGTGCACACCGCCCCCGGCCACGGCCGCGAGGATTTCGATATCTGGATGGCCAATGCACGCGAGCTCGAAGCCCGCGGCATCAGCTCGACCATCCCCTACACCGTCGACGAGAACGGCGCCTTCACCGATCAGGCGCCGGGCTTCGTCGGCGAGCGGGTCATCAACGACAAGGGCGAAAAAGGCGGCGCCAACGACGCTGTCATCAAGGCGCTGGTCGGCGCCGGCATGTTGCTGGCGCGTTCGCGGCTGAAGCATCAATACCCGCATTCGTGGCGGTCGAAGAAGCCGGTGATCTATCGCAACACGCCGCAATGGTTCATCGCGATGGACAAGCCGATAGATTGGAACATCGTTGGTCGAACCGACCGTGGTGACACGCTGCGGAATCGCGCCCTCGAGGCAATCACGAAAACCCAATGGGTACCGGCGCAGGGCCAGAACCGCATCAACGGCATGATCAATACCAAGCCCGACTGGGTGATCTCGCGGCAGCGGGCCTGGGGCGTGCCGATCGCGGTGTTCGTCCGCGAAAAGGGCGACGGTTCCGCCGAGCTGCTGCAGGATGCCGACGTCAACAAGCGCATCGCCGATGCCTTCGAGGCCGAGGGCGCCGACGCCTGGTATGCCGAAGGCGCGCGCGAGCGCTTCCTCGGCTCGCATGCCAACGAGGAATGGAAGAAGGTCGACGACATCTGCGACGTCTGGTTCGATTCCGGCTCGACCCATGCTTTCGTACTGGAAGACCCCGTGCACTTCCCCGGCCTTGCCGGCATCCACCGCAAGGTCGATGGCGGCCAGGACACGGTGATGTATCTGGAAGGCTCCGACCAGCATCGCGGCTGGTTTCAGTCGTCCCTGCTGGAAAGCTGCGGCACCCGTGGCCGCGCGCCCTTTGATATCGTGCTGACCCACGGCTTCACGCTCGACGAGAACGGCCGCAAGATGTCGAAGTCGGTCGGCAACACTGTCGAGCCGCAGAAGGTGATCGCACAGTCCGGCGCTGATATTTTGCGCCTTTGGGTCTGCGCCACCGACTATGCCGACGACCAGCGCATCGGCCCGGAGATCCTGAAGAACACCATCGAGACCTATCGCAAGCTGCGCAACTCGGTGCGCTGGATGCTCGGCACGCTGCATCACTTCAAGCCGGAAGACGCCGTGGCGTTCGCCGAGATGCCGGAGCTCGAGCGGTTGATGCTGCATCAACTGGCGGCGCAGGACGCCATCGTCCGCAAGGCATACGAAGACTTCGACTACAAGACGGTGGTGGCGAGCCTGTCGGCCTTCATGAACACCGAGCTTTCGGCGTTCTATTTCGACATCCGCAAGGACACGCTGTATTGCGACGCGCCGTCGTCGATGGCGCGCAAGGCCGCGCTGACCACCATCGACATGTTGTGCAACGCGATCCTGAAATGGCTGGCGCCGATCCTGTCCTTCACCGCCGAAGAAGCCTGGCGGATGTACAAGCCCGACGCCGAGCCGTCGGTGCATCTGACGCTGTTTCCGGAGGGCCTCGATAAGTATCGCGATGATGCGTTGGCCAAGAAGTGGCTGGTCATTCGCGCCGTGCGCTATGTCGTGACCGGCGCCCTTGAGGTCGCCCGCGCGGCCAAGCTCATCGGTTCGTCGCTCGAGGCTTCACCAATGATTTATGTGGCTCCGGAATATGCGTCCGACGTGATCGGCGTCGACTGGGCCGAGGTGTGCATCACGTCAAATGCCATGGTCGAGCTGCTGCGCGATGGAGACACCGGGCCGGAGGGCGCCTTTACGTTGAACGACGTACCGGGCGTTGCCGTAGTGGTCGAACGCGCCGTCGGCACCAAATGCGCGCGGTCGTGGAAGATCCTGCCGACCGTAGGCGAAGACGCCGACTATCCCGACGTCTCGCCGCGCGACGCCGCGGCGCTGCGCGAATGGAAGGCGCTGGGGGCGGTCTGATATGTTCATCGTCGTCCCGGCGAAGGCCGGGACCCATAACCCCTGGCATCAAAGTTTGGGCACAGGATTCGCCATGTCTGAACCTTCGCCTAAATTAATGCTGCACGGAGTATGGGTCCCGGCTTTCGCCGGGACGACGCCCCGTTATGTGTTGTCGGGCCTACCCCGATGACCTCCGCCTTCCGCTCCGGCCTGCTCGCCGCCCTTGCCGTCCTGATCCTCGACCAGGCGGCAAAACTCTGGCTGCTGTTCGTGTTCGAGATCGGCCGCCGCGGCGCGGTCGAGGTGACCCCGTTCTTCGATCTGGTGCTGGCCTGGAATACCGGCATCAGCTACGGCTGGTTTTCCGAGTCCGGCCCCGCCGGCCAGGCGATTCTGGTCGCCGTCAAGGCGATTGCCGTGGTGGTGCTGGCGATCTGGATGGCACGGTCGCAGACGAAGCTGGCGACCATCGCCCTGGGGCTGATCATCGGCGGTGCGATCGGCAATGCCATCGACCGCTTCGCCTATGGCGCGGTGGTCGATTTCGCCCTGTTCCACATCCAGATCGGCGGAAAGCCGTTCAACTGGTACGTGTTTAACCTTGCCGATGTCGCCATTGTTGCCGGGGTAGCGGCCCTGTTGTATGACTCCTTCCTGGGTGCACCCGCCGCAAAAGCGCCCTGATCCCGGGCAATACGACGGGGTAAGGGCGATGCAGGCGGCGCTGCGCCATTGGCCACCCGCTGACGATTGAACAGGATGATTGCAATGCGCGAGACCGAGACCCACGGTTGGACGGTGCACACTTCATCGGCCGCGCTAAAGCGCGGTTTGTCATCGGCCGCTCTGAAGCGCACCCTGCGGCTGGCCGCCGTCGCCCTCAGCGTTGGCCTCGTGATGTCGGCCGGCGTCGCCCGCGCCCAGGACGACGAGGAAGACAACTCGACGTTCGAAGACAAGATCATCAAGAACATCATGACCGGCCTTGGCGGCACCAACATGGAAAACCAGGGCATCGACTATCGCGAGCGCTCGCCGCTGGTGGTTCCGCCGAAGATCACGCTGCCGCCGCCGGATGCCACCGCCGCCGCCGTGCCGAACTGGCCGAAGGATCCCGACGTCGCGCAGCGCAAGGCCTCCGCGGAGGCCGCCAAGACCGGACGGCCGGAAGAAGTCCTGCAGGCCGCGCGGCCGCTGACGCCCGCTGAAATGGCGCCCAAGCGCGCCCGCGTGCAGCAAACCGGCAACGAAGGCAGCCCCGGCGATCCCAACAAGAACATCGTGCTCAGCCCGAAGCAGCTTGGCTATGAAGGCGGCCTGTTCAAGAACATGTTCGGCGGCAACAAGGGCGAGACCGCGGAATTCAAGGGCGAGCCGACCCGGGATTCGCTGACCCAGCCGCCAGCCGGCTACCAGACTCCTTCGTCCGGCTTTGCCTATGGCACCGGACCGAAGGAAGTCATGCAGAATTCGGCGAACATCAACCCGATGACGGGCAAATATTGACCGCAGCGCTCGCGTTGCGTCACCGTTCAATTCAGACTCGCTTACGATCATCTTGCATTGCGATCGGCACGCGCGGATGCGGCCGGCGCGATCGCTCACCCGCGCCGAGGAGCTGCTAGCCCCGTCATGACCTCATCATCCCGATTGGCCGTGCGTTCTGTCGCGGCGCTGGCGCTGCTGCTGGCTCCTGCCTTCGCCATGCAGACTGCCCGCGCGCAGACCGTGACCTCGGAGCGGCCCGCCACCTTCACGCTGGCCAACGGCATGCAGGTCGTGGTGATCCCGGACCACCGCACCCCCGTGGTGACGCAGATGGTCTGGTACAAGGTCGGCTCCGCCGACGAGACCCCCGGCAAATCCGGCCTCGCGCATTTCCTCGAACATCTGATGTTCAAGGGCACCGCGAAACATCCGGTCGGCGAGTTCTCGCAGACCGTGCTGCGCATCGGCGGCAACGAGAACGCCTTCACCTCCACCGACTACACCGGCTACTTCCAGCGCGTGCCACGCGAACAGCTCGGCAAGATGATGGAATTCGAGGCCGACCGCATGACCGGCCTGATCCTGAAGGACGAGAACGTGTTGCCGGAGCGTGACGTCGTGCTGGAAGAGTACAACATGCGGGTCGCCAACAGCCCGGATGCGCGCCTCTCCGAACAGATCATGGCGGCTTTGTATCTCAACCATCCCTATGGCCGCCCGGTGATCGGCTGGCACCAGGAGATCGAGAAGCTCGACCGCGAGGACGCGCTCGCCTTCTACAAGCGCTTCTACGCGCCGAACAACGCCACACTGGTGATCGCCGGCGATGTCGATGCGCAGGAGATCCGCCCAATGGTCGAGCGCACTTATGGCGTCGTCGCCGCGCAGCCGGCGATCCCGGCGCACCGCATCCGCCCGCAGGAGCCGACGCCTGCCGGCCCGCGCACCGTGACGCTCGCCGACCCTCGCGTCGAACAGGCCAGCGTGCGGCGTTACTATCTGGTGCCGTCGGCGACCACGGCGGCGGCCGGCGAAAGCCAGGCCCTCGACGTGCTCGGCCAGCTGATGGGCGGCGGCAGCAACTCCTATCTCTACCGCGCACTGGTGATCGACAAGGGGCTCGCGATCAATGCCGGCGCCAGCTATCAGGGCACCGCGCTGGACAGCGCGCAGTTCATGATCTCGGCGTCGCCGAAGCCCGGTGTTGAGTTCGCCGATGTCGAGAAGACCATCGATGCGGTCATCGCCGACGTCGCGACCAATGCGGTGCCCGCCGCCGACCTCGAGCGCGTCAAGACGCAGTTGGTCGCTGAAGCCATCTACGCCCAAGACAACCAGGCCACGCTGGCGCGCTGGTATGGCGCAGCGCTGACCACCGGCCTCAACGTCGATGACATCCGTAGCTGGCCGGATCGCGTCCGCGCCGTCACCGCCGAGCAGGTCCGCGACGCCGCGCAGAAATGGCTCGACAAGAAGCGCTCGGTCACCGGCTATCTGATCAAGGACACCGCGCCGAAGCGCGAGGAGAAGCGATCGTGAACATGATCACACTCGGCGCCCGGCGCATCGGCTTCGCCCTCGTCACCTCCCTCGCCTTCGTATCACTGACAGCGGCGCCGTCGCAGGCCGCGGCGAAGATCCAGCATCTGGTATCGCCGGGCGGCATCGAGGCCTGGTTCGTGCAGGACGCCACCGTGCCCCTGATCGCGATGGAATACGCCTTTGGCGGCGGCGCCGCACAGGACCCCGCCGACAAGTCCGGCACCGCCAACATGGTCGCCAGCCTGATGGATGAGGGCGCCGCGGATCTGGATTCCAAAACCTTTCACGAGCGGCTCGAGCGCCGCGCCATCGAACTCAACTACAACGCCACGCGCGACTACTTCCGCGGTTCGCTGCGGATGCTGAAGGACAATCGCGACGAAGCCTTCGACCTTCTGCGGCTATCGTTGACCGAGCCGCGTTTCGATGCCGTCGATATCGAACGCATCCGCAACCAGATCCTGTCGGGCCTGCGCCGCGAGACCAGCAATCCCGGTTCGCTGGCCAGCCGCAAATTCCTCGAAACCGCTTTCGGCGACCATCCCTACAGCCGCTCCGCCAACGGCACGTTGACCAGCGTGCCAACCATCAATGTCGATGATATCAAGGCGTACAAGGGCCGCATCATCGCCAGGGACACGCTGAAGATCGCCGTGGTCGGCGATGTCGACCCGGCTACGCTCGGCAAACTGCTCGACCAGACGTTTGGCGGACTGCCCGCCAAGGCCAGCCTCACCCCTGTTGCTGACGTCGTCGCCGCCAAGCCGCCGCAGAAGGCCTTCATCACCCTTGAGGTGCCGCAGACCGTGGTGACATTCGGCAGCCCCGGCATCAAGCGCAACGACCCGAATTTCATGGCGGCCTATATCGTCAACCACATCCTCGGCGGCGGCACACTGTCGTCGCGGCTGTATCACGAGGTCCGCGAGAAGCGCGGCTTGGTCTATTCGGTGTCCGGCTCGCTGCTGTGGATGGAGCATTCCGGCCTCTACATCGGCAACACCGCGACCCGCGCCGACCGCGCCACCGAGACCGTGGACACCGTCAACGCCGAGGTCCGTCGCATGGCGGAAGAAGGCCCGACCCAGCTCGAACTCGACGAGGCGAAATCCTACCTCAAGGGCTCGCAGATGCTGGCGCTCGACACCTCCTCGAAGCTGGCCGGGGCATTGCTGCAGTATCAGCTCGACAAGCTGCCGATCGACTATATCGAGAAGCGCAACGCCATCGTCGATGCCGTGACGCTGGACCAGGCCAAAGCCGCCGCGAAGAAGCTGTGGGGCGACGGCCTGATCACCGTCGTCGTCGGCCGCGCTCCGCAGGCCGCCGCAACGCCGGTAGTGCCAGCGCCGAAGGCGAATTGAGGCGTTCTCTTCAGCGTTTCACGCAAACCCGCTATCCTGCGCCAGCCCGATTCCATTCAGGGAAACTCCGGCTCCGGTGACGCCATGCTGCGGATTGCGCGCAATCTATCGATCGACGAGAACGACATCGAGGTGACGTTCGTCCGCGCCTCCGGCCCGGGCGGACAGAACGTCAACAAGGTCTCGACCGCCGCGCAATTGCGCTTCGACACCCGCAGGCTGACGCTGCCCGAGGACATGGAGATCCGGCTGAAGACGCTGGCCGGCCAGCGCATGACCAAGGACGGCGTGATCGTGATCCACGCCCAGCGCTTCCGCACTCAGGAGCGCAACAAGGCCGACGCCATCGAGCGGCTGGTCGAACTGCTGCGCGACGCCGCCTTCCGCCCCGTCCCCCGCCGTGCCACCAAGCCGACCCTGGGTTCGAAGACACGCCGCCTCGAGGGCAAGAAGCGCCGCAGCGACGTCAAGGCGAAGCGCGGCTCGGGCGGCTTCGACGACTGAGGCCATGAAAAACCCCGGCCGCACGCGGCCGGGGTTTTGAGACTTTTGAATCGGATGTGGACGACCGCGCCTA
The DNA here is from genome assembly GCA_036924855.1 of Nitrobacteraceae bacterium AZCC 2146. Classification (NCBI taxonomy): domain Bacteria; kingdom Pseudomonadati; phylum Pseudomonadota; class Alphaproteobacteria; order Hyphomicrobiales; family Nitrobacteraceae; species Nitrobacteraceae bacterium AZCC 2146. The sequence goes on from JBAGRP010000001.1 coordinate 2,651,898, forward strand.
GTGGCGTTTGGTCCCTGCGGCAGGATCGCCAGCCGCATCGACGCCGCCGGTGGCCCCGGCCGCGCCGCGCGCCGTTCCGCTGCCGACCGTGCCCTTGGTGGCCGTCCCGGCGCCGGCCTTGGCGCCCGGCGCCTGGGCATTGAGTTCGGTGTCGGCACCTCCTGCCGCGCCACCCTGCTGCATATTGCGGCCCTGCATGGTGCCGCGGGTTTGCGTGTCGGACGCCGCTCCCTGCGCCAGAACCGGACCGGCCAGCATGGCCGAAAGTGTGAGTGCGATCGCCGAAGTTTTCACAACCTTCATTCGTTTCTCCTGGGATGGTCGCACGATGACCGATGCCGCGTAACGTTGCGCCGCCCGCAGTTTGCGGAACCGTCAATCGCACGAGCCTGTATCGCGAGCGACGCACCGCCATCGAAGCCGCCGCATGTGTCCGTAGTTGAGACACAGCGCGGTCATTTCGCGACGGTTTTGCGCGGAATGTCATATATGCGGCGACACCCTGGCCGAGGAAACAGCGGGGAGAGATCGCCCGCGCCCCTCCCGCGCGCCCGTAAAAGCCTCTAAATTGGCGCTCCAGTCCGCCGAGTCGCCCGATGCCCGTCCGCCAACTGCCAGAAACCATCGTCAACCGCATCGCCGCCGGCGAGGTGGTCGAGCGACCAGCCAGCGTAGTCAAGGAACTGGTGGAGAACGCCATCGACGCCGGCGCGCATCGCATCGACATCTTCACCGATGGTGGCGGCCGGCGGCGGATCGGCATCACCGACGACGGCGACGGCATGACCCATGCCGATCTCAGTATCGCCACAGACCGCCACGCCACCTCGAAGCTCGACGACGAGGACCTCCTGCAGATCCGCACGCTCGGCTTTCGCGGCGAGGCGCTGCCCTCGATCGGCTCGGTGGCGCGGTTGGGGATCACCACCCGCCATGCCAGCGAGCCGCATGCCTGGTCGCTGTCGGTGGAAGGCGGCGACAAGTCGCCGATCATGCCGGCGGCGCTCAGCCAGGGCACCCGCGTCGAGGTCAGCGATCTCTTCTATGCCACCCCGGCCCGGCTGAAATTTCTCAAGACCGACCGCACCGAGGCCGAGGCGATCCGTGAGGTGGTGCGCCGCCTCGCCATGGCGCGGCCCGACATCGCCTTCACGCTGGCCGGCGAGGAGCGCGCGCCGGTGACCTGGGCCGCGGCGCTGCCTGGCCCCGCCGGACAATTGACGCGGCTCGGCGATATCCTCGGCGCCGAGTTCCGTCTCAGCGCCATCGAAGTGCGCAGCGAGCGCGAAGGTGTGGTGGTGGAAGGCTTCGCCGCCGCGCCGTCGCTGACCCGCGCCAATGCGCTCGGGCAATATCTGTTCGTCAACGGCCGCCCGGTGCGCGACAAGCTGATCATCGGCGCGGTGCGCGCGGCCTATTCCGACTATCTGCCGCGCGATCGCCATCCGGTCGTCGCGTTGTTCGTCACGCTCGACCCCACCGAGGTCGATGCCAATGTGCATCCGGCCAAGACCGAGGTGCGCTTCCGCAATGCCGGCCTCGTCCGCGGGCTGATCGTGCATGCGCTGAAGGATGGGCTGGCGCGCGAAGGCCGGCGCACCGCGGCCAACAGCGACGGCGCGGTGCTCGATTCCTTCCGTCCGAATTTCGCACCCAACTTCGCGCCGCGCCCCAACACCAACTGGGACTGGCGGCGCTCGCCGTCCTATCCGGTCGGGCCGATGCCGGGCTTCGATGGCTCCGCAGCCTTCGCCGAGCCGGGACAAGCCGCCTTCGATGTCGGCACGCCGACCGCCGATGTGCGCTTCGAGGAAGCGCCCAACGCCGACCTGCTCGATCGCCCGCTGGGCGCGGCACGCACGCAGATTCACGAGACCTATATCGTGTCGCAGACCCGCGACGGCCTCATTGTCGTGGACCAGCACGCCGCCCATGAGCGCATTGTCTATGAGAAACTGAAGGGCTCGCTGGCGCGCAACGGTGTGCAGCGGCAGATCCTTCTCATTCCGGAGATCGTCGAACTGGACGAAGCCACCGTCGAGCAATTGCTCGATCGCGCCGAAGAACTGGCGTCGTTCGGCCTCGCCATCGACTCCTTCGGCCCCGGTGCCGTGGCGGTGCGCGAAACGCCGTCCTTGCTGGGCAAGACCAATGCCGCGTCATTGCTGCGCGATCTCGCCGAACACATGGCGGAATGGGATGAAGCGCTGCCGCTGGAGCGCCGGCTGATGCACGTCGCCGCCACCATGGCCTGCCACGGCTCGGTCCGCGCCGGCCGCCGCTTGAAGCCCGAGGAAATGAACGCGCTGTTGCGCGAGATGGAAGACACGCCAAATTCCGGCCAGTGCAACCACGGCCGGCCGACTTATGTGGAATTGAAGCTCAGCGATATCGAGAAGCTGTTCGGGAGACGGTAGCCGTCATTGCGAGAAGCGAAGCGACGAAGCAATCCAGTCTTCGCGTATGGCCGCTGGATTGCTTCGCTGCGCTCGCAATGACGGTTGAAACGTCAGTGCCTTGCATCAGTTCACTGATACTTCGCGTCCCGGTCCAGCAGCTCGATTGAAATCCCCAGCGGTCCGCGGATGAAGCAGACGCGCACGCCGGGGCGGATCGTGGTCGGCTCCTTGGTGAATTCGACGCCCTTGGCCTTCAGCGAAGCGGCCACGGCGTCGATGTCCTTCACCGACAGGCCGATGTGGTCGAGGCCCTGATACGGCGTCACCGGCGGCGGGTTGACGCTGCTTGGCGCCTCGGCCAGAAAAATCACGCCGCCGCCGAGCTTGATGTCTGTTCGCGCCGGGCCACGCACGATCTCGGCGCCGAGGATGTCGGCGAACCATTGCGCCATCGCTTCCACGTCCGGCGTGCGAATATGGACGTGATCCCAAGTGTAGCTCGGGTAGGTCGGCATGGTGGACATCGGCGTCTCCCCGTTGGATTTTTACGCAAACCGCAAGAATGTAAACTCGGTATCATCATAGGCGCGGCGATCGAGTTCTTCAAAGCCGTCGGGCGCGACGAACGCCGCGTCTTTCGCCTCTTCCACCACCAGCAGCGCGCCCGGCGTCAGCCAGCCGCCGTCGCGCAAGGAGCCCAGTGCCTTTTCGGCGAGCTTCATGCGATAGGGTGGATCGAGGAACACCAAAGAGAACGGCTCAACCGGATGTGCCGGGCCGAGATTGCCGGCGTCGCGGCGATACACCTTGGTGACACCGCCGAGACCCAGCGCCTCGACATTGTTGCGCAACAGCGCGCGGGCCTCGGCGCCGTTATCGACGAACAGCGCAAAGCCCGCGCCGCGCGACACCGCCTCGATGCCGAGCGCGCCGGTGCCGGCGAACAGGTCAAGCACGCGGGCGTCCTCGATCGGGTCGTCATAGGCATGGATCAGGATATTGAACAGCGCCTCGCGCAAACGATCCGCCGTCGGGCGAATGTCGCGCGACGACGGCGATGCGAGGTTGCGGCCCTTCAGCCGCCCGCCGACAACCCGCATGGATTATTCGTCCCGGGGCTTGATGTCGCGCTTGCCGTGATAGCCGCGCTTCGGCCGCTTCGGCGGGCCGAAGCCCATGGCCTCTTCCTCGTTGCGCAAGCGCGACTCTTCGCTGCCGGCGCGCTGCACCAGTACGCGGCGGCCCTTGCGGTCCTCCACCGTGGAGCGCTTCAGCACTGGCTTCTTCACGATCACTGGATCGTCCGACGGGTCGCCCTTGCTCGGCAGCTGCCGCGCAAAGTCGGCGCCGGAGGCCTCGGCAATCTTCTCGCCGAGCTGCTCGCGCAGCACGCGGGTTTTGACTTCCTCGACCTGGCCTTCTTCGATCTCGCCGAGCTGGAACGGGCCGTAGGAAATCCGGATCAACCGATTCACCTCAAGGCCGAGATGCGCCAGCACGTTGCGGACTTCGCGGTTCTTGCCTTCGCGGATCGCGAATACCAGCCAGACATTGGCGCCCTGGTCGCGTTCCAGCGTGGCGTCGATCGAGCCGTATTTGACGCCATCGACTTCGACGCCGTTCTTGAGCTGATCGAGCTGGCTCTGGGTGACCTCGCCATGGGCGCGGACGCGGTAGCGGCGCAGCCAGCCGGTGTCGGGCAATTCCAGCGTGCGGGCGAGGCCGCCGTCATTGGTCAGCAGCAGCAGGCCTTCGGTGTTGAAATCGAGCCGGCCGATCGAGATCAGGCGCGGCAGGTGATCGGGCAGATGGTCGAACACCGTCGGCCGTCCCTCGGGGTCGGCATGGGTGGTCATCAGACCGCGCGGCTTGTGATACATGAACAGCCGCGTCCGCTCGGGCGCCGGCAATGGCTTGCCGTCGACGGTAATGACGTCGCGGGTGGTCACATCCAGCGCAGGCGAATTGATGACGCGGCCGTTGACCGCAACACGGCCTTGCGTGACCCATTCTTCGGCATCGCGGCGCGAACACAGCCCCGCGCGCGACACGACTTTTGCGACGCGCTCGCCGGCCTTCTTCGGCGCGGGCGGGCGCGGCGGACGCCGCTCATCGGACTTGCGCTCGCGATATTCGCCGCGGCCGCCGAACGCCGGACGCTTGGCGAAAATCTTGCTGTCATCCTCTCCGTCGCGGCGCGGACGATCGTCACCATATTCGCTGCTGCGCGGATGCTCCTGCCAGTCGTTGCGCGGGCGATCGCTGCGCTCGCGCGGCCGGTCGAATTTCGGACGGTCTTCGCGCGGCTTGTCGAAGCGCGGGCGCTCGAACTTCGGGCGTTCGAAATTGCGGGCGCCCTCGCGCGACGGACGCGCATTGCGATCCGAACCTTCCTCGCGCTTCTGCCACGGCTTGGATTCGCCGCGATCCGCTCCACGATCAGGTCGGTCACTGAAACTCTTGCGCGGGCCGCCGCGATCCGGTGCGCCGCGGGAAAACTTCTTGTCGCCGCCAAACTTCTTCGCGCCGCCGCTATAGGGCCGGTCCCCTTGCGGACGATCACTGCGCGGACGGTCGCCATCCCGTGACGGCCGAGAACTGTAGGGACGGTCGCCGGAAGGCCGCGGCCGATCCCCATCGCCACGCGGCGTATAAGGCCGCTTGTCGCCGCCATCGCGCGAAGCGTAGGGCTTCTTGTCGCCAAACTTCTTGTCAGAGAAACGCGCCGCAGGACGGGCGTCGCCGCGGTCGCCACGGGGCGCGCGGTCGTCGCGATTGAAGTTCGGGCGATCGCCACGCGGCGCATCCCCGCGCGGCGTGTACGGCCGCTTGTCGCCGCCGCCAAAATCCTTGCGCGGGCCGCGATCCGGGCGATCGCCGCCGCCGCTGCGGGCGGGACGGTCGTCGCGGTTGAAGCGCGCCGGACGCGGCGCATCGCCATAGTCGCGGCGTGGGGCGCGGTCGTCGTCGCGGCGCAGTGGCGCGCCATCGCGCTTGCCGGCATAGGGCCTGCCGGGACCGGAATAGGGTTTTGTGCCGTAGGACTTCTTCTCGGCCCCGCCGGCGCCGGCCGGCTTGCCAGCGTAGCTGCCATCGCGCTTGGCGAATTTCTTCTCGGGCCCGCGCGCCGCGCCGGAGCGGCCTTTGCCGGCTCCCTTGCCACCTGGGGGCCGGCCGCGCGAGGGGCCGTTGTTTTTGTCGTTGTCGCGGGGCATGAATGGTCTCACTGCAGATGGGCTTGGAATGGCGGTCGAGCGGCGTGGCGGGCTTGCATGGCGATAAAGCGCGCGCCCTGCTGTCAGGGGCGCATTCTCACGCAAAACCGGTCTCCACTTTTGCTGAATGCAACTCTCCTAGCAGAGTTTCCCTCAAGAAACGAGCCATGACCGCACCTTCTTTTATGGATCTGGCGCTGAAAGCGGCCGAAAACGCCGCAAAAGCCGGCGAAGTTCCGATCGGCTGCGTGATCGTGCTTAACGGCGAGGTCATCGCGTCGGCTGGAAATCGCACCATTACCGACCACGACCCGACCGCTCACGCCGAAATCCTGGCAATCCGGCAGGCGGCTGAGCGGATCGGCAGCGAGCGGCTGATCGATTGCGATCTCTACGTGACGCTGGAACCGTGCACCATGTGCGCCGCAGCGATCTCGTTCGCGCGGGTCCGGCGGCTGTATTACGGCGCCGCCGATCCGAAAGGCGGCGGGGTCGATTCCGGGGTGCGGTTCTTTGCGTCACCTACCTGCCACCACGCGCCGGAAGTCTATTCGGCGGTAGGCGAGCGCGGGTCGGCGATGTTGCTACGAGAGTTTTTTAAGGCGCGGCGCTGACTCCTGCCCGGTCGCGCCCGCCACCTGCACGCGCATCACTTCATGGCCGTCTTCGTGAATGATGGAGACGTGGCAAGCGTGATCCTTGTAAATACCCTGCGATGCGACCTGGTCGGCAATCTTTTGCCCGTTGGCGATCGCGGCTGTGTCGTTCTCGCAATCCAGCCCGGCGTGATCACGCTGGGTGATGCCGTTCTTGAGGTCAAAATAATAGCGAGTCATGAAGACCCTCCAACGCCGTCAACGCGGTAGGGAACCATTGGTTCCCTACCGAACATAGAAGCTGGCTGGGTTGTCCCCGTCCCCGTCTTCCACTTCTACGGCGCCGTGAAAAAGTCTCTCAGCGCAGCCGCCGTGCCGTCCGCATCCTCCTCGCAGAGAAAATGCCCGGAATTGATCGGCCGGCCCATGACACCATCGGTCGCAGCGGCGGCCCCTTGCCGCCGACGCGGGCGAAGATGCGGCCCGCGCTTGTATGGATCCATTCGGATGCATAACCGGGAAAGGGATCGGCAAGGTCGGACATGGATTGCTTTCCGACGTTTTTGTCGCGCTGCGCTAGCGCTTCGCCCGCTCGCGTGCCACCGCCTGCCAGCCGATGTCGCGGCGGCAGAAGCCCTCCGGCCAGTTGATCAGCCCGATCGCCTCATAGGCGCGACGCTGCGCCTCGCCGACGCTCTTGCCCGACGCGGTGACATTGAGCACGCGGCCGCCATTGGCGAGAATCCAGTCGCCGGAGGCCACCGTACCGGCATGAAAGATCTCGACGCCCTCGATCTTTGCCGCGCGATCGAGACCCGCGATCCTCGTGCCCTTCTCATAGTCGCCGGGATAGCCTTTGGCCGCCATCACCACCGTCAGCGCCGGATCGTCAAACCAGCGCAGGTCGAAATTCTTCAGCTGCCCGTCGCAGGAAGCCATCAAGGCCGGCAGCAGATCCGACATCAGCCGGATCATCAGCACCTGGGTTTCGGGATCGCCGAAGCGGACGTTGTATTCGATCAGCTTCGGGCCCTGCTCGGTGATCATCAGGCCGGCGAACAGCACGCCCTTGTACGGGGTGCCCATCGCGCTCATCGCGCGCAGCGTTGGATAGATGATCTCGTCCATTGCGCGGGCACACATCGCGTCGGTCATCACAGGCGCCGGCGAATAGGCGCCCATACCGCCGGTATTCGGACCGTTGTCGCCATCGAAGGCGCGCTTGTGATCCTGCGCCGCCGCCAGCGCCAGCGCATGCTCGCCGTCACACAGCACGAAGAACGAGGCCTCCTCGCCGGTGAGGAATTCCTCCACCACCGCTTCCGCGCCGGCGGCGCCAAGGCCGCCGCCGAGCATCATGTCGATCGCGGCTTCCGCCTCGGCAATCGTCATCGCGACGACGACGCCCTTGCCCGCGGCTAGTCCGTCGGCCTTGACCACGATCGGCGCGCCCTGCGCGCGGATATAGGCCTTAGCTTTGTCTGCATCGGTAAAACGCTCATAGGCCGCGGTGGGGATATTGTTGGCCTTGCAGAGGTCCTTGGTGAACCCCTTGGAGCCTTCCAGCCGCGCTGCGGCCTTGCCGGGCCCGAACGCCTTGATACCGGCGCTCGCGAGATCGTCGACGATCCCCGCCGCCAGCGGCGCTTCGGGGCCGACCACGACGAAATCGATCTTGTTGGCCTTGCAGAATGCGATCACCGCCGGATGGTCGGCGATATCCAGCGCGACGCATTCCGCCTCCTGCGCAATGCCGGCATTGCCCGGCGCGCACCACAGCTTCGTCACCAGCGTTGACGCCGCGATCTTCCACGCCAGCGCGTGTTCGCGCCCGCCGGAACCGAGAAGAAGAATGTTCATGAAATGCAGCCAGACCGGGTGTGGACGGATAAGCGCAGGGTTTAGCACGGCCTCCCGACGCCGCAACAACCGCCGAACCGGATGTGGACAGCTTTAATCGCTTTCCGGAGCCGAGGCCGCGATGATCTCGCGCAGGGTCGCCACATGGCGGGCAAAGGCGCCGCGCCCGGCGGCGGTCGCCGTCACCGTGGTCTGCGGCTTCTTGCCAACGAAAGCCTTGGCGACCGCGACATAGCCGGCCTTGGCCAGCGTCTCGATATGGGCGCCGAGATTGCCGTCGGTGGCACCGGTCAGCTTTTTCAGCCGGGTGAAGTCGAGCCCGGTGGCGGCCGGCAGCGCATTCAGCGCCGCCATGATCTTCAGCCGCAGCGGCTGGTGGATGATCTCGTCGAGCTCGGCCATGGTTAGTTCCGGCGCATCCACAGACCGCCAAGTATCAGCCCGCCGCCGTTGACCACGGCCATCCACAATTCGAACCAGTTGCCGATGAAGGCATAGCCAAACAGCGTCAGCCCGGTGATGCCGAGGCCGATCGCGACAAAGGCCGGCCCGATCCACAACCCGACGATGGTATAAACCATCATGAAATAGGTCGGCCAGAACACGCCGAGCTGGCGCGGCGTGAAATGCCCGAGCCCGATCGACCAGAGAGCGCCGAAGGCAGAGAACAGGACGTAGGCAGCGACCATCCTGAGATCGAAGCTGTGCCCACCCATTCGCTTGTAGTCGAGGGTACTGACCACGAAAGAGCCCGCAATACCCACGGCATTCACGGCTATCCAGATGTAACCGGCGTAGGGCGGCCACAGCCAGGAAGCGACATTGCCGAAGCACGCCAACGCTCCCCACAGCAGCAGCAGCAGACTGGAAAAATTGTAGAAGCGCGATTGCCTGACCCGGCGCGCAATGGCGTCGATGTCCGACAGCGCCGCTGCGGCTTCGCTTGAATCGATGGTCATGACGAGTTCGCTCCGGCCTTGGCGACGTCATCGGCGATGATGGATACCGCCGCAGGCTCGCCGACGATGCCCATGTGATTGATGCCATCGATGATCCGGACCGTCGCCCGGTTTCCGACCGCATCCCGATATTTTTCGGAGAGCATCAATTCGTCGGCGCCGCCCGCGAAAACCGCAATCGGCTTGCCGGCTGCTGCGAGATCATCGCGAAAATTCGTCGAGGTAGCGAAATTGCGCATCAGCCGGTACGAGTAGCTCACATTCAGAATCTTGGCCGACCCCGGCGGCACCGCGAACGCGACCGTCGGCAGCGATTCAGCCCAGGGGGCACCGAACCCGCGTAACAACGACAGCGCGATGAGGCGCGGAATATCCGCACTCGCCCAACCGCCGGCATCCTGGCGGGTGCTCGGCGCGTCGTAGCCGAGATACGGCGACAGCAGTACCGTTCGCTCGAACAGGTTCTGGATCGATGAGCCCGCCACGCGCAGTGCAAAGCCACCGCCGGAGGAATGACCGATCAGCGTCAACGGCACTGCCGGATGGGTTTTACGAATGTCTCCGACGAGATCGGCAAGATCATCTTCGAGCTGGCCGAAATAACGAATGTCACCCCTGCTGCCGGATGCACCGTGGCCGCGAATATCCACCGCGTAGTTTTCCACCCCCCGCGCAGCTAGCGCATTGGACAGGGCCTGGATGGCGCTGCGGCTGGATCCGGAGGAGCCGTGCACCACAATGGCGATGCGGTCGCCCGCAGGAATCCGCGCGGGATAATGCCGGTAGGCGAGGTAAGTCCCGTCGCGGGCCTGAAATTGCTCGACCGCAGGCAAGGTGCCGAAATCGATCCATTTGCGGGACTCCGAAATCGACCTCAGTTCCGGCGGCTGCCGCAGCGGCCACGCGATCATCCCGGCCAGCAGCAGCACGCCACATCCAAACAAGGCGAGGCTCCAGGTCATTACCTTGAAGCCGCCAGAGACGATGGTTGCGAACATCACGACATCTCCCAAACGAAGTTGAAACCTGAAAATACAGATAACTCTGTAATACAGAGTAAATGGACTTGCAACGACCGATTGGCCGTGGCGGCCAAAATCCCTACTTTGGGGTCCAACCTGAAAGTCCCGATTCGATGTCCAAGAGCACTGTCACGAGCACTGTCAACGCGCCGTCCAAGATCGCTGCCGCCGAAGGCCTGCCCAATTCGCCGGAATTCACCGTCTCCGAGCTGTCCTCGGCGCTGAAGCGGACGGTGGAGGACGCCTATGGCCATGTCCGGGTGCGCGGCGAGATTTCCGGCTTTCGCGGGCCGCATTCTTCCGGACACTGCTATTTCGCGCTCAAGGACGAGAGCGCCAAGATCGAGGCGGTGATCTGGAAGGGCGTCCACAGCCGGATGCGCTTCAAGCCTCAGGAAGGCCTTGAAGTCATCGCCACCGGCAAGCTGACCACCTATCCCGGCTCGTCAAAGTACCAGATCGTCATCGAAGCTATCGAGCCGGCCGGCGTCGGCGCGCTGATGGCCCTGATGGAAGAGCGCAAGCGCAAGCTCGGCGCCGAGGGCCTGTTCGACGAATCCCGCAAGCAATTGCTGCCATGGCTGCCCGAGGTGATCGGCGTCGTGACCTCCCCCACCGGCGCAGTGATCCGCGACATCCTGCATCGGCTCGCGGATCGGTTTCCGCGTCGGGTGCTGGTGTGGCCGGTGAAGGTGCAGGGCGAAGGCTCCGCCGAGCAGGTCGCCGCCGCGATATCAGGCTTCAATGCGCTACCCGAGGGCGGCCGGATCCCGCGGCCCGATCTCTTGATCGTCGCGCGCGGTGGCGGTTCGCTGGAGGACCTGTGGTCGTTCAACGAGGAAATCGTGGTGCGTGCCGCCGCCGACAGCATGATCCCGCTGATCTCGGCTGTGGGCCACGAGACCGACATCACGCTGATCGATTTCGCCGCCGACAAGCGGGCGCCGACACCCACCGCCGCCGCCGAAATGGCCGTGCCGGTGCGCGCCGAACTGTTCGTGGAAATCTCCGCCTATGAGCGCCGCATGATGCTGTGCTGGCAGCGCGCCCAGGATTCCCGCCGCAACGAGCTGCGCGCCGCGACGCGCGCGCTGCCGGCCGCGAGCGAATTGCTGGCGATCCCGCGGCAGCGGCTCGATGGCGCCACCGCCTCGCTGCCGCGCGCGCTGAAGGCCAATACACATGCGCATCATCGTCGTTTTGCGCAGGCCAGCGCCGGCCTGACGCTGCGCGTACTGCGCGCGCAGATATCACAGGCAACGCAGCGCTTGACGGTTTCAGGCGAGCGTTTGAATTTGTCGTCACGCGCGCTGCTGCGGCAGCGCCGCGATCGCTTTGCCGGCCTCGAAGTGCGGCTGAAAGCCTCGAAGCTCGCCAATGCGCAGGCGCAGCGCAACGCCATTGCGCGCGACCGCGAACGTGCGCTCCGTCTCGCCGAACGCGCCCATCGCGCGCTGGCGACTATGGTGCAACGCCAGCAGGCCCGCGTGCTGACGTCCGGCCAGTTGCTCGCCGCCCTCTCCTACCGCAGCGTACTCGCGCGCGGCTTCGCGCTGGTGCGCGACGAGCAAGGCACCGCATTGCATGCGGCAGCCAGCATCGGCCCCGGCGCCCGTCTCAGCCTCGAATTCGCCGACGGCCGCGTCGGCGCGACCGCGGATATGGACCGCGCCCCGGCAACGGCACGGGACGCGAAGCCAGCGGTAAATTCGGCGGCGCCAGCAGCCGCACCGAAGCGCGTGAAGCCGGTCGATCAGGGGACCTTGTTCTAACGCGCGGCGCCTTTAATCCGCGACGGCACAGCCTTATTTATGCTAGGAATTTTGCAACAGATGCTGCCTGGCGCTGGCGCCGGAACAATAAGGAATAGACCGTGCTGAATAAATTTGGCCCCTCCGGCAGCGGCGAAGCGCAACTGCAATATCTCGACGGCGATTTCCGCGTGGTGTCGCCGGGCACCTATGTGAGCTGCGCCATCACCGGCGAGCGGATTCCACTCGACGAATTGAAATACTGGAGCGTCGACCTGCAGGAAGCCTATGCGGTGCCAACCGCGGTGCTGCAGCGACATTATCCGGGCGCGCTAAAGGCGAGCTGAGACTCGTAGCCCGGATGGAGCGAAGCACAATCCGGTACTCTCTCGACGCGGCAAAACTATCCCGGATTTCGCGGAGTTTATCATCGGGCGCGCTTCACGCGACCCGTTGGCTTCACCGGGCTACAACCTGAACTTCTTCGCCCGCGCGAGATTCAGCCGCTCGCTGACGAACGCCCGCCACGCCGCCGCATCCTCGAATTGCAGCGTCACCGCAAAAGGCATGATTAGCGCCGCAGCCGGCATATCGCGCAATTTCACAAAATCCTTTTCCGTCGTCACCAGCGTCAGCGCATCGCGCTGCGCCTGCGCGACCATCGCGTCGATCTCGCCTGGCGTATATGGGTGATGATCGGCAAAGGCCTTCTCGACCGCGACGTCCACGCCGCTATTGCGCAGCGTGCGAAAGAAGCGCTGGGGATCGCCGATCCCTGCAAACGCCAGCACGCGCTTGCCGCGCAAGGCAGCGACCGACGCTTCATCCGGCACAAGCCGCGCGGTCAGCACTGGGCAGCCCTTGGTTGCGACCAGCGTCGCGACGCCACTCGCCGCCATGCCATTGCCCACGATCACCAGCGCATCGGTGCGCGCGATCTGCAGATCCAGCGGCGCGCGCAGCGGGCCCGCGGGGAGCACGCGACCGTTGCCGAGACCGCGGTCGCCATCGATCACGATGATCGAGGCGTCCTTCGCCACAGCAGGATTCTGAAACCCGTCATCCATCACGATCACGCTGGCGCCGGTCGAGCGCGCCAGCGCAGCTCCCGCGACACGATCGCGCGAGATCACCACCGTCACGCCCCGCGCCATCATCAGCGGTTCATCGCCGACATCGGCAGCGCCATGCCTTGCGGGATCGACCTTGATCGGGCCGCGTAGTTTGCCGCCGTAGCCGCGGCTCAGCACCACCGGCACTTCGCCCAGTTCGCGCAGCAGAGCCACCAGCACCAGCGTAGTCGGCGTCTTGCCGGCGCCGCCGACATGATAATTGCCGATGCAGAGCACGGGAATGCCGACATCGACGCCGGAGCGCGCCATCCGGCTGCCGGCGATCTCGCCATAAACGGCGCCGAGCGGCATCAGCAGGCGCGACAGCCACGTCGACGGCGGCCGCCAGAACGCCGGCTCATGCATCGGTCGCTCCCATTTCGAGCTGCAGTTGCAGCAGATAGGGCTCCAGCGCATTCAGCGTGCGCTCCAGCGCGCCGCCGAGCCGCTCCACCACCTGCACGGCGGCCTCGATCGAGGCATCGCGCACCGCCGGATTGCCGAGCATCTGGCCAAGCTGTTTGACCAACTGCTCCGACGAAACCGCCTGCCGGGCGCCGCCAGCGGCATCGAGCGCTTCATAGACCTCGGTGAAATTGAACACATGCGGGCCGTGCACGATGGAAGCACCGAGCTTCACCGCCTCGATCGGATTCTGCCCGCCATGGGGCACCAGCGAGCCGCCCATGAACACCACCGGCGACAGCCGGTAGAACAGGCCAAGTTCGCCCATGGTGTCGGCAACATAGATGTCGGTAATCGCGGTCGGCAATTCCTCGCGCGAACGCAGCGCCACCTGCGCGCCGGTCGCGGCGATCATCCGTGCGATGCCTTCGCCGCGATGGGCGTGGCGCGGCACGATCACGGTGAGCAGCGAAGGGAAGAAACTCGCCAGCGTCTTGTGGGTCTCCAGCAAAATCTCTTCTTCGCCGGGATGGGTCGAGGACGCCACGATGACGGGGCGACCGCGCGTCACCGACATCAGTTTTTCCAGCTTCGCCGGATCGACCGGCGGCGCCTGCACGTCGAGTTTGAGATTGCCGGTGACGAGGATGTTGCGCGAGCCCAGCGCGGCAAAACGTTCGGCATCGGTGTCGGATTGTGCGAGGCAGAGGTCGAAACGGCCAAGCAGCGCGCCGATGGTCGCCGACAGCCTTTGCCAGCGCGGAAACGAACGCTGCGACATCCGGCCGTTGATCAGCACCATCGGCAGCCGCCTGCTGGCGGCGGAGAGGATCAGGTTCGGCCAGATATCCGATTCGATGAACAGCGCCAGACCCGGCTGCCAGTGATCGAGAAACCGCGCCACGAAGCGCGGCGAATCATAGGGGATGTATTGGTGGATGATATCGGCCGGGAAGCGCCTGGCGATGATCGCAGCCGAGGTCACCGTGCCCGAGGTCAGCAGGATGCGGATATTGAGCGCGCGCAGCCGCTCGATCAGCGCCGCCACAGCCAGCACCTCGCCGACGCTGGCGCCGTGAATCCAGATCAGCGGCCCCGAAGGCCGCAAGACATCGGTGATGCCGCGGCGCTCGTCGGTGCGCGCCGGATCTTCCTTGTTCTGCTTCAGCCGCTGCTTGATCAGCACCGGCGCCAGGGGCGCCAGCACCGCGGAGAGTTTGCGATAGACGCGCAGCGTCATCGGCAAAGAGCTAGGCATGACCGGCCTCTTCCGGACGGCCGACGGCGATATACGCGCGCCGCGTGGCATCGTTCAGCGTCGCCTCGAGCCGCAGCCGCAGCGTTTCCATCACCGCCTGGTCGGCGTCCGCCGGCACTTCGATCGGCTCGCCCCCGACCAGCACGCCGCGGCCGAACGGCAGGTTGATGGTGGTGCGGTCCCAGTTCTTGAGCTGGATGAACCGGCTGGTGGCCATCGCGAACGGCATGATCGGCCGGCCGCTTTCGCGCGCCAGCATGATGATGCCCATTCCGGCGACGCGCGAGCGCTTCGGCACATCGGCGGTCAGCGCCATGTTGATGCCCTGCTCCAGCACCCGCACCATTTCCTTGAAAGCGCCGACACCGCCCTTGCGGTGAAATGCGCCGCCATGGTCGCCGGAACCGCGCACGGTGCCGATACCGAGCCGCTCGGCAGCCAGCGCGTTGAACTCGCCGTCACGATGTTTCGAGATCAGCACGGCGCCGCGATAGTCCTTCTGCCGGATGAACGGCGTCATGAAATGTTGGCCGTGCCAGAACGCCAGGATCACCGGCATCTGCGGCTCGACGATGTCGTAGACATCGGGCGGATCAAGCGTGAATCTATTGGTCTTCCACACCAGCCGCAGGAATTCGGCCGCGAGAAATCCCGCGGCGCGCTGAACCCAGCTGCTGCGCAGCGTGTTTCGAAGCAGTCGTTTCAACTGGTGGGTTTCGCGTCTTGACCTGGGTCGAGCAACCGGTGGAGATGAACGATGAAGTAGCGCATATGGGCGTTGTCGACCGTCATCTGCGCCTTGGACTTCCAGGCCGTGAACGCGGTGGCGTAGTTCGGGTAGACTCCGACGATCTCGACCTGATCGAGATCCTTGAAGGTGTTGCCCTTCAGGTCGGTCAGTTCGCCGCCGATAACCAGATGAAGCAACTGTTGCGCGCCGTCCGACATGAATGTGTTTCCTGCAGCTGCCCGGCTGCGATCAGATGAATTCGAATGGGTCGCGCGGCCGGTCAGACCTGCCTGTTCCGAAACTGCTCAACGATGCAAGCATGACGATCGGCCCCCGCTGCCACCAGCAACCCGTGCGTCACTTCCTGGCGATTATAGAGGATCGCATCGCCGGAAAGCGCGGTCATCCTACCATTCGCTTCGTGCACGATCAAATCCGCCGCGGCAAGGTCCCAGTCGCGGCTCTGACCGCCGGCAAAGGCGGCATCGAGCCTGCCGTTCGCCACCCAGCACAGCCGCAGCGCCAGCGAGCCGATTCGCGGATAGAGCGTGATGTCCTGCAATGGCCGGGCGAGACGCTCCACCAGCGGCTTCGGGCCGGCGACGCGGGAAAAATCCATTTCGGTGCCGGCGGTGGCGTGGACCGGCACGCCGTTGCAGGTGGTGCCCTGGCCGCGCACGGCAAAGAAAAATTCATCTGTGGACGGCGCGAATACCGCGGCGAGCAGCGGCCTGGCCTCGTCCACCAGCGCCACGCTGACACACCAGTCCTCGCGCCCGGCGAGATAGCCGCGGGTACCGTCGATCGGATCGATGATCCAGGTGAGGCGTTTGCCAAGCCGCGACTCGTCATCGGCGCTCTCTTCCGACAGCCAGCCGTAATCCGGCCTCAAAGCCTGCAGCCGGGTCTGGATCAGATCGTTGACGGCGATGTCGGCTTCCGACACCGGCGACGACGCGCCTTTGGTCCACATCCGCAGCTCGGTGCGGAACATCGCGAGCCCGAGCGCGCCGGCGTCGCGCACCGTCTGCGCCAGCAGCGCCGCGTCATCAGCCAGATGATCGGCGCGCGCCAAACTCTTGATTGAAGCGTCAGCGTCCGGCAATCGTCAGCCCCTCGACGCGGACGGTCGGCGCATTGACGCCATAGCGGAAGCTGAGATCGTTGGCAGGCTGCAGCGACTTGAAAATCTCGAACAGATGCCCGGCGATGGTGATCTCGCTCACCGCATAGGTGATCTCGCCGTTCTCGATCCAGAACCCGCCGGCGCCACGGCTGTAGTCGCCGGTGACGCCGTTGACGCCGGAGCCGATCAGGTCGGTGACATAAAAACCTTCCTTGATGTCGGCGATCAGTTCGGCCGGCGTCGGCTCGCCCGCCTCCATATGCAGATTATAGGCGCCGGGCGACGGCGACGACGACACGCCGCGATGGGCGTGGCCGGTGGTGGTCATGCCCAGCTCGCGCGCGGTGGCGCAATCCAGCAACCAGGTGGTCAGCACGCCTTCGTCGATGATGGCAGTCTTCTTCACTGCGACGCCTTCGGCATCGAAGGATTGCGAGCGCAACCCGCGCACCCGCAGGGGATCGTCGATGATGCGGATATTCTTGTTGAACAACTGCTCGCCGAGGCTGCCCTTGAGAAAGCTGGTCTTGCGGGCGATCGAGGCGCCATTGACGGCGCCGACGAGGTGGCCGACCAGCGAATTCGAGACGCGAGGATCGAATACCACCGGCACCTTGCAGGTCGCGACCTTGCGCGGATTGGCGCGCGCCACCGTGCGCTCGCCGGCGAGCTTGCCGACACTGGCAGGGGATGCGAGGTCGGATGCATGCGGCGCCGAGGTGTAGTCGTAGTCGCGCTCCATATTGGTGCCGTCGCCGACGATCGCCGTCATCGAGATGCCCTGGCTCGAGCGCAGGTAGGAGCCGTGGAAGCCGGTCGAGGTCACCAGTACCATGCCGCCGATCCCGGTCGAGGCCGAGGCGCCGCCGGATTTGGTGACGCCCTTCACCGCAAGCGCGGCCTCTTCCGCTTCCACCGCGCGGCGTTCGAGTTCGTTTACCGACGGCGTGACAGGATCGAGCAGATCGAGGTTCGGAAAATCGCGCGCCAGCAAAGCGGGATCGGCGAGGCCGACATATTGATCGTCGGGTGCGACGCGGGCCATCGCCACCGCGCGCTCGGCGAGCTGGGCGACATTGTCGCCTGACACATCATTGGTCGAAATGACCGCCTGGCGACGGCCGACGAAAACCCGCAGGCCGACGTCGTCGCCTTCGGAACGCTCGGACGCTTCGACCTTGCCGTCACGCACCTCGACGCCGTGCGACACGCCGCGCACCGCGACCGCGTCGGCCGCATCGGCGCCGGCGCGCTTCGCAGCCTCGACGAGACGCTGCGCCAGCGTGGAGAGCGCGGACTGATCGAGCAGGTCGGAACTGGCGGGTTTCAACGGCGATGACGACGTGTTTGGTGAAGAGATCACGAACAAAATCCCAACGTTTTGAGGAGGTGCCTGAAGAGGCCTGAAGGCAAACTGTCGTGTCCAGAGATGTGCCTATTTTACGCGGACTTCAAGCATCCGATGCGCTGAAAGCCAAAGAATTTCAGCGATATCGCAAGGTCTCGTCAATCATGTCCGCCAAGCTTCCGTCAAGCATGCGGGCGGATCAGATTCGATTAACCAGCCTTTTTAAGCTCGTTCCGATCCGGCTCTGGCAAGGTCCCCCCATCGACCGGGAACATAATTCCGGCGGGGAGATAAAAATCTTGAGGCATCAAACAGCAACAGGCGGGAGCATTTCCGCAGGGTCGAGCAGCGCATTGCGGCTCGACCCCCACTCGCTACCGGTCCGCTTCGATGCGCACGATCAACGTGCGGATGGCAGCGTCCGGCATATCGAACTGCATCGCGAACGCGTCGTCCTGCACCGTGCCGTCAGCGGCATGCGGATGGCGATCAACGTCCGCGTCAGCGACTTTCTCGGCGTCGCCTTGCGCGGCCTCGACGACGGCAAAATGCTGGTGCTCGCGCATCGCGATCCCTCACTGTCGATTCCGTTGCTGGTCAGTTCGGACCGCGAAGAGATCGACATGGCGTGGCAGATGTGGAGCGAGATTTTTGCACTCCCGCAATTGCCGGAAGAGAAAACCCGCGAGCCGGCCCCGCGCCGCCGCCGCCACAATGCGATCCGCGAGCGTCGCCCGAAATTTCTGGTGCGACGCCAGTTCGGCGACCTGCTCAACGCCGCCGGCGTGTATCAGGGCGAGCGCGAGATCATCGCAAGAGACTAGGTCGCGATCGGTCGTGATGTATCCAGGGTGCGCACTAAAATCAGAGTTGGTCCGCTGTGGCCCCGTGAATGTCCGGTTTGGAGCGCTAGAACCGGACTCATGCACCGCAGCAAAACCAAGGTCTGGAAGATATTTTGAAATGAAAAAGGCCACCCGCGCGGCCTTAAATTATCCAGTGAAGAAATCTACTACACCTGTCTCCAGATCGTACATCGCACCGGCGATTTTGATAGCGCCATTCGATTCCATTTGGGCCAGCACAGGACTGTCCTTGCGAATGTCGGCCATCGTCATTTCTACATTCTTCCGGGCGACGGCATCCACAAATGTGTAATTCTTCGACGTCCTTTCACCGCTGTATGTTGTCGCTGCTACTGCGGGTTTAATTTTCGTCAACAAACCCGTGAGATTGCCGAGTTCGGCATTGTCAATTGCGCCCTTAATCGCGCCGCACGACGTATGTCCCATGACCAGAACGACTTTAGCCCCTGTCAGTTTGCAGGCGAATTCCATACTTCCAAGGATGTCGGGATTTTCGACGTTGCCTGCTACGCGAGCGTTGAAGATGTCGCCAATGCGGAGGTCTAAGATCGTCTCAGCCGAAGCCCGTGAGTCAATACACGTAAGCAGTATCGCGGCCGGATATTGTCCTTTGGCGGTTGCGCGTTGCTGCGCCAGGAAATTGGTATCTTCGCGCTTGCCGTTGTAAAAGCGCTTATTCCCTTTTTTCATGAGCGCTAAAATATCGTCCGGACTCAACTTGTCACGCTGCGCCTTGGTCAGTGCGTCAGCATGGGCAATGCCGCTGAGAGCCCCGAGACCTGCGAACGCCATTGCAGTCATGGCCGCGGACGCTTTTAGGAAACTCCGACGATGGAAACGATTGAGGGGCTGGTTCGCTTCACGGTTCGCACATTCGATACACATGCAGGATCTCCCTTGAGCTAATTCCCCAGACGGACTCCATTGCGGTATAGCGATAGTATACGGCGGGATACAGCACAAGCCATAGGCGAGTGCCGTAGCCAGTTCAATTTTGCCGAGAGGAAGGGTCAATCCAATGATTGAGTGTATTTGGCGTTCACCGTTCGTCTGCGCGCTCTCAGATCGACCTTGAGTCCGCTCAGGATCATTTGCATCGACCGGCAGCCCCGCTACGGTGTATTTCCGAGGCGCGCGATCATCGCATCCGAACGCGCCTTGAGGTTTGGCGCGACCTTTTCGCCGTTGCTGACGCGCGTCTTGACAATGGAGGCCAGCCGGAGCGCCTCGGCGTCGCGACCTTCGCTGAGTTCAGCATCTGCCAGTGCAATGACGAAAACCAGATTGTCAGGCTGCAGGCCGTAGGCTTTTCGAAACGGGCCGACGGCGTCGTGCGGACGCCCGTTCTTGCGTAAATCTTCGCCGTAATCGAATTGCAGGAACGCACTTCGCGGCACGGTCGCCGCGCCGGTGAAAAGCGTCTCGCTCGCTTCCTTGGATCGGCCCACGCTGCTGTAGATATTGGCCAGGACGCGATACGCCGCCACATTGGACCGGTCCAGACGCAGGGCCTCCCTGAAAGCCTCGATCGACTCGTCATTCTGATTGAGAGCCCGAAGGGCAAATCCAAGCGTGGTGAAGCTGTTGACGGAGCCCGGAGCGCGCTCCACACCCATTCTGGCAGCAGCCAGGGCTTCGTCAAACCGCCGGCCGGCCAGCAGGGCAAGCGTCCTCGAGTACTCCGGCCCGACGAACGCCGGATCCATCGCTCTTGCCCGATCCGACGCCGCCAGCGCTTCAGCGGCCTGGCCACGGGATGCCAGAATGAACGATTTCAGATTGAGCGCGTATTTTTCAGCGTCGGGATAGCCTCCCGCAAGCGCGATCGCCGTCAGCCGCAGCGCATTTTCCTCGTCGCGATACTCGCGCCAGTAAATCCCCGCTGCTATTTCGGGATCGATGTGTTCCAGAAGGTTCAGGGCAGCCCTTCTGAACAGGCCGTCGGGGCCCTGCGATGTTTCGACATCGATCAGGGTCTCGCGGCCGGGGGTCTGGCGCAGACGCAGCCGCGTCAGGTCACGACCGTCTTCCCTGCGGGTGGTGATTTCACCCGATATCTGAATGAGGGTCTTTCCCAGCACGCGCTGGATCAACGACTGAACCGACTTCAGATCGAGATTGCCGGTTGGCGTTTCGATCGAGGACAACGCCTCCAGCAGGTGCGCATCGCCAATTTGCGTTTTCGGCTTGGCCGCGGTCGAACTCTTGTTCAGGATCGAAATCTCATCCAGCAATTGCTGGGTCGCCGCTTCGGAAGAATAGCCCATCACCTCGAACGACTGCGGCACGCGGAGATATGACATCACGACGCCGGTGTCGCGGATCGCGTTCGAGAGGACGACTGTCGCAAGCACCGCAGGAACGACGGTGATGAAAACCACCGCGATGGCCTTGACGACCATGACCAGCTCGCCGAACGTGCGCCTTTCGAGCTGGGATTTCAGGAAATGTTTTTTTGGAGCGGCGACGCGCTGCCGCGTCGTTTTCGATGTCGCGGCTTTTGCTGACTGGACGGGCGCCACAACGGCGATCAGCGTATCGACGGAAGCAATTGAGATGCAACCCGTCGATGGCCTTCTACTGTCAAATGGCTGCCATCCGACTGCTTCAAGCCAGCCGCCAACGCCGCCCATACGAGACGATCGGAGTGAACGATCTTGATTCCGCGCGCGCGCAACTGCTGCTCTATGCTGGCCATGTTCGCCTGACGCACGGCGGGATCAAAATTCCCTCGGCGAAAATCGTTGGTGCCAAATTGCAGGATCACGATCTTTGTGCCCTCGGGCACTTCACTCGATAGTCGAGCCAGCATTCCGGTCGTTGTATCACCCGATATGCCAGCGTTCGCGACGCGCATTCTGGAGCCCTTAGCCTCCAACATTGCCTGGAGCTGCGCAGGATAAGACTCGGACGAGCTTACTCCGCGACCTTGAGTGTTACTTCCTCCGATGGCGACGACTTGCGCTGATGCGGAACAGATCAAAGCAAAAAAGAGAAATGCCACAACGTGCAAAGTGCACACGGTTTTCAAAGATTTCACGCCAAATCCCCCAAAATTAAATACGAAAAATGGGAAGGATAGCTGCAATTTAAATGCAATTTAAAAAGAGTAGCTACATTTTAGGGAGGGCGCAACTCTTAAGTCGGCCGGGTGCAGAGAGCTGCAAATGGCATCAAACGATTGCGACATCGGGCGTGCTCAATGTGCGTTCAGGGTCATTTGCGTCGATTGCGCGGCGTCGATCCTGTCTGGTTAGCGGGACATTCAGGACATTTTCTTCGCAGTTAACCTCACTGCACCCGATCCGAACTCACCAGCTCCGTAGTTATAAATCCGCACTCTAATAAGTCGCTCTCGACACCGCATCGACCAGCAGCCCCGCAAACAGCAGCAACCCAGCGTCGCGGTTGGATTTGAACACGCGCAGGCACAGGGCGGGATCGCTGATATCGACGCGGGTGATTTGCCAGACCAGATGCGCGGCAAACACCAGCAGTCCGAGCCATGCCGGCTCATGCGCACCGGCGAGCGCCAAGGCGATGCCGATCAGCACCACGGCCAGTCCATAGAATGCCATCAGCGCCGGCCGGGTGCGGGCGCCGAACAACAGCGCCGTCGACTTGATGCCGATCAGTGCGTCGTCCTCGGTGTCCTGATGCGCGTAAATCGTATCGTAGCCGATCACCCAGGAGATCGAGCCCGCGTAGAGAAAAAGCGCCGTGGCATCGATGCGGCCGAACACGACCGCAAAGCCCATCAGCGCGCCCCATGAGAAGGCGAGGCCGAGCACGATCTGCGGCCAGTAGGTGATGCGCTTCATGAACGGATAGGCGGCGACGATGACCAGCGAGGCGATGCCGGTGGCGATCGCGAAACCATTGAACTGAATGAGGATCACGAGGCCGATCAGCGCCTGCAGCACCAGGAAGGCCGCGGCCTGCTTCACGCTCACCTGCCCGGCCGGAATCGGCCGCGACCGCGTCCGCTCCACCCTGGCGTCGAGATCCCGGTCGGTGATGTCGTTCCAGGTGCAGCCGGCACCGCGCATCACGAAGGCACCAACAAAGAACAGCATCAGCATCATCGGAAGCGGGTGCAGATCATGGGCGACACCGGCAGCCAGCGCCGCCGACCACCAGCACGGCATCAGCAGCAGCCACGATCCGATCGGGCGGTCGAACCGGGAGAGGCGCAGATACGGCCGCGACCACAACGGCGCGGAGCGATCGACCCAGTTGCCGGTCGCATCCGCAACGCGGGCTGCCGCGTCACTCATCGGACGGTCATCATCGCGCGAGCACGTTGCCGTTCAGCGTATCGAAGGTGGTGCCGCCGTTCTTCTTGGCGGCGGTCGCCTCCGGCAGCGCCGCCGACGAACCCAGCACGTCGCTCAGGCGCGGCGCGACGGGGCCGCGCTGTTGCTGCTGGCTGGCGACGCCGCAGACCTTCTGCCGCATGCCTTCGGTATTCTTGTGGCCGGTCTTCATCTGGTCGGACACCGAGCCCGGAATGCCGCATTTCTGCGCATTGGCCTCGATGTACTTGATCATCTTCACCTCGCTTTGGGAGAAGGCGGAGATCAGCTTGCAGGCCTCGTCCGGCGGGGCATGGCGCTCGCTGGCGGTCTTGATCGCCGCGCCGCGCTTTTCGGCCTCCTGCCGCAGCGGCAAAAATCCCTTCATGCAGTCGTCGCCGCCGGGCGGGCCGGCCTGCTGTTGCTGCGGCGGGGAGAAGCCGCCACCGACCGGCGGCGCGCCATTCGACGGGAACGCGCTGGGTGCGCCGTTCACCGGCGGAAACGGCGAGGCGCCGGCGGGGGCGCCGTTGACCGGCGGGAACGGCGACGCGTTCGCA
Source organism: Nitrobacteraceae bacterium AZCC 2146 (assembly GCA_036924855.1). Lineage (NCBI taxonomy): Bacteria > Pseudomonadati > Pseudomonadota > Alphaproteobacteria > Hyphomicrobiales > Nitrobacteraceae > Nitrobacteraceae bacterium AZCC 2146. Next base: position 2,675,400 of record JBAGRP010000001.1, read on the forward strand.
GGCGCAGCTGCGGCGCCCGGCAATGGCGCGGGAAACGCGCCCTGGGCATGAACCTCGATTGCCTGCATGGCGAACACCGCCATGGTCAGCGGCACAATCAAACGACGGATGATCACGTGTATTCCTCCGGCAAGCTCATTGCCCCGGGCTCTTCCGGGATAAGCCAATCCCGATTCAGGGCGTTTTACGATTCCTGCCGGCCCTTAACAACCCGTGGAATTTGGCGACAGCACGGCGCAAACCGCGTTTGAACGCTGATAAATCGTCGCAGTTGGGGTAAAGCACGCCACCTGAACGGAAGATGACTCATGCCGCAAGCCGATTTTCGCAGCCCCCGCCTGTTTGTCGATGCACCACTGGCAGCCGATGGCAGCCTCGCGCTGGACCGCAACCAGAGCAATTATCTCGGCAATGTGCTGCGGCTCGGCGCCGGCGCCTCGGTGCTGGTGTTCAACGGCAAGGACGGCGAATGGCAGGCGGCGATCGCCGGTGGCAAGCGCCCGGATCGGCTGACGCTGCTGGCCCCGACCCGGCCGCAGGACCGCCTGCCCGACGTGAGTTACGTGTTTGCACCGCTGAAACACGCCCGATTGGACTACATGGTGCAAAAGGCCATCGAGATGGGGGCCGCTGCATTGCAGCCGGTCATGACGCGGTTCACGCAAGCGAGCCGGGTCAATACCGAGCGGATGCGCGCCAACGTCGTCGAGGCCGCCGAACAATGCGGCATTCTCAGCGTCGCCGGGGTCGCCGAGCCCCTGGCGCTGGACAAATATCTTACGCAGCGCGATGGCGGCCGGCTGCTGATTTTTTGCGATGAGGCCGCCGAGGTCGCAGACCCGATCGCCGCGTTGGTCGGCGCCCGGGAGGCGGCTTCCGGCGGAATTGACGTGCTGATCGGGCCCGAGGGTGGCTTTGCCGAGGAGGAACGCGCTCTGTTGCTGCGTCAGCCGAGCATCCTGCGGCTGGCGCTGGGGCCGCGCATCATGCGGGCTGATACCGCCGCGGTGGCGGCGCTGGCGCTGGTGCAGACCGCTCTGGGCGACTGGAACGGTAACCAAATAAGCAAATAGACGCCGCGCCTGACCTGACATTAAGCGATTGGGCCGATGGTGGTCGAAACTCCCGGGCGGCCATGCTAAGGGGCTGCGCCGACTGAATCTTTATCCTTCCGCTGGACAATTGCTGGACTTCGAGATGACCAAGACCGCCGCCCCTCGTGCGACCGGATCCGCCGCATGGGCGGACGCGCTGCTGTTGTCGTTTGCCGAGGCCGGCTATCTCAAGGCCGAGCCGGCGATTCTGCAGCCGGCCGAGCCGTTCCTCGATCTCTCCGGCGAGGACATCCGCAAGAGCCTGTACCTCACCACTGACGCCACGGGCGAAGAACTCTGCCTGCGCCCGGACCTCACCATCCCCGTGGCGCGGGATTATCTGGCCTCCCCTCGCGCCGGCCAGCCGGTCGGGTTCTGTTATCTCGGCCCGGTGTTCCGTTATCGCGGCGGTTGCCCCAGCGAATTCCAGCAGGCCGGCATCGAATCCTTCGGCCGCCAGGACCGCGCTGCCGCCGACGCCGAGATGCTGGCGCTCGGCCTTGAGGCCACTGCCGCCTTCGGCCTCACCGATATCGATATCCGCACCGGCGACGTCGCCTTGTTCATCGCCCTGATCGATGCGCTCGACCTCTATCCGGTCTGGAAGCGCCGGCTGATCAAGGATTTCAACCGTAAGATCAGCCTGGAGCAGGACCTCGGCCGGCTGACGCTGGCGACCTCGCCGACCCGCAACGAATATGAAGGCGTGCTCGCCGCCCTGGCCGGCTCCGACCGCAAGGCAGCTTTGGCGCTGGTCACCGACCTGATGTCGATCGCCGGCGCCACCAATGTCGGCGGTCGCTCGGTGGCGGAAATCGCCGACCGTTTTCTCGAACAGTCGACGCTGAAGGGCGGCGCGCTGCCGCGCGACGCGCTGGCGCTGATCAAGCGCTTCCTCGCGATCTCCGGCGATCCCGACGACGCCCTGGCGCAACTGCGCGCCCTCGCCGCGGACGCCAAGCTCGACCTCACCGCCGCGATCGACCAGTTCGAAAGCCGGATCGGCTTCATGGCCGCGCGCGGCATCGACACCGCGAAGACCCGCTTCTCCACCTCGTTCGGCCGCGGCCTCGATTACTACACCGGCTTCGAATTCGAACTGCACCGCAAGGGCAACGGCGTCGAACCGCTGGTGGCCGGTGGCCGCTACGATGGATTGCTGACGCAGTTGGGATCCGGCACGCCGATCCCGGCGGTCGGCTTCTCGATCTGGATCGAGGCTTTGACACAGGTTCGCCGCAACGCCGCCGCAACCGGATCCACCGGGAGCGCATCATGACCACGCCGTTCGTACTTGCTGTTCCCTCGAAGGGGCGGCTGCAGGAAAACGCCGAAGCCTTCTTCACCCGCGCCGGATTGTCGTTGGCAAAACCGCGCGGCGCCCGCGACTACCGAGGCACCATCGCCGGCCTCGACAATGTCGAGATCGCTTACCTCTCCGCGAGCGAGATCGCCTCGCAACTGGCGCGCGGCGCTGTGCATCTCGGCGTCACCGGCGAGGATCTGCTGCGCGAGAGCATCGTCGATGTCGACAAGCGCGTCGCGCTGATCGAAGGCCTCGGCTTCGGCAGCGCCAATGTGGTCGTCGCCGTGCCGCAGGCCTGGATCGACGTCCGCACCATGGCCGATCTCGACGACGTCACCACCGGCTTTCGCGCGCAGCACAACCGCCGCATGCGCGTCGCGACCAAGTACATCAACCTGACGCGCAACTTCTTCGCCTCCCATGGCGTGGTCGATTACCGTATCGTGGAGAGCGCCGGCGCCACCGAAGGCGCGCCCGCCACTGGCACCGCCGAGATGATCGTCGATATCACCACCACCGGCGCGACGCTGGTCGCCAACGGCCTCAAGGTGCTCGACGACGGCGTGATCCTGCGCAGCCAGGCCAATCTCGTCGCCTCGCGCGACGCCGACTGGAGCGATGACGCGCGCCAGACCGCAAGCATCATCCTCGACCATATCGCCGCCCGCGCCCGCGCCAGCAAGTACAAGGAAGTCCGCACCCGCTTCGCCGGCTGCGACGCCGCTTTGCTGACAGAAGCGCACAACCGTTTCGGCGTGGTATCGCCGTTCGGCGGACCGACCTCGTCGGGCATGATCACGCTGCACTGCCCGCCGGCGCAGCTCTACGCGCTCGGCAGCTTCCTGCGCCTCCACGGCGCGGATACGGTGTCGGTGGCGTCGCTCGATTATGTACTGGATCGCGAGAATCCGTTGTTCGCCAAGCTTGAGGCGTTCTTGCGGCAGTAGAGCGCAGCGCAGCAACTGGCATTGCTGCTGGCGACATCTGGTGGCGATTACCATATGTTACGTGCATGACTTCAGATGTTTGGAACCTGATCGATGATGCTGGGCAGTGACGTTTCTGGCTTGTCGACCGACGCTGCGACCGCGGCGGCGCAGGGTCTGTCGATCGTGGTGCCTGTCTACAACGAGGCGCCCGGCCTCGCCTTCTTTCACGAGCGGCTGAGCGCGCTGGCGACGACGCTGAAGCAGCGCCACGGCGTCGCCTGCGAAGTCATCTATGTCGATGACGGCAGCGCCGACGGCACGCTTGGCATCGCCCGCGCGCTTCCGGCCACCGCACTCGACGTCCAAGTGGTGTCGCTGTCGCGGAATTTCGGCAAGGAAGCCGCCATGATGGCGGGGCTCGATCACGCCACCCGAGGCGCCGTGCTGTTCATGGACGGCGACGGCCAGCATCCGCCGACAATGGTCGAAACATTGGTGGGGCACTGGATCGATGACGGCTATGACGTGGTCTATACTGCCAAGGCGCATCGCGACGACGAGTCGGCCCTGCGCCGCGCAGCCGTGCACGGTTTCTACAAGCTGATCAACTGGGGCGCGCGCCAAAAAATTCCGGAAGACGCCGGCGATTTCCGGCTGCTGTCGCCGCGTGCCGCGGCGGCCTTGCGCCAGTTGCCCGAACGCAACCGCTTCTTCAAGGGCCTCGCCACCTGGATTGGCTTCAAGCAACTACGCGTCGACTACGAACCGGCGGCACGCGAGCATGGCGTCACGTCGTTCAATCCACGACAGCTGATCGGCCTCTCGATCGAGGGTCTGACCTCGTTCTCGGTAGCGCCGCTGCGCGTCGCCAGCCTGCTTGGATTACTGCTCGCCTTCGGCGCGTTTCTGTTCGGATTATCGATCCTGTGGGAGACCTTGAGCACCGGCAAGTCGGTGCCGGGCTATCCGTCGCTGATGGTCGGCCTGATGACGATCGGCGGCGTGCAACTGATCATGATCGGCATTGTCGGCGAATATATTGGCAAGATCCTCTCCGAGCTGAAGGCGCGGCCGATTTATTTCGTCGCCGAGCACAGCGTGAAGCGCGCGGCGACCGACACGGCCGTGAACACCACCGACCGGACCGCCGCCGAATGAACGACACTGCGCCGCGCCGGATCTGGCTATGTGCCGATGACTACGGCCTCAGCCGCGGCGTCAACCGCGGCATACGCGAGCTGATCGAACGCGGGCGCCTCAATGCCACGTCGGTGATGGTGGTCGGGCCTGCGATCGGCCGCGACGAGGTCAGCGCGCTGAACGACGCCGTGGCGAAGAGCCTGCATTGCGCGATCGGGCTGCACGCGACGCTGACCGCGCCGTTTCATCCCCTGACCATGCACTACAGACCGCTGCTTGATGGCCTGTTCCTGCCGCTCGGCAAGATGCTGCGCAGCAGCCTGTTGCGGCAGCTGGATCCCGAGATCATCCGCTCGGAGCTGACCGCGCAGATCGCGGCGTTCACAAACCTGTTCGGCCGCGCGCCGGATTACATCGACGGCCACCAGCACGTGCAGATATTTCCGCAGGTCCGCGACGCCTTTCTTGCCGCGGTCAAGGCCAGCGCACCGAACGCCTGGGTGCGGCAGTCCGGCCGCATTCAGCCGCTGTCGCAGCGGCTGAATATGCCGAAGGCGTTGCTGCTGGATACGCTGAGCGCATCGTTTCGCAAGCGCGCCGCACGCGCCGGCATCGCCTTCAATCCGGGATTTGCCGGCGCCTATGACTTCACCAGACAGGCCGACTTCGCCACGTTGATGGCGGGCTTTCTCGACGGCCTGCCCAATGGCGGACTTGTGATGTGCCATCCCGGCCATGTCGATGACGTCCTGATCGGCCTCGATCCCTTCACCGATCAGCGCGCCCGTGAATATGCGTTTCTCGCCAGCGACGACTTTTCGCGTTTGCTGGACACGAACAAAGTTACATTGGCCTGATCTCGTCCGACACCGCCTTACCGGTCGTTTTGTCGCATACCGAAATTTAATCCGGGCGGCACTACTTGCGACACAAAGCGTCACTACATCTCCACCGCGCTGACCAAGCGCGCTTTTGAAGCAAGCCGGAGGACGCCATGACACCGCAAGAACGCCAGTTGGTTGACGATCTCTTTGACCGGCTCAGCAAGGTCGAAGCCGCGCCACGCGATCCCGATGCGCTTGCCGCCATTTCCGACGGCCTGCGCCGCGCGCCCAACGCCGTCTATGCGTTGGTGCAGACCGTGCTGCTGCAGGACGAGGCGCTGAAGCGCGCCCATGACCGTATTACGCAACTGGAAGGCAGCGGCGCGCCCGAACAGGCGCCGCCCGGCGGCTTCCTCGATTCGATGCGCGATGCCTTGTTCGGCCAGGGCCAGAACCAGCCACGTGGATCGGTGCCCAGCGTACGTCCGCCCGAACCCAGCCGGGCAGCCTGGAATACCGGACAGGTGCTCGGCCAGCCGCAGGCGCAAGGCGGCTATGGCCAAGGTCAATACGGCCAAGGCCCGTACGGTCAGCAACCCTATGGCCAGCAGCAGGCGCCCATGGGCGGAGGCGGCGGCTCATTTCTCGGCACCGCAGCAGCGGCCGCGGCCGGCATGGTCGGCGGCTCGCTGCTGCTCGGCAGCATCCGTTCGATGATGGGCGGCAGCCAGCACGGTTTTGGCGACTCCGCCGGCCTCGGCAACAGCGGCGGCGAGAGCCGCAGCCCGTGGAGTTCGGATTCGTCCGGCGGCAATCTCGCGCGCGACGCCGGCGTCAATGACATCGGCTCGTCCGGGCACCGTGCCGGATCGTTCGACCAGGCGCAGGCTGATGCCGATCAGGACCAGGATCAAGACCAGGACGATCACGACGACATGGATATGGACTCGGACGATTTTGGCGGCGGCGACAGCGACAACGCGTGATTGCTGGATGCCTATCCGGAAAGAAAAACGGCCGCCCTCACGAGCGGCCGTTTTGATATGAAGAGCAATACGATCAGATTACGATCACCCGCGCGCCGACATTGACGCGGCCGTAGAGATCGATGACGTCCTCGTTGCGCATCCGGATGCAACCGGACGAGACGTTGGTGCCGATCGTCCAGGGCTCGTTGGAGCCGTGGATACGATACAGCGACGAGCCGAGATACATCGCACGCGCGCCGAGCGGATTTTCCGGGCCGCCTTCCATGTGGCGCGGCAGATCGGGACGGCGCACCAGCATTTCCGGCGGCGGCGTCCAGGCCGGCCATTCCTTCTTCGCGGTGATCTGCTTCACGCCCGACCAGGTGAATCCGGGACGGCCGACGCCGATGCCATAGCGCATCGCCTTGCCGCCGCCCTGCACCAGGAACAGGTACTTGTTCGGCGTATCGACCACGATGGTGCCGGCGCTTTCCCTGCCGTTGTAGTCAACCAGTTGCTTTTCGTACTTCGGATCCATGGCCGGACGTGCGGGATCGATCACTTCCTCCGGTTGCCGCATGCTTTGCTGCGGATCCATCTGCGGCAGCAACGCGCGCCGGGGCTCGTAGGTCGGCAACTGCTGATACGACTGGCCCTGCGCCGGACCGTCACTGAACAGGAATTCGATGAAGCCGCCGCCCATGCGGGGGCGCTCGGCGTAGGCGGTGCGCTGCGGGACCGGACGCTGCGCCGGCTGGTTCGCGTAGTACACAGTAGGCTCTGCGTAAGGCGATGCGGCGTCGATCGCCGCAGCCTGATGAACTCCAGCACCGAGGAACGATGTGCTGGCGAGAAATGCGAGGGAGAATTTTCTGAACATCGACGTACTCTGCACTGTTTCGTCGTGGACACGTCCTCACCCGAGGAGCGCTTTGCACGCTCCGACTTAAAGTTAAAAACGCGTCGGTTTGGTAAACAGAAGCGCCGTTTCGATTCACCACGTCGTCAACCACCGCAGTTCTCTTCGGTAGCGTTTATTTTCGATAAATGCGCGACGTGCATGGTTAATCGTTGGTGTGCGCCGCGGCGTTTGCATTGTTCCGCGGTATTCCCGCGTGAACCCGACGTTAAACTCATGCGTCTAGGAAGAGACATTGATTGAACGTTGGGGGACCTGATGTCTGTTCGTCGCAAGCGCTTTCGTATTGAAGAAGTCAATTTCGGCAGCACGCCGATGCCCGCCGAAGTCGATGACGGCGGCGCAACGATGCCTATGCATCGCGAGATCATGGCAGAGCTGCGCGCGATCCGCTCGCAGATGGCCGCCGCTCCCCACCGCAACGCTGTCAGCGAAGAACTCGGGGCAACGGCCGACCAGCAGGTCGCCGAAGCGCAGGCGCTGCTGCAGACTTATCGCGCCCAGATCGAGCAGTGCGAGAAGCTGAAGATCGAACTCGATCTCATTCACGACGCCATCACCCGAACCAAGCAGGAAATTGCCGTTCTGCACGGCAAGAGCTTTGACGGCGACGAAATGGCCAAGGTCAACGGCGAACTCGGCGCGGTGGTCGGCGGCACCGAAGAAGCGACCCAGCAGATCCTAGCCGCCGCCGAAGGGGTCGACAATGCCTCGACCGCCCTCGGCAAGGTAACTTCCCCGGATCAACAGAAGCAGTTGCTGGAGGAAATCCAGGACAACGTCGTGGCCATCTTCGAGGCTTGCAACTTCCAGGATCTCACCGGCCAGCGCATCAGCAAGGTGATGACCACGATGAAGTTCATCGAGAATCGCATCACTGCGATGATGGACATCTGGGGTGGCGTCGATGCCATCAAGGCGCACGCGCCGCCGATCATTGATGAGCGCGAGGGCGATGCCAAGCTGCTTAACGGCCCGAAGCTTGATGGCGACATCGGCCACGCCTCGCAGGACGACATCGACGCGATGTTCGGCTAGGCCGACAAGAAGGGATGTCATTCCCCGACACGCCCATTGGCGTGTCTGAGGATGCGCTTCAGACGGCGAAGCCGGCTGGAGGGCAGACCCGGAAGGCGCACCAATTGGCGCGCCGGGGAATGACGATCAATAGCAAAATGGCGCGTCCCTCGGGACGCGCCATTTTCGTATTGAGATCGCAAGAGCGCTTACGCGCGGGGCGCGCAGCGGACATAGACCATGTTGCCGTAGCGGACCGCGGCGTCCTTGTCGATGAAACGCGTCACCAGAACACGGCCGTCGAACGAGACGATCTCGCGATCCTTTTCGCCGCCGGCGGGGCCGGACGGGCCGATATAGTTCTTGCCGCTCGGGCTGCCCTTCAGCCGCAATTCCTGCGGCGTCGCCTCGTCGGCGAGATGCATGATGACACCGCCGGAGGTGCCGGCGCCGATGATATAGGGCTGCTTGCACTGGCCGCGGGCAGCGTTCTCAGTGCGGGCCCGATCGTTCGGATTCTGGTAGGACGCCAGGCCCCAGCGGCCGACGATTTCGTCAGAGCGGATCGAGGCCGGCATTTCCCGCTCCGGCGGCGGTTCTGACGGCGCGACCGGCTGCGACGTCCCGAAGCCGCTGAATCCGGTGAACGAGCCGCACCCGCCGAGCAGCAACGCCAAAGATGAGGCGACTGCCAGATGGACAATCGTGCGGGCGTGGCGTGACCTGATCATAGTATCCCCTCAACAAAATTCCCTTGGCCGCCGTCCCGCAGCCAAGCGTAAAAGACCTGTCGGAGCAATGAGGTCGCTTTAACTACACCCGCGCTCCGATATGGTTTCCAGATCATCCTATATTGGCCTCACCAAGGCCTTAAGGCCTTGCTTGACAGAATTGGCGTCTGGCCATATCTCCGGACGCGCATTTAGCACTCCCATAACCAGATTGCTAAGGGTGCGGGCCGATCCGCCGCGGGCGTCTGAACCGCACCGCAGCAATCACATCGGATTGCACCCAGATCTCAAGCTCAACCAGAGGAAACTCCATGGCCAAGATCAAATTCCGTCCGCTGCACGACCGCGTCGTCGTCAAGCGCATCGATGCCGAAACCAAGACCAAGGGCGGCATCATCATTCCTGACAGCGCCAAGGAAAAGCCCCAGGAAGGCGAAGTCGTCTCCGCCGGCCCCGGCGGCCGCGACGAGGCCGGCAAGCTGATCCCGATCGACATCAAGGTCGGCGACAAGGTGCTGTTCGGCAAGTGGTCGGGCACCGAGATCAAGCTCGATGGAGAGGAGCTCCTGATCATGAAGGAGTCCGACATCATGGGCGTCTTGAACTAATTCGATCGAAGAGCGCAGCGCTCTTCGCCATCAACTCATCAAGCAACAGGAGCCATCATGGCCGCCAAAGACGTTAAATTTTCTGGAGACGCACGCGATCGCATGCTGCGCGGCGTCGACGTTCTCGCCAACGCTGTCAAAGTCACGCTCGGCCCCAAGGGCCGCAACGTGGTGATCGAGAAGAGCTTCGGCGCTCCCCGCATCACCAAGGACGGCGTCACCGTCGCCAAGGAAATCGAGCTCGAGGACAAGTTCGAGAACATGGGCGCGCAGATGCTGCGCGAAGTCGCCTCCAAGACCAACGACACCGCCGGCGACGGCACCACTACTGCCACCGTGCTCGCCCAGGCGATCGTGCGTGAAGGCGCCAAGTCGGTGGCCGCCGGCATGAACCCGATGGACCTGAAGCGCGGCATCGACTTCGCCGTCACGGCCGTCGTCAAGGACATCCAGAAGCGCGCCAAGCCGGTCGCCTCCTCCGCCGAGGTCGCCCAGGTCGGCACCATCTCGGCCAATGGCGACAGCGCCATCGGCAAGATGATCGCCCAGGCGATGCAGAAGGTCGGCAATGAAGGCGTCATCACCGTCGAAGAGAACAAGTCGCTCGATACCGAAGTCGATATCGTCGAAGGCATGAAGTTCGATCGCGGCTACCTGTCGCCCTACTTCGTCACCAACGCCGAGAAGATGACCGCCGAGCTCGAGGACGTGTACGTCCTGCTGTACGAGAAGAAGGTGTCCGGCCTGCAGGCAATGCTGCCGGTGCTCGAAGCCGTGGTGCAGTCCGGCAAGCCGCTGCTGATCATCGCCGAGGACGTCGAAGGCGAAGCGCTGGCCACCCTCGTGGTCAATCGCCTGCGTGGTGGCCTCAAGGTCGCTGCCGTCAAGGCGCCGGGCTTCGGCGATCGCCGCAAGGCGATGCTGGAAGACATCGCGATCCTGACCGGTGGCCAGCTGATTTCCGAAGACCTCGGCATGAAGCTGGAAAGCGTCACCGTAGCGATGCTCGGCCGCGCCAAGAAGGTGGTGATCGACAAGGAAAACACCACCATCGTCAACGGCGCCGGCAAGAAGCCTGCCATCGAAGCGCGCGTCAACCAGATCAAGGCGCAGATCGAGGAAACCACCTCGGACTACGACCGCGAGAAGCTGCAGGAGCGTCTCGCCAAGCTCGCTGGCGGCGTCGCGGTGATCCGCGTCGGCGGTGCCACCGAGATCGAAGTGAAAGAGAAGAAGGATCGCGTCGACGACGCGCTCAACGCCACCCGTGCGGCCGTTCAGGAAGGCATCGTGCCGGGCGGCGGCGTCGCCCTGCTGCGCGCCAAGAAGGCCGTCGGCCGCCTCACCAACGACAACTCCGACGTGCAGGCTGGCATCAACATCGTGCTGAAGGCGCTGGAAGCTCCGATCCGCCAGATCGCCGAGAACGCCGGTGTCGAAGGCTCGATCGTGGTCGGCAAGATCCTGGAGAACAAGTCCGAGACCTTCGGCTTCGACGCCCAGACCGAAGAGTATGTCGACATGGTCTCCAAGGGCATCATCGACCCTGCCAAGGTGGTTCGTACTGCACTGCAGGACGCAGCCTCCGTCGCCGGCCTGCTGGTGACCACCGAAGCCATGGTCGCCGAACTGCCGAAGGAAGCAGCCCCGGCGATGCCAGGCGGCGGCGGTATGGGTGGCATGGGAGGAATGGGCGGCATGGGCTTCTAAGCCCGCGGCTCCATCAAAGATCGATCGAAGGCCGCCCCCGGGCGGCCTTCTTTTTTGCCTGATGCGAATGATCTTTCGCCTTGGGCCCGGTTCTGATTCAATCCGGCCGCAAAAGCTTCTAAGATGGATCGATATCCTTACACCCAAGAAGAACGTCCAAGGAAATTTGCAATGCGCGTGCTTCGTTGTTGCCTGATCGGTCTTGCGGCCGCCTGTTCCGTCGTGACCTTGAATCTGGCCTCGGCCCAGATGAAGCTCGCGCCGAAGAGTCAAGCCACAGGCCCCGAGACCCGCTATTTCACTTCGATCGACGGCCTGATGGATGGCAATGCCGATGTGATCCTGCGGGAAACCCGCCAGGGCAAGACCGTCACCGCAGCAACGCTCGACGTCTGCTATCCCGCCGAAAAAGGCTCCGATCGCAAGGATCGCTTCGTCGCCAACCTCACCGTCAGCGGCCAGATCATGACCGGCACCACCCAGACCCAGATCGACAAGCTGCCGGTGACTATAAAACTGGCGCGCCGGCCGACCGGCGATACGTTCGAGTTCAAGGGGCAGATCAGCGTCGGCCAGACCAACAACAATGTGGCGTCCTCTGACAATTCCGATCAGAGCGAAAAGGAATTCCAGGACAACCAGTCGACCGACGACAACATCGCCGCGGCGCCGAAGGATTTTACCGAAGTCTCGCCGGAAGCCATCGCGGTGAAGATCAAGCTCGAGGCGGCGCTGGATTTCGTCCGGACGCTGCGCGGCCAGGCCGTCGAGGTGTCGCTCAACAGCCTCACCGTATCCTGCGACGCGCTGCGCGCCGGCGAGCAGGTGATCAACCTCAGCATCGATCCGGAGCGCGCCGCGGCCTTCGTCGCCAAGGCCAAGACCTATCCCGGCGTTGTCAGTGCCGGCTGGACCAGCGGCAGCGTCGACATGGAGCGCACCATTCGCTTCGCCGCGGCGGACTGGCGCGATGGCGACAAGCTCAACCGCGACAAGATCGCGTCTGTGCTGGGCAACGTGCTGGCGAAGTCGCTGTCGGCGAAACCGGCCGGGACGAAATGGGATGACGAGACCGGCAAGCTGAAGCTGACCTTCAAGCGGCCGAGCCAGGTGCTGCCCGCGCTCGAATTGACCGAGACCGTGGAGATCAACGCGATTATCTCCAGCGACAAGCCCGGCGCCTCCGATCGGCTGATGCTGTGGATCAGCACGCCTTCGGTCGCAACCTCCGACGAAGCCGCGGGTGCCAAGCTCGCTCTGGCCGACAGCGCCAACACCGACGAGGAGAGCGACCCGCGCGACGACAACGGCGCGGTTGCAGCGCTCGCCGCGGAATTCAAGGCGCAGCGCTGGGACGCCGACAAATCGAGCTGGAAATAGCGCCGGCGTAACCGGGTCCCGCCGATGGCACGCTATGATGCGGTGGTGATCGGCGCCGGCCTGGGCGGGTTGACGGCCGGCGCGATTCTGGCGCGCGAAGGCCGCAAGGTGCTGGTTATCGAACGCAACAATTCGGTCGGCGGCGCGGCATCGAGCTACAAGGTCGGCGACCTCTTCGTCGAAGGCTCGCTGCATGAAACCAGCGACCCGCGACATCCCGGCGATCCCAAGCATTCTCCCCTCACGCGCGCCGGCGTCATCGACACGGTGACCTGGGCATCGAGCAGCGACCTGTATGAAGTACGCGGCGGCCCGATCGCGACGCCGCTAATACTGCCGGCCAGTTTTTCCGGCGTGTGCGACGCGCTGATCCGGCGCTTCCCTGAGGCGCGCGGCGGCATCGAACAGATCCTGCACGAGATCGAACAGATCACCATCGCGGCGTCCGTATCCGGCGTGACCATCTTCGGCAAACCGCTTGAGGGCTTCGGCGCAGATTGGTCGCTGTCACTGCAGCAGAAACTCGACAAGGTCTTCGGTTCCAACGAAGCCGTCAAATCCGCGCTGTGCGCCAACATCGCTTACTATCACGACGATCCCGCGACCCTGTGGTGGGTGCTGTTCGCCGTCGCGCAGGGCAGCTATCTCTCGAACGGCACCTGCTACGTCAAGGGCGGCTCGCAGCGGCTGTCGAGCGCACTGGCGCGGGCGATCAGGCAAGCCGGTAGCGACGTTATCCTGCGCCGGAGCGTCAGTATGATTGCTCCTGGGCCAGGCGGCACGCATGTCGTGACCCACACCGCAAAAGACGGCAGCGATCCGCAGAGTGTCGAAGCCGCCAGCGTCGTAAGCAACGCCGCGCCGGAGACGACGGCGGCGCTGTTGCCTGACGCAACTGCGAAAACCCTACGCGACCACTACGCCAAATTGGCGCCATCGATCTCGCTGTTCGCGCTGACGCTCGGGCTGTCAAAACCGCCCCGCGAATTCGGCGTCACCAGCTATTCGACCCAAATACTGCCGCCGTGGATGACGACGCTCTCCGACTACGCGCAGGGCACAACGCTGATGTCGAACAAGCCCACCGACCGGATGCCACCGCTGGCAATGGTCGATTATGCTGCGATCGACGCCGGTGTACCCGCCCCGCCCTATGTGCTGTCGATCTTCGGGCCGGACCGCCTGTCGAACTGGGACGGTTCGGACATCGACCTCTACCGCGCCAGGCGCGAGCGATGGCAGGCCGCGATCATCGCCACGCTCGACGGGCATTATCCCGGCCTTGCTGGCGCCGTCACCGCGACATCCTTCAACACCGCACTCTCCGTGCAGCAATATCTCAACGCGCCGCTTGGCGCCGTGTACGGCTTTGCGCCACTGCCGCCATTGACGGGGCAGAGCGCGCCCGCGCGATCACCGCGCGCACCGGCCGCCGGACTCTATCTGTCGTCCGCCTACGCCAATTTTGGTGGCTACACCGGAGTCATTCAGGGCGCGGCGATGTGCGCGGATATGATTTTGGGCGAAGGCTGAATTGCCATCTCAATTCGTATTGAGACGAAACCGCAGCGACTTCGCGCCGATGAACGACACCACGTCGCCCTGGCGTTTCCAGTTGGTGGCCTCGCTCAGCGTCGCCAGCAGTTCATCGTCCAGTTGCACCCGTGCGGCCGGGCAATCGCGCGCCTCCATCGCGCCGGCGGCGAAGATCACGGTATCGCCGGCCACTGAAAACTGCCCCTTGCCGCCCTTGCACCACAACTCGACGCGGGTCTCGCCGGCGTCGCCGATGTCCAGCGTTGGCAACCGCTTCGAACCGGGCTGGCGCGCAGCGTCCAGCGTCATCTCGAGCCCGAACGGAAATTCTTCAGCCGCATGAACCGGCACGCTGAGCAACAGCGCCGATCCGATCAGGACGGAGCGCAACACGTTCACCACTGGAATCATCTGAATCTCGAAATGAGGGGCCGACCGACAATCGCGCGCCGTTCTACGCGACAGCCGCGGCATTGGCCAGATTGGTTCGCGCACAAATCGGGCGTCAAAAAGACAATCCCCGCGGCCGAGCAGGCCGCGGGGATTTTTTCGTCGCTTCGCTGGCTGATGGCTATTTCAGAACCATCAGCGTGAACGGATAGACGTAGGCCTGCAGCATCACCACAAAGCCGACCAGGCAGGCCAGCACGATGGAGTGCCGGAAGACATAACGCAGGATGGTACCTTCGTGGCCGTACCAGTTGGTGGCGGTGGAGGCGACCACGATCGACTGCGCGTCGATCATCTTGCCCATCACACCGCCGGACGAATTCGCCGCTGCCATCAGGATCGGCGACAGGCCCAATTGCTCCGAGGTGATCTTCTGCAGATTGCCGAACAGCACGTTGGAAGCGGTATCCGATCCGGTCAGCGCGACGCCGAGCCAGCCCAGCAGCGTGCCGAAGAACGGATACAGCACGCCCGTTGCGGCAAAGGCCAGACCGAGCGTCGCATCGACGCCCGACAGACGGGTCAAGGTGCCAATCGCCAGCATCGCCGAGATCGTGATCAGCGAAATCGCGCAGAGCTTGATGGTGCGGCCGTACTGGGAAATCATCTTGCCCGGCGAAACGCCCATCAGGAAGCCGGAGATGATCGCGGCGATCAGCATTCCCGTTCCGGTGAACGACAGATACGTGAACCCGAACACGGCACCTTCAGGCGTCGGCTTTGGAGCCACCGGCGGCACCTTGTTGATCATGTTGTGCAGTTCAGGCACCGGATAATTCCAGGTGAAGATCGAGTTCGCCCAGGTCTTGAACGCGCCGTTGCCCCAGATCAGCATCACCACGCAGACGATGATCCAGGGCAGCAGCGCGCCCCAGATCTGCGCCTGGGTGAGCGGCGTCTTGTCCATCGGCTTCGGCGCCGTCATCGTCGACGCCGATTCATCCCTGCCGCGCAAGGCCGGAGACAGCCATAACACCTTCGGTTGCCAGACTTTGAGGAACAGGATCAGGCAGCCCATCGAGATCAGCGACGCGCCGATATCGACAATCCAGGGGTTGATGTAGTTCGAGATCACGAACTGCGGGATCGCGAACGACAATCCGGTGACGAGGATCGCCGGCCAGACATCCTTCATGCCCTTCCAGCCGGCGAACGCCCAGACCACCCAGAACGGCACGAGCAGAGAAAACACCGGCAGTTGCCGGCCAACCATCGCGCCAAGGATGTAAGGATCGAGTCCGGTCACAGACGCCAGGCCCTGGATCGGCGTGCCCAGCGCGCCATAGGCCACCGGTGCGGTATTGGCGATCAATGACAGGCCGGACGCGGCGAGCGGCGAGAAGCCGAGCCCGATCAGCACCGAGCCGGTGATGGCCACAGGCGTCCCGAATCCGGAAGCACCCTCGAAGAACGCGCCGAATGCGAAGGCGATCAGCAGCAGCTGCAGACGCCGGTCCTCCGTCACACCGCCGATGGCGCGCTTCAGGAGTTCGAAGCGGCCGGTGGAGACCGTAACCTGGTAAAGAAAAATGACGTTCAGCACGATCCAGCCGATCGGGAAGAAGCCGGCCACCACGCCCAGCAACGACGCCCGGATCGACATGCCGGCAGGCATGGTGAAGATGAAGATTGCAATGAGATTGGCCACGATCACGGCGATGATCGCGGCGAGGTGCGCCTTGACCTTGCCGCTGGCGATCAGCACCAGCAGCGTGACCACCGGTATCGCAGCCGCAATGGTCGACAGCACCGCGCTGTTCAATGGATTGTAGACCTGATTCCACATGGCCGTTCTCCCCCACGCCTTTTTTGCTGCGCCGGGACCCGCGTGGAGGGTCAGGACGTGCTGGCGCGATCGCAGGAGATTTTCAATACAACGCGAGCTGAGCGGGATTCGGTTCAAACCGAAAGCGCTCGCAACCGCGCGAATTGGGAAGGCCCCCGCCCCTCGCCGTTACCGCCATGCTAGGTTAAATTACCATTTGGCAACAAGACGATGCAGGACATCAAAACTGCAACTTTAGTCTAGATGTTCCAATTCCTGCCTTGTTTCAAGCGCTTGGCGCCCTCCTCCGGAGACCGATCTGTGAACAACATCCGCTCCACGCTCGCGACCGTCTGGCGAATCGCGATCCCGTATTTCCGCTCCGAAGACAAATGGATGGCGCGCGGCCTGCTGGCGGCGGTGATCGTCATCGAGCTCGCGGTGGTCGGTCTCAACGTGTTGTTCAACCGCTGGAACAACGTGTTCTACAACGCGCTGCAGGAGCGCAACCTCGACGTCTTCACCTATCAGCTCGGCTACTTTTCGTTTCTGGCGGCGATCTTCATCGCGCTGAGAGTCTATCAACTCTACCTCAATCAGTGGCTGCAGATCCGCTGGCGGCGCTGGATGACCGACCGCTATCTCGGCGGCTGGCTGTCGCATGGCAACCACTACCGGATGCAGCTGCAGGGCGACGCCGCCGACAACCCGGACCAGCGCATTGCGGAAGACACCCAGCTGTTCGTCGATCGCACGCTCACGCTTGGCGTTGGCTTGCTGAGTTCGGTAGTCACGCTGGCATCGTTCGTGGTGATCCTGTGGGGCCTGTCGGACGCCGCGCCGCTGCATGTATTCGGCCGCGACATTCCGATTCCCGGCTATCTGGTCTGGGCCGCCTTGATCTATGCGGTCATCGGAACGGTGCTGACCCACCTGATCGGCTCACCGCTGATGGGGCTGAATTTCCAGCAGCAGCAGTATGAAGCCGACTTCCGCTTCAACCTGGTCCGCGCCCGCGAGAATGCCGAACAGATCGCACTGCTGCGCGGCGAGCCGGTCGAGCGGTTGCGGCTGTCGTCGCGCTTCCAGCGCGTGGTGGGCAACTGGCTCGACATCATGAGCCGCACCAAGAAGCTGACAGCCTTCACGGCCAGCTATTCGCAGGCCTCGATCATCTTCCCCTACATCCTGGTGGCGCCGGCCTATTTCGCCGAGAAGGTCCAGCTTGGCGGCATGATGCAGACCGCATCGGCCTTCGGCAGCGTGCAGGACGCGCTGTCGTTCTTCATCACCGCCTATCGCACGCTGGCCGAATGGCAGGCCGGCGTCGCCCGTCTCGATGGTTTCGAGAGCGCGATCGCCAGCGCGGAGTCGCTCACGACGAAGGCCGACATCATCCACGTCGCGCCGGCCGACAGCGGCGCCATCGACTTGAAGCAGCTGATGGTCAATCTGCCCAACGGCACGCCGCTGGTTTCCGCCGATGGCTTCAGCTTCCGCGGCGGCGAACGCACGCTGTTCACCGGGCCCTCGGGCGCAGGCAAGTCCACCCTGTTCCGGGCCATCGCCGGCATCTGGCCGTTCGGCACCGGTCGGATTGCGATTCCCGCCAAAGCGACATTGATGATGCTGCCGCAGCGGCCGTATTTCCCGGTCGGCTCCCTGCAGGACGCCATCGCCTATCCCGCCGAGACCAGCGCGTTCGGCCCGCAACGCATCGCCGAAGCCATCACGGCGGTCGGCCTGCCGGCGCTGGTCAGCCGGCTCGACGAGGAGGCGCACTGGAATCGGATGCTGTCGCTCGGCGAGCAGCAGCGCCTCGGCGTCGCCCGCGCTCTGCTGCACCAGCCGCAATATCTGTTCCTCGACGAGGCCACCGCGTCGCTCGACGAGCCGTCGGAAGCCGCGCTTTACAGGCTCATCGAGGAGAAGCTGCCCACAACGACCGTTGTCTCGATCGGCCATCGCAGCACGCTGCAGGCCTTCCATCAGCGCAACGTCAGCCTGGTGCGATCCGGCGACCGTTTCGCGTTGCGGGACATCAAGGAAGGCGCGAAACTAGTTTGAACAGCGGGGTGTCAGCTAACCCCAGTGCCGCGGCCATGAGCGGCGGCCTATCCAGCGGTGCCAGACGAAGGCGAAGGCCGCAAGCAGCAGCGCACCCGCCAGCACCGGTGCGATCAGGAACGTCCACGGCAGATTGTTGGACACCACCAGCAGCGGGTTGATTCCTGCCGGCGGATGAAAGGTGCCGGTGCCGTACATCGCCAGCACGGCCAGTCCCACCGCCATGGCGGCCGCCCAGCCATGGGGCCCGGTCAGCTTCAGCACCGCCAACCCCACCAGCGTCGAGACGACATGGCCGCCGATCAGCGCGCGCGGCTGCGCCGGCTCGGCTTCAGGCGATCCGATCACCAGCACGATGGAGGTCGCGAAGGGGATGATGACGAGCGGATAATGGGCGACGGCGGAGAACCACTCCATGACGCCGATGGCAATGGCAGCGCCGAGCCCGGCCACGGCTCCGGCCAGAATGTTGCGGTGGTTGTTGCGGCGGATCGCCGTCATCGCCGCCTGCCACCAATCCCGTCCCATGCAAAGCTCATCCCAAAAGAAAAGGGGCGGCAGATCGCTCTGCCGCCCCTTGGTCTGGATCGAAGTGCTTACTTCAGGTTGGTCATCGCGGTCAGGTCAGCCGACAGCTTGACGATGCCGGTCGCGCCGCACCAGCTGGAGCCAGCGCCACCCGGGTTGATCGCGGTCTTGTTGTTGACGCCCGACGCCGTGAAGTCGCTGGTGAAGGCGTTGCAGTCACCCTTCGACAGGTTGGTGTCGGAGTAGCGCAAGTCCAGCGTGAAGACCTTGTAGGTGAAGCCGATACCGATGTTCCAGGTGTTGTAGTCAGCATACTTGATGCCGGGGCCATTCGGGGGGGTCAGCGAGTAGAATGAATCCGAGGTTCCGAGCCACTGGCGACCGAACTCACCCGAGACGTAGGAGCCGATGCCGGTCGAGCCGAACCAGGTCGACGGCGCAATCACCTTACCGGTGATCGAAGCGTAGGTGCCGTCAGCGCCCAAGTTCAGGAAGTTCGGGGAGTAGTAAGCGTTGCCGCCGAGCGAGAAGTAATCATTGAAGGTGTAGTTCAGCTTGGCGTAGCCCTCGTAGAAGCTCGCATCCTTTTTCGCCACGTTGCCGTTGGCGAGAGCCGAGGAACCGAGCGGGCAGAGAACGCCACCACCCTGGACCGTGTCGATGCACTGGCCACCCGGATAACCGTAGTACCAGAAGCCGAAGTCGAAGGCGGCGGCGCCCCAGGTCGGGCGGATACCGAAGTAGCCATCGATTTCAGCGGCGGCGCGGTTGGCGAAGGAGATGCTCTCGCCCGACACACCGGCGTACAGCTGGACGTCCTTGGTGATGTTGTAGCGCGGCTCGAAGTAAGCGGCGACAGAACCCTTCTGGCCGTTCGACTGGGTGACACCGCGGAACACGTAATTGCTCATGATCGCGCCGCCGAAGGCCACATCCCAAGGATTGAAAGCCTCGATCGGCGGGGCCTTCTTGTACATCTTGGCGGCCATATCGGCAGCAGAAGCCGAGCTCACCCCCACCGCGAGCATCGCTGCAACCGTAACAATTACCTTCTTCATGACGTTCCCCCATCGCATTTGAAACCAGTGCAGTTTCGTGTCTGAAAAGACGGCGAGACCGCGAAATCCGTTAATGTGACGCAACTCTGGGACGCAAAGGCCGCCTGGTGAAGTAAAAAAAACGAGCAACTGCCGACTTATTGGGCGTTCTGACGTTTCCGTGAGAGGTTGTCGGTATGTGTTGCAAAACCACAACATTTTTGGAGCCATTCCAGACCGAAAATACCACCAGGAGGAATAAGCGGGCAGGCTAAACCTTTGGGTGCAAGGTTACCGCCGGGTGGTTGGATCACTTTCATGACGAAGAGAGCCTACCAGCCCCGGCCGAATCGGCACCGCAATGGGTTGCTCTCACCGAATCGACCTCCCCTGACAACGCGAAAGGCCGCAGCGGCAAACGCTGCGGCCTTGATTCTCTCGGATCATCCGCCCCACGAGGGCGAATGATCCGGCACTACCTGGGCCCGTCGTGGTCCGGCGTGTCGGCATCCGAAGATTCGATCGGGGTCGTCTCGCCGGTAGAATGTCCCTCAACCGGGGCCGGATCAGGTTCCGGAGCGGACCAGCTCGGCGCTTCCGGAGCCGGCGCAGCTGTTTCCACCGGCTTGGGCTTGCGGATGCGGGGCTTCTTCGGCGCGGGCGGCTTGGGCGGCGGAGCCACGGGCGCGGGAGCAACTGGCGCCGCCTTCTTCACCGGAGCTTTCGCCGAAGCCTTCTTGGCCGGCGTTTTGGCAGCAGCTTTTTTGGTGGATTTCTTCGCTGCTTTCTTGGCGGCCTTTTTCGGCGCGGCCTTCTTCGCAGCTTTTTTCGCAACCTTCTTGGCGGTCTTCTTCACGGCCTTCTTGGCTGATTTCTTCGCGGTCTTCTTGGCAGCTTTCTTGGCTGTTTTCTTGGCCGTCTTTTTAGACGACTTCTTTGCCGACTTCTTGGAAGTCTTTTTCGCGGCCTTCGCCGCCATCAGAAGCTTCTTTTTGCTTTTCTTGTCCTTCTTGCCTTTTTTATCCTTCTTGCCTTTAGCCATCGTGATCCTCCTGTTGGCGCCGATCGAGAGCGATCAGGCGTTCAAGTTGTCCGCGCCGGCGCGGGGCCTTTCGTCGATCAGTTCAATCCTGGCCGGGGACCGCCTGTCGCCCAATCGAGAAGCTCAATCGTGTGTACGACAGGAACGGTCGTCCCCCCGGCGATCTGAACCATGCAGCCGATGTTGCCGGCGGCGATGATATCCGGCTTGACCATCGCGATATTGGCGACCTTGCGATCGCGCAATTGGCTCGCAAGATCAGGCTGGAGAATGTTGTACGTTCCCGCCGAACCGCAACACAAATGGCTCTCCGGTATATCTTTCACCACGAATCCATTCTTGGAAAGCAATTCTTTCGGGGCTTGCGTGATTTTCTGGCCGTGCTGCAACGAGCACGCCGAGTGATACGCGACGACGAGATCGCTTTGCTGCTGTGGCGCAGGCATATCCATGCTGCTGACATACTCGGTGATATCTTTCGCCAGCGACGACACCTTCGCCGCAGGACCTGCGAATTCGGGGTCCTCGCGCAGCATGAAACCGTAGTCCTTGATCACCGTGCCGCAGCCGGACGCCGTCACCAGAATGGCGTCGAGGCCGCCGCGATCGGCCTCCCCGAGCCAGACGCCGATATTGGCGCGCGCCCGCGAAAGCGCATCGCCATCGCGGCCAAGATGATGTGTCAGCGCGCCGCAGCATTGCTCGTCCTTGACCAGCACGACCTCGATGCCATGCCGGGTCAGCAGGCGGATCGCGGCCTCGTTGATCCGCGGCGCCAGCACCTGCTGGGCGCAGCCCTGCAGCAACGCGACACGGCCGCGCCGGGGGCCCACCGCCGGAAACACGCTGCCGCCGGCCGGGCCCGCCGCGGGGAGCACCTTCGGCGCCAGCAGCAACATAGCCCTGATCCGGCTCAGCAGGTTCGGATTGGCCTGCTTGCGCGTCGATGGCAGCAGCAGCGCCAGCGGACGCACCAGCCGCGCCAGCATCATGCTGGCGCGAAACAGCGCCGGCCGCGGCAGCACCCGGGCCAGCACGTCGCGCAGCAGCCGCTCGTTGAGCGGCCTTGTGTAGTCCCGCTCGATCCTAACCCGCGCCTGATCGACCAGATGCATGTAGTTCACGCCTGAGGGGCAGGTGGTCATGCAGGCGAGACACGACAGGCAGCGGTCGATGTGCTTGACCACCTCCTGCGTCGGCGCCTGGTCCTTCTCCAGCATCTCCTTGATCAAGTAGATCCGCCCGCGCGGACTATCCAACTCGTCGCCCAGCAGCACATAGGTCGGACAGGTCGCGGTGCAGAATCCGCAGTGCACGCAGGCGCGCAGGATCTTGTCGGCCTCGGCGATATCCGGATTGGCCAGTTGCGTGAGCGTAAAGTCGGTTTTCATGTCACGGGTCCTCGCGACATCCGGCCGCGATTGAGAATGTTTTTCGGATCGAAACTGTGCCGTACCCGCTCGCCGAGCGCGGCGAGGCCGGCAGCTTGCGGATGGAACACATCGACCGCGCGCCGTACCTGCTCATCCGCGCGGATCAGCGTGGCATGGCCGCCGACCGCATTGACGCGCTGGCGCAGTTGCGCCGCCTGCGCATCGACTGAGGGCGGCAGCGCCGCCCAGATCAGCCCGCCGCCCCAGTCGTAGATCACCTCGCCCTGCGAGCCCTTCGCCAGCCCCTGGCCGAGCGCGCCGCCCGACGCCGGCGGGCAGACGATGCGCCATACCGGCCACAGCGCCCGCGGACCGCTGGCCGCGAACGGCACGACGTCGCGCACGCCTGCCCACAACAATGCGGAGTGACTATCCTCGGCAATCTCCGCCGTGCCGAACGAGGCCAGCGCCGCGGCCAGCGACACCGCGCGGTGCTTCGCCGACGACGTGATGCCTTCGAGCCGCAGTAGCGTCACCGCTTGGTCGGGCGCGGCGATCTCGCCGAGCGGCCCCTGCGTAGTGCGCAGCGCCGAGCCCGGCAGATGCGCGGCACCGGACACATCGAACGGCGAACCCAGCGCCGCTGTCATCGCCTTGTTCGCCGCGAGGTCGTCGAGCCCGCGCAGCACCAGCGTGCGCTCGCTCTCGGCGCGCGGCATCACCTTCAGCGTCACCTCGGTCATCACGGCGAGTGTACCCCAGGAGCCCGCCAGCAGCTTGCAGAGATCGTAGCCGGTGACGTTCTTCACCACCCGGCCGCCGGCCTTGAAGCTATCGCCGAAGCCCGACACCGCATGCGCCCCGAGCAGATGATCCCGCGCGCCGCCAGCCTGGATCCGCCGTGGCCCCGCCAGCCCCGCGCCGATCATGCCGCCGATGGTGCCGACATCCGGCGTGCCCAGCAACTGCGAGGTGTTCATCGGCTCGAAGGAGAACTGCTGGTTCCTGGAATCGATCAGCGACAGCACATCGGCCAGCGGCGTGCCGGCCTGCACCGTGATGATCAACTCGTTCGGCTCGTAGGACGTCACCGCATTCAGTGCGGAAAGATCGAGCAGCGCATTGGTCGCCACGGGCTGGCCGACCATCCGCTTGCTGCCATGGCCGATAATCTCCAGCGGCTGTTCGCTGGCAATCGCCGCGCGCACCGCCTGCTCGACGTCCAGGGCGTCGCGTACTTTCAAAGTGTCCACATTCACGCCTGCTCAAAATCGAGGAAGATCGGGAAACGCCAGCTTACCGCCATGCACATGGACGCGGCCGAGTTCGGCGCAGCGGTGCAGCGTCGGAAACACCTTGCCGGGATTTAGCAAGCCCTGGGCGTCGAAGGCGCATTTCAAACGTTGCTGCTGGTTGAGATCGATCTCGCTGAACATCTCCGGCATCAAATCGCGTTTCTCGATGCCGACGCCATGCTCGCCGGTGAGCACGCCGCCGACCTCCACACAAAGCCGCAGAATGTCGGCGCCGAAATCCTCGGCGCGCTGCAGCTCGCCCGGCTTGTTGGCATCGTACAGAATGAGCGGATGCAGGTTGCCATCGCCGGCGTGAAACACATTGGCAACGCCGAGGCCGTATTTCGCCGACATCTCCTTCATCCGCCTCAGCACCAGCGGCAAGGCGGCGCGCGGAATGGTGCCGTCCATGCAGAGATAGTCCGGCGAGATCCGTCCCACCGCCGGGAAGGCCGCCTTGCGGCCGGACCAGAACAGCAGGCGTTCCTGCTCGGAGGTCGAAATCTGGCAGGTGGTCGAGCCGCAGCCCAGCGCAATGGTCTCGACCCGCTTGATGAGTTCATCGACCTCGACGCCGGGCCCATCGAGTTCGATGATCAGGAGCGCCTCGACGTCGAGCGGATAGCCGGCATGAACGAAGGCTTCGGCGGCGTGGATCGCCGGCCTGTCCATCATCTCCATGCCGCCCGGAATGATGCCGGCGCCGATGATGTCGGCAACGCATTTGCCGGCAGCCTCGACGTCGGCAAAGCCGACCATCAGGGCGCGGGCCGTCTCCGGCTTCTGCAGGATGCGCACGGTGATTTCGGTGATGACGCCGAGCAGGCCTTCGGAACCGGTGATGATGCCCATCAGGTCGTAGCCCGATGTCTCCGCCGACTTGCCGCCGACCTTGATGATTTCACCTGACATCAGCACGATCTCGCAGCCGAGCAGGTTGTTGGTGGTCATGCCGTATTTCAGGCAGTGCACGCCGCCGGAATTCTCCGCGACATTGCCGCCGATCGAGCAGGCTATCTGCGACGACGGATCCGGCGCGTAATAGAAGCCGGCATGGGCCACCGCCTGGCTGATGGCGAGATTGGTGACGCCAGGCTCGGTGACGACCGCACGGTTGTCGAAATCGATCTCGCGGATGCGTTTGAACTTGCCGAGACCAAGCAGCACAGCGTCAGCCAGCGGCAACGCACCGCCAGAGAGCGAGGTACCGGAACCGCGCGGCACCACCTTGATGCCGTTGTCGAAGCAATAGCGCAGCACCTTCGAGACCTGCTCCGTCGTATCCGGCAGCACCACCACCATCGGCGGCTGGCGATAGGCCATCAGCCCGTCGGACTCGTAAGGCAGCATCTCGGCGGCGCTGGAGATGACGCCCTCGCCCGGCACGATCGCGCGCAGTGCAGCAACGATCGCATCGCGGCGAGCGAGCGTCGCCTGGTCCGCCGCGGGCATCATGATGGTCATGTCTTGGTTTCTCCCGCGCAGCCGCCGTCTTGTCACAAACGATTGTTGTTCTCGGGAATCAAGCACGTCTCGCCAGGTTTGGGTAGGTCACCAAAGCACGATGGCGCAGACCTGCCGCGACGCCGTCCCGCTTGTGCATCGCCAGTCCCGCATGCGACAAATGCCTACGGAAAGCCAACAGCGAGAAGAGCCATCCATGAAGAAGATCACCCTCCGCGCCCTGCTCATCGTCGCCGCAACCACTGCCGCCTCGTCCGCTGCTCTCGCGCAGGACGTCGCAGCCGGCAAGTCGTCGTTCAACAAGTGCCTGGCGTGCCACTCGATCGGCGAAGGCGCCAAGAACAAGGTCGGCCCGGAACTCAACGGCCTCGACGGACGCAAATCCGGCACGGCGGAAGGCTATTCCTATTCCGACGCCAACAAGAATTCCGGCATCACCTGGAGCGAGGCGCAGTTCAAGGACTATATCAAGGATCCGAAGCTCAAGATCCCCGGCACCAAGATGGCCTTCGCCGGCATCAAGAAAGAGACCGAGGTCAACGACCTCTGGGCGTTCATTTCGCAATACGACAAGGACGGCAAGGTCAAAGCCAAGTAAGGCTTCCAAGCGGCAAGCTTTGAGACCTCGTGCCCCGGATGCAGCGCAATGCGCCGCGCCTAACGATGCGAAGCATCGTCAGGCGGCGTAGCGCGCTGCTGGTCCGGGGCCCATGGTTACAATGGGAAAGCGTAGATCCCGGATCTGCGGAGCGGCATAAGGATGCCGCACCGCGTCCGGGACACGAGGCCCGAGTTCAGGCCCCGACCACCATCCGGGTGGGCAGTACCGCCTGCACCACGAGGCCGCGGGCGCGGGCGTCCATCACGCCCACCGCGCGCAGCGCCAGCAGCGTCACGGTCTGCACGGCGTCGCGCAATTTTGCCTGGTCGTCGAGGTTGTCCGGCGCCATCGGCCCGACCAGCGCTTCGTGCAGGGCGCCAAGCAGGGCTGCGGCGGCCAGCGCCGTATCCTGCGCCGGCAGATGCCCGGCGCGAATGGCGGCGCTGATGCGCAGTTCGATTTCGCCGGCGATCTCGCGGCGGCTCGCCAGCCGCGATTCCGTGACATCGACCTCGACCGGCTCGGCCAGGATTCCCCACGACAATTTGCGATGCGACACCACATGCACGGCCACCGTGGTGACGGCAGCGGCCAGCGCGGATGACGGTCCCGGGGCCGCATCGGCGGCGCGGCGGATCGCGGCAAGCTCGTCGCGCGACACCTCGGCGATCAGTTCGGAAATCAGATCGGCCTTGGAGGGGAAATAACGATAGACCGTGCCGGCGGCGACATTGGCGCGGATCGCCACCGGGGCGATCTGCACCGCGGCCATGCCGCCATCTGCGCAGGTATCCCGCGCTGCGGCCAGAATGGCGCTTCGCCGCGCCGCAAGGCGCTTCACGACTTGATGGGTTCGCCGGTAAACCATGGCGCGTTTCTCATCCCCGGCACCACCCCTCTTAAGCCAAACGGCTGTCCCAAAGAAGGTGCGCGACTTCAAGGTTTTGAGTGAGGTATGTAGGCACTCACTATAAGAACTGAACACTAGTTCAGACTCGTTGACAAGACGTTTCGCGCATACACCGATACGACTTTCAGCGCATGGCGTTCAGCCGCCGAATCCGGCCGCCCGGGCCGCCGCGGCGACCGCCATGCCGGTGATCACAGCGATGAAATCGTTGCGCCGGATGATGGTGACCGCCATCGCGGCGAGGATCGCGAACATCACCACCGCCCCGCCATTGACCGCCACCGGCAGCGCCGCGGCGACGATGATCGATCCCGGCAGCGCATCGAGCATGCGGCGAACCCGTGGCGTCACGTTGACGTAGCCCATCAGCCAGTAGCCGCCGAGCCGCGACGCCACGGTGACCGCAGTCATGACCGCAAAAGCGAGCATCACATCGCTGCGCAGAAATTCCATCATGACGCCGCCCCGTGTGGATGATGCGGCGCCGGCTCGTCCATCAGCCCGGCGCTGACGGCGCCGGACAGCGCGCCGGCAATGATGAACCACCAGCCCGGCAGCACATAGTGCACCACCAGGGCGACGACGCCCGACACCACCCAGGGGATCGCGCGGCGCGGGCCCTTCCAGGCCGGCACCAGCATCGCCGCATAGAACGCCGGCATCACCAGATCGACGCCGTATTTCCGGGGATCGGTGAGCTGCTCGGCCAGCAGGAAGCCGGGAATGGCGGAAAACAGCCAGACGAAATACAGCACGATGCCGCCGCCGACATAGAACCAGGCGTCGGCACCGCCGTGATCGCGGTAACGCATCGCGGCGAGCCAGCCGCCATCGGTGACCAGCAGCATCGACGGATAGGCCTGCCACGCCGGCAGCGTGCCGAACCACGGCCGCAACGTCGCGCTCATCAGCATGAAACGGATGTTGACGGTGAGGGTCAGCAGCGCCAGCGTCGCGATCGACGACGGCGTCAGCCGATCCGGCCAGGACTGCACTGCGACGAATTGCGACAGCCCGCCATAGACCGTGGCCATCATCACCTCGACCTCGGCCAGTGTCAGATGTTTTTGCGCGCACAGCGCGCCGAACGCCATTCCGAACGCCAGCGTGCCCGGCAGCATCGGCCCGATGGCGACGATGCCGGGCACGATCGCCGCCGTCGACCAGTAGGCCGGCGCCTTGTCGATTTTCGTCGAATGCATGAAGGAATCCGCGTGGACCTCATGCCTGCGGGCAAGCCGCGGTCAGGTCAAGCCATCGGGACTCATACGCGCTATGCGCGGACGTGCGCGGCCTTCGTATTGCGGCATCATCGATCCTGTCGGGAATTTTTCCCGATCCTTGCGCCAAAGTTTCCCGCCCCGCAGCGGTATTTCTGTTTGCGAAAGCCTGTGGCCTCCCGCAGTCTTTGGGCAACGCGCCAAAGCGCGGCAAAGAAAAAGTCGGGGGGCACCCATGGGCATTCGATTTTTATCGGTGGCGACGCGCTGCCTGCTGCCGATGACGATGATCGGCACCGGCGCTGCTGTCCTGTCGGCAACAGCGTCGGCGCAGGAGCGACTTCCCGAAATCCAGGTGATTTCCAACACGCCGGTGCAGGGCCCGGGCATCGATCGCGACAAGATCCCGTCGATGACCTCCAGCGTCAATGCCGAGGATTTCCAGCGCAGTCATTCGCAGAACGTCACCGACACCCTGTTCCAGCGCGTGCCTGGCGTGTCGCTGTCCGACCCCAACGGCAACAGCGCGCAGCAGGAAATCCGCTATCGCGGCTTTGCCGCTTCGCCGCTGCAGGGCACGCCGCAAGGTATCGCCGTCTACATGAACGGCATCCGCCTCAATGAATCCTTCGGCGACACCGTGAACTGGGACCTGATCCCGACCAATGCGCTGCAGCGCGCCGACATCTTCACCAACAATCCCGTGTTCGGCCTCAATGCGCTCGGCGGCGCCATCAGCCTGCAGACCAAGAACGGTTTCACCTACAAGGGCCTTGAAGTCGAAGGCCAGGGCGGCTCGTTCGGCCGCGCCCAGGGCGGGCTGCAATATGGCGCGGAGATGGGAAACTGGAGCACCTATATCGCTGCGCAGGGACTGACCGACAACGGCTGGCGGCAATCGTCCCCGAGCAAGCTCGGTCGCTTCTATGGCGACATCGGCTGGCGCGACGACCGCGCGGAAGTGCACCTGTTCGGCGCGGTGTCCTCGTCCTCATTCGGCGTTGCCGCGGCGACGCCGGTACAACTGCTCGCGCGCGACTGGGGCTCGGTCTACACCACGCCGCAGACCACCCAGAACGACATGGCGCTGGTCGGGCTGAACGGCAAATACGCCGTCACCGACACCTGGTCGCTGCAGGGCAACCTGTATGGACGGTTTTTCAAGCAGGAACATGTCGACGGCAACGACGCCAACGTCGAGCGCTGTAGCGCTTCATCATCCTTTGCCAACCGGCTCTGCCTCGAGGATGATGGATTTCCGCGCCCGGTGCCGTTCACGGGCGCCGCCGCGCTGGCGTTTCGCAACCAGTTCGCGATCCTCGACGCCAACAACCAGCCGATCCCCTGCCCGCCCGGCTCGGGCAACACCTGCGCATCGGTGCCGTACGGCACCATCGACCGCACCAATACGAATTCCAACACTTTTGGCGGGTCACTGCAGGCCACCAATGACGACCGGCTGTTCGATCACGGCAATCATTTCGTGGTCGGCGGCAGCATCGACCGCGGCAGCACGAACTTCGCCGCCACCTCCACGCTCGGCTACATCTACCCGGATCTCAGCATCAGCTACAATCCGGCGATCCCCGGCAACGGCTCGGTGATCCATACGCTGGGCAATGTCGGCTACACGCCGGTCACCATCGATACCCGCAACACCTATTACGGGCTCTACGTCACGGATACCTTCGACATCACCGACAAACTCTCCGCCACCGCCGGCGGGCGCTACAACGTCGCAAAAATCACGGTGCGCGACGTGCTCGGGAGCAGCCCCGACCTCAACAGCGACTCGACATTTTCGCGCTTCAACCCGGTGGTCGGCCTGACCTACAAGATCGCGCCGTGGCTGACCGTCTATGGCGGCTATTCGGAATCCAACCGCGCGCCGACGCCGCTGGAACTGGGCTGCTCCAACCCGAGCAAGCCGTGTTTGCTGGAGAGCTTTCTGGTCTCCGATCCGCCGCTGAAGCAGGTGGTCGGCCACACCTACGAGGCCGGCCTGCGCGGCAACTCGCCGGCGTGGGACGGCACGTTCGAATGGAAAGCCGGCCTGTTCCGCACCGACAGCATCGATGACATCGTCAATCTTGCCAGCTTCATCCAGGGCCGCGGCTATTTCCAGAACGTGCCGGAGACCCGTCGCCAGGGCATCGAGCTGGCAGCGGAGTACAAGTCGAGCCAGTGGCTGGTCTATGCCGGCTACAGCTATATCGACGCCACCTATCGCTTCGACGGCGACATCGCCTCACCGAACAATCCGCTCGCCGATGCCGACGGCAATGTGCATGTCACGTCGGGCAACCGCATTCCCGGCATTCCGCAGCACCAGTTCAAGGCCGGCGCCGATTACTGGATCACGCCGCAGTGGAAGCTCGGCGCCGATGTCGTAGCTGTCGGCAAGCGGCTCTATGTCGGCGACGACGGCAACCAGAACCCGCTGATGCCGGCCTATGCCGTGGTCAATCTGCACACGTCCTTCGAGGTGACGAAGAACGTCACCTTATTCGGCGTCGTCAACAACCTGTTCAACAAGCACTACGCGCTGTTCGGCACCTATTTCGAGCCCGAAGGAACATCGAAGGCCGGCCTTCCGATCGCGCTGACCGACCAGCGCACCGAAGTGCCGGGCGCCCCGTTCGCGATCTATGGCGGGATCCGGGTGAAGCTGTAGCGATGGAGCGCCTGCATTATTCCCTCGTCATTCCGGGGCGTGAACTCAGTGCAGCTGAGTGAGCGAGCACCTGCGGAGCGCCACTCGGAATATTCGC
The DNA here is from genome assembly GCA_036924855.1 of Nitrobacteraceae bacterium AZCC 2146. Lineage (NCBI taxonomy): Bacteria > Pseudomonadati > Pseudomonadota > Alphaproteobacteria > Hyphomicrobiales > Nitrobacteraceae > Nitrobacteraceae bacterium AZCC 2146. Next base: position 2,706,085 of record JBAGRP010000001.1, read on the forward strand.
CTCCACCGTCACCCCCTGTGGTGTGGACGTCACAGCCATCGTGCCGCCCAGCGCCAGCACGCGCTCGCGCATGCCGGTGAGGCCGAGGCCGAGCCGATGATCGGCCGGCAGACCGGCGCCATTGTCTTGCACGCACACGGCGACAGCGTCGTGATCTGAATTAATCGTGGGCACAATCGACACCACCACGCGCGTGGCGCCGGCGTGGCGAAACACATTGGTCAAAGCTTCCTGCACGACGCGGTATATCGTCAGCTCGACGGTCTCACTTGTCGTGCCGAGCGATGGACCAATCGCCATCTCGATGACGACGTCGGGATGCGCCTCGCGCCACAGCCGTGTCAGCGCGCCTAGCGCCTCGCGCAAACCAAGTTCGGTCAATCCCGCCGGCCGCAGCCGCTCGAGCACCCGCCGGTTGAGCCCCTGCAATTCGTTGGCCTGCGCCAACATCGCGTTGCCATGGGTCTGCAGCGCCGCGATATCAGGCGCAGCACCGCCGGCGATCCGCTGCAGCGCGCTGGCATGAGCACGCAGCGCGAACAGAAACGGTCCGAACTCATCGTGCAGTTCGCGCGCGATCTCCTTGCGCTCGACATCCTGCAGCGACACCACGCGTTCGGCGAGGCGACGCTTGTCCTCGACCGCCGTACCCAGCGCAGCCGCCAGATGATTCAGCCGCTCGCAGATCGCTGCCAGCTCCGGCGAGCCGGCCGGCGCGACGCGGGTTTGATAGTGGCCTGCCTCGATGCCGGCCATCGCATCGGCCAGTTTCTGGATCGGCGCCAGCGCCCGGCTGACCACCGTCATGGTGATCAGGAACAGGATCGCCGCGATCGCCGAACCGACCTCGATCTGGGTGACGATGCCATCCCAGATTTCCGTCATCTCGTCGGTGGGATGCGACGCGATCACCAGCGCGCCCAGCGATTTTCCGTTGACGCTGACGGGCACGCGCAGCGTGGTCTGCTCGGGGTGGATCAGTTTCACGAACCATGCCGGCGGCGCAGGCGCGCCATCCGTGCCGATACGAGCGGGCGCGACTGCTTTTGCCGTCGATGTTTCGCCACCGCCCTCCAACTCCCTGACAATGCTGACATGCCGCAGCCGGTTGAGATCGTCGACCATCCGGACCAGCCGCGCCTCGGGATCCGGCGCCTCATTCAGTCCGGCAACCAGTGTGTCGATGAACTCCCGTGCCAGCCGCACGACGCTCTGGTCCTCGGCCTGCACCCGTGGCGCCGCTTCCAGCACCAGGCGGGCGATGTTGATCACCATGCCCAGCATCAGTACCAGAGCCAGCAGCGTGTTCAGCCGCGCCCGCAGGGATAGTTTCTGCCACATCGTCCGGTCACCACTTGCCGCTCTGCACCATGCGAAATCGTTGACAGGCAAAATCGTCAACGCTCTACTTCGATGCAACAGTAGATGCCGTGGCGCGCAGCAAGGCAAAGCGGAATTGCGATTGCGCCGCGCTGCAAGCCATTTCACATGAGATCGCCTGGCGCGGGATCGATGCCGATGCGTGTTCTGATCGTCGATGACCATCCCATCGTCGCCTCTGGCTGCCGCGCTCTGCTGGCCGGCGATCCGGATATCGTCATTCTTGAAGCGTCGGATGCCGAGACAGGCGAAGCCGCCTTTGTCGCCGAACAGCCGGATATCTGCGTGCTCGATATCAACCTGCCCGGCGTTTCCGGCTTCGAACTGGCGCGGCGGATACTGGCACGAAGCACAGCCGCGCGGATCATCATGTTCAGCATGAACGACGATCCCGTGTTCGCCGCGCGCGCCATCGAGGCCGGCGCCAAGGGCTATGTGTCGAAATCCGGCGATCCCGGTGATCTCGTCGATGCGATCCGCGAGGTCAGCCGCGGTGGGGTGTTCCTGACGCCGGCGACGGCGCAGAGCATCGCCTTCGCCGGAAAAGGCCAGGCCGAAAGCCGGCTCGGCAAACTGAACCCGCGCGAAATCGAGATTTTGCGCCTGCTCGCCGCCGGCAAGAGTCTCACCGAGATTGCCTGGATGGTGCACGCCTCCTACAAGACGATCGCCAATACGTCCTCGATGATGCGCCACAAGCTCGGCCTGCGCACTTCGGCCGAACTGGTGCGGCTGGCGATCGAGAGCCGGCTGGCGTGATCGGCGACGCTAGCCTCGCGCGAGGCCTGCGTCGGACAGCGCCGCCGCCTTGCGCTGCCAAAGCCCGCAACGCCCGGCGATCAATGCCGCCACGATCAGCGTCGCGCCAAAGCCGGTGGGTGCGCCGACCAGCGGATAGAACATCAGCAGCGCCGCGACGAGAGCCAGCGCCGGCAGCTCATACCGAGCAAAGCCTTCAGCAAGTCCAATGCGCACGACGAACGCCACTGCGATCGCCAGCACCATCACGTCATAGAGAAACAGATAGGGCGTCACCAGCAGCGTGCCGGTGGCCAGCGCGGCGGCTTTCAATTCGTAGCGCGCACGGCTGCGCCACAGCCAAACCAGCGTCACCGCGACCGCTGATGTCATGATCCACTGAAAGGTCCAGCCGAGCAGCTCGCTGCCGCCGAAATAGCGCACCAGCGCGAAGATACTCTGCATCTTCCCCCACGGCGCGCGGCCCTCGGTGAGGAAAGCCTGCGAGAACATCGGCATCCAGTGAAAGAAGGCCTGCCAGCTCTCGGTGCCGAAGGCGAGCCACGACACCGCGGCCAACAGTACCGCGGTGACGCCGGCGCTGACGAACACCGTCCATTGCGATGCTGCGATCAGCACCAGCGGAAACAGCAGGCCATATTGCGGTTTGTAGCTGAGCAGCCCGAGGCAGATGCCGGACAGGATCGGCCGCGTCGGCAGCAGCACCAGCATGCCGCCTATCAGCGACGCCGTCAGAAATCCGTTCTGCCCGACCAGCGTGTTGGTCAGCACCACCGGAAATGCCACCGCCAGCAACAGCCCGAACGGCCGGCCGACTACCGCGCGCATCATGATGAGATAAGGGACAAAACTCACCGCCGCCCAGCCGGCGAACGCGACCGCATAGGGAAATCGCGCCAGCAGTTCGGCGACGAACAAGAACGGCGGCGGATAGTGCCAGGCGAAATTGCCGGGATAGCTCTGGCCGAGCACCGCGACCTGGACCTGCTTCTGGATCTCCCAGTCCCAGGCCCATGCGGGGTGGCCGTCGAGCGCCAGCCTGCCGGCCGACCAGACATTGACGAAATCGGTGGGCATGCCGAGGCCGCTATCGTCATAGATCCAGCCACGACCGTAAAACGCCGGGAAGAACACGACATTGAGCACGGCCAGCACGAAGCAGACGTTCAGCAGCGCCTTGGGAATCGAGGTGTGGTCTGGAATTATCGAAACCGATGCGGGCGCGGCCATGCGCAATCCTTTTCGCACGCGTCGTGCGCGAATCCAGATTGCCTCCGTGGGCCTTGAGGAAATCTTAAGATTCGAAGCGCACGGCGGTAGCCCCGCTTCGAGGCCGCAGGCGATGCCGGATCGCGACCAGTCCGGCGAGCGCGAGCGTTGTGATAGCCGCCCCCACAAGGAAAGTGCCCCTGGAGCCAGTGGCATCCCAAAGCGCACCGGCCACAACACTCGCGGCGAGCAGCGCGACGCCGCCAAACAGGTTGAAAATCCCGTACGCGGTCCCACGCAATTCGGCTGGCGCGCTGTCGGCAATCAAGGTGGCGAGCAATCCTTGGGTAAATCCCATATGCGCGCCCCACAGGATAACGCCGATCGCGACACCGATCAGGCCGGTCGCAAACCCGAGAACAATGTCCGCTGCGATCAGCAGCGCAAAGCCCGCGATCAGCAGCGTCGTGCGCTCCATGCGATCCGAAAGCGCTCCCACCGGATACGAGATGATTGCATAGGCAATATTCATCACCACCAGCACCAACGGGATGAGAAAGATCGGAAGTCCAACTGCTTGTGCTTTCAGGATCAGAAATGCCTCGCTGAATCGCGCAAGCGTGAACACCGTGGCGACGACTGTGACCCACCAAAAGGCCGGTCCCAGCCGCCTGAGCTCCACAGTGCTGAGGGGCGAGCGAACCTTGCGTAGCCCTTCACGCGGCGCCGGATCATGCACAGCGAACGCAATCAGCGCGAACGCAAGAAACGCGGGGATGACGGCGATCCAGAACACCGTCTGAAAGTTGTTCGCGGTGAGCCACATCAAACCGATGGCAAGCGCCGGCCCAAGAAAAGCGCCGATGGTATCGAGCGACTGCCGCAGGCCAAAACTCGCGCCGCGCAAATGCGCAGGCGCCAGATCCGCCACCAGAGCGTCGCGGGGGGCGCCACGGATTCCCTTGCCGATACGGTCGATAAAACGGGCCGCCGTCAGCCAGCCCACCGACGACGCCAGCGGAAACACTGGCTTGGTTAACGCCGCAAGGCCATAACCGGTGGCCGCGAGCAGTTTTCGTTTGCCGAGCCAGTCCGAAAGCGCGCCGGAAAACACCTTGGTGATCGACGCGGTCGCCTCTGCGATGCCTTCGATGACACCCACGGTCAAAGCCGACGTGCCGAGCACCGTGACGAGATAGACCGGCAGCAGCGCATGAATCATCTCCGAGGAGATATCCATCAGCAGCGAGACGAATCCTATTGCCCAGATGCCAGCCGGAATTTCGCGCAGACGGCCAAGGCGCGCGGCGAAGTCGATCATGACCGACGGTCGCAAAACATCGCGCGGAGGTGTTCCGCGCGATGCATCAAACGATCCACAAGCTCACGCCTGCGGCTGCGGCTCCAGGCCGGGATCCGGACGCGGGCGCGGCTTGCCGGCGGGCGGCACGGCCGAGGTGCGCGGACCGGCCGGCTCCAGCACCGATTCACGGTTCGGCTTCTTGCCGTTGAGCAGATCCTGGATTTCGTCGCCGCTCAGCGTTTCGAATTCCAGCAAGCCCTTGGCGAGGGCTTCGAGGTCGGCGCGCTTCTCGGTCAGGATCCGGGTCGCTTCATTGTAGCCTTCCTCGACCAGCCGCTTGATCTCGGCATCGATCTTCTGGACCGTCGCTTCGGACGCGTTCTGGGTGCGCGACACCGACATTCCCAGGAACACTTCGTCCTGGTTCTCGCCGTAGGATACGGTGCCCAATTCTTCCGACAGGCCCCAGCGTGTCACCATCATCCGGGCCAGGCGCGTGGCCTGTTCGATGTCGGAGGACGCACCCGAGGTGACCTTCTGACGACCGAAGATCAGCTCCTCGGCGACACGGCCGCCCATCATGATGGCAAGGCGCGAGGTCATCTGCTCCAGCGACATCGACAGCTTGTCGCGCTCCGGCAGCTGCATCACCATGCCCAAGGCACGGCCGCGCGGAATGATGGTCGCCTTGTGAATCGGGTCGGTAGCGATAACGTTGAGGCCGACGATGGCGTGACCGCCCTCGTGATAGGCCGTCAGCATCTTCTCTTCCTCGGTCATGACCAGCGACTTGCGCTCGGCGCCCATCATCACCTTGTCCTTGGCCTCTTCGAACTCGGCCTGCGTCACCATGCGCTTGTTGCGGCGCGCGGCGGTCAGAGCGGCTTCGTTGACGAGGTTCATCAGGTCGGCGCCGGAGAAACCCGGCGTGCCGCGTGCGATGGTCTTGAGGTTGATATCCGGCGCCAAAGGCACCTTGCGGACGTGAACCTTGAGGATCTGCTCGCGGCCAACAACGTCCGGATTCGGCACCACGACCTGGCGATCGAACCGGCCCGGGCGCAGCAGCGCGGGATCCAGCACGTCCGGACGGTTGGTCGCGGCGATCAGGATCACGCCTTCATTGGCCTCGAAGCCGTCCATCTCCACCAGCAACTGGTTGAGGGTCTGTTCGCGCTCGTCATTGCCGCCGCCGAGACCGGCGCCGCGATGACGGCCGACCGCATCGATTTCGTCGATGAAGATGATGCAGGGCGCGTTCTTCTTGGCCTGCTCGAACATATCCCGGACACGCGAGGCGCCGACGCCGACGAACATTTCGACGAAGTCCGAACCTGAAATCGTGAAGAACGGCACATTGGCTTCGCCGGCGACCGCGCGTGCGATCAGCGTCTTGCCGGTGCCGGGAGGACCGACCAAGAGCACGCCGCGCGGAATCCGTCCGCCCAAGCGCTGATACTTGCCGGGATCGCGCAAGAACTCCACGATCTCCTGCAGATCCTGCTTGGCTTCGTCAACGCCTGCGACGTCCTCGAAGGTGACGCGGCCATGGGCCTCGGTCAGCATCTTGGCGCGTGACTTGCCAAAGCCCATCGCCTTGCCGGCGCCGCCCTGCATCTGCCGCGACAGGAATATCCACACGCCGATCAGCGCGATGAACGGGAGCCATGAGACCAGGAGCGAGACGAACCACGGCACGTTGTCGCCGGGCGGCTTCGCGGTGATCGAGACCTTGCCGTCATAGAGGGCGCTTCACCAGCGTCGGATCGCTGGGCGCGTAGGTCTGGAAGCTGGAGCCGTTGGTGAAGGTGCCGTGAATTTCCGGCCCCTGAATGACGACGTCGCGCACATGGTTCTGATCGACCTCGGTCAGAAGCTGCGAGAACGAGATGTCCTGCGAGGCTGCGCGCTGACCAGGATTCTGGAAGAGCGTGAACAGCGCCAGCAGCAGCAAAACGATAATGACCCAGAGGGCGAAATTGCGCAGATTGGCGTTCATCGATCTTCCTTCGTCGCCGCGCGGATCGCGGCCTTATTCCCTTGGGTCGCCTCAAGGACGTCACCCTGGGTCGGTTGGGTACAATCTAGGTGCGACTGGGGGCGCTGCCAAGGGAACTGGAATGGACTATTTAACGCATGTAGACTGACTTCCGGTTCAAATAATGGCGGCAATTAGCGGGTTTTCCCACGGTAGTTAAGACATCGCGCGGCCCGGACCGCGCTTTGCGTCAATCCGTTCGACGGCGGCGCGGCGGCGCCGGCGCGATTTGCAGTCGATCCTGGGTGAGGCTAACCAGCGCGCCGGCGAGCGTCTGCTTCAGCCGGATACCTTTTCCGCCTACTGCCATGGCCTCATCCATCGCCGACAGCAGCGTTTCCACCTTGCCGAGTTCGGCCGGGCCCTCATGGCCGACCTTGTTGATCATGCGCAGCAGGAGCCGGACCCGGATTTCCTCCGCCAGCGTGGCAAAGGCTTTGGCGTCGATGCCATCGCTCGATTCGCCCTGGCCACGCAGCGCGAGAAAACGCTCGGCGCCATCGACCAGCAGTTCCAGCGCCGCATTGGCTCGCGCCAGCCGCGTCGCCAGCCGGGCCAGATTGCGAGAATCGAAGCCCTCGGCCGAAAGCGCCGGCATCAGCGCACGGAGACGAGGCCGGGCAAAATGGGGGTCGTGGTTGGTCGGATCGATGGCGAATTCGACCTTCGCTTTCTTCAGCGTTGCGATCAGCTGCGCCTTCGGGACGGCGAGGAACGGCCGCGCCAGCACCACGCCGTCACGCTCCGATTGCCGCGCCATCGCCGCGAGCCCCGCGATGCCGCTGCCCCGCGCCATCCGCATCAGGAGCGTCTCGGCCTGATCGTCCCGCGTATGCGCGGTGAGAACGTGAGTTGCGCCGCCGGCCCGCGCGGCCTTGGCGAGCAGCCGATAGCGCGCCTCCCGCGCCGCCGCCGGCAGGCCGGTTTTCGGCTTGGCGCCGATCCAGCGCAGCGTGCGATGTGGCAGTTCGAGGGAGGTCGCCAGCCGCTTGACGTCGCGCGCCTCGCGGGCGGCTTCCGGGCGCAAGCCATGATCGACGGTGACGGCGATGAGATCGGGGCCGCGCTTCAGGGCGCGGCGCCAACGTGCGGCGAGCCACATCAGCGCGATCGAGTCAGGGCCGCCAGAGACGGCCAGAATCAGCGCCGGCGCCGTTGCCCAGTCGGCGAACAGCTGCTTGGCGTGCCGGGCCGAGATCGGCGAATGGTCGTCGTCAGGCATGAGCGTCGGAAAACCGGTTGCCGCCCCGGATCGGGTCCGGAGCCCTGCTCTAGCACTTAACGCGTTTTTGCTCGCGGTCCACCGCCTGTTTCACGCCGGCTGAAGCCCGCGGATATTTCCGCAGCACCTCGCCGAAGGCCGCGCAGGCGGCTTCCTTCTCCTTCAGCGCCGCCAGCGACTGGCCAAGCCGCAGCAGCGCATCCGGGGCCTTCGCCGAAGTATCGAACTTGGTGGTCACGCCGAGGAAGGCTTCGGCGGCATCACGATAGCGCTGGCGCTGGAAGAAGCTCTCGCCGAGCCAGTACTGCGAATCCGCGATCTGGGGATCGCTGGGATATTTTTGTGCGAAGTTGCGCATGGTCTCTTCGGCCAGCGCATAGTCGCGGCGCTGCATGTAGCCAATCCCAAGGTCGAATTCGTCCTTCGGCGTCGCACCTGGCGGCAGAGTGGTCAGACCCGCGCCGGCGCCGGGATCGCGCGGCAGCGGTGCAGCTCCGGCACGAGGGCTGACATTGTTGAGTTCGAGCGGCTCCCCTGCCCCGCGGCCATTCGGCGCGCCGACTGGCGCATTGGCCGGCACCGGCAACTGACCACCGCCGAGCGCCCGCGGTGCGCCAGGGGCGGTCAGGTTCGCGTTGGGATCGAAGGCATCGTTGCGGCGACCACCCCGCGGCGGGGGCGCGGGATCCTGTGCGATCGGCGCCGGAGCGGCGATCTGCTGGTCGTAAACCTGTGGCTGAACGGGTTGCCGAGGGGCCGGTCCGGGTTGAACTGGCGCCGCCGCGACGCCCGGGCGAGCATTGCCGGCCGGCGGTACCCCTGCCTGCAACTGCCGGAGCTGCTCTTCAAGCTGGCGATTGCGGAACTGGAGTTCCTCGTTCTGCCCCGTCAGCTGGCGCAACTGGCCTTCGAGCTGCTGAACCCTGACTTCCGGATCGACGTCATCGGTCTGCGACTGCGCGAAGGCCTGCGACGACAGCGCCAGCGCCGCGGACATCACGGCCGCACGCACGAGCATATGGAATTGGGATGACATGTTTGCCTGATAAATGAAATTTCGCGCCATATCGAAAGCGCACCACATTGAGAGCTTCACTACGCCGAAAATGTGACTTTCGACAGCAGCAAACGCAGCGGCTCAAACAAAAACGGCGCCTGCCCGAGGGCAGACGCCGGTGTCTTGGTATCAAAGCTTCGCTCAGGCGCCGGCGTTCAGCACGGTGACGGCGCGGCGGTTCTGCGACCAGCACGAGATGTCGTTACACACCGCGACCGGCCGCTCCTTGCCATAGGAGATCGTCCGCATCCGGCTGGCATCGATGCCACGCGAGGCCAGGAAGGTGCGAACCGACTGGGCACGGCGGGCGCCCAGCGCAATGTTGTATTCGCGGGTGCCACGCTCGTCCGCATGGCCCTCGATGGTGAAGGAATAGCGGTTGTACTGCTGCAGCCACTGCGCCTGCTTTTCCAGGGTGGCGATCGCCTGCGGCGACAGTTCGGTCTGGTCGCTCTCGAAGAAGACGCGGTCGCCGACATTGACGACGAAGTCCTGCTGGCTGCCCGGCGTCGCAGCATTGGCCATCGCGCCGTCGGCCCCGAACGGGTTCTTGTTGGCGCAGGCGCCCATCGACAGCGCCACGGCAAGCACCGCAGCCAGTTTTAATCCCTGGAGGATACGCATCTGATGTTTCATTTCGGAGCCTCCACGCTCACGCTTTTTCCAACTGATTACCGGTCTACAGGGCGTTGGTTAAGCGAACGTTCCGTCAACCTTGATGAGGTGTTGCCAAACCCGATCAAATGCCACAGGCCGCCGAAAAGCAACCGCATGGTTAATGGGTTGCAAATGTGGCGCGATGGTGAAGGCGGTTCGCCGGAACGGCTTTTACTAACAGCAGCAGGCACTAACGGCCGCAGCCTCTTGAAGAAGTTCGCGTCTAGATCCGGCCGCGGCCCATATTTGAGGCAGGTACGACGGCGACCGAGGAATCGATCGGGAACTCGGGGCCGCTGAGGGCCGGAGACGGATGCAGGCTATTGCGCTCGAACAGCATTCGCCGCTCGAAAAAGCTCGAACGGAAATACGGGTAGCGCGCAAATACCCTGTCACGCATGGCGGGAAAGTTCACCGCCATCAAAGCGAGCGGCTTGGTCAGCGTCGGATAAGGCCGCGGCGCGCAAAGCGACTCATGGAGAAAGACGCGTCGATAGAACGCCTGATGCTCGGACCGGGCTGTGGCCGTTCCGATGTCGGCGTTGAAATACGAACAAGCGACATAGGCAAGCCGCAACGTCATGTAGGGCAGATGAGTCAGCTTCTGGTGCGGTTCGGCCACGAAGCGATTGGGATCAACTATAATTCTGCCGCGGGCAAGTTCAGGCTTCAGGATATCGGGGAAGGCATCGACCGCTGGCGTATCCGGGTGCTCGGGCGTGGCCACGCTGATTCGCAATGAGCTGGCCAGCTGGCCATCCACAAAGACTCCGAACACCCAGGAATTCGGCGCCTCGTCAAACCGGTCCGTCAAGCGGCGATCCGACCGCGGCTCGATGGCGCCCTCATGAAGATAGGCGCGGTAACGCAAGCTGTAGATGGCTTCCTTCTCGGCTTCGGTTTCCGCCAGGCGGTAGTCGACCCGATCAAGAAGTTCGGTGCCGTGCCCGATGAAGCCACTTACTGTCTCAACCGCAGCCATTCTACGCCTTTCTTACGCGTACCCGAGCACCTGTGAAAGGTTAATGGTTTCCTAACATAAGTCAAAGAAGTGTGTTCATTAGGGTTAACTAACCGGGGAGAAACTTTCCGCTTCACGACGGAAACTATCGGAAACAGTTAGCTATTTCTGTCAGGCTATGGAGTGCGACGGCAACGTCTTTGGTTGTTGATCGTCCTGCTGGCGGCCGTGCGACGCATTCAACAACTGGCGCACACGCGTTGCCGGAACCGGACGACTGAACAGATAACCCTGCGCCTCGGTCACCGTACCATCGGCGCTGATCAGTTCGAGTTGCTCGTTGGTCTCGATTCCCTCGACCACCACCGACATGCCAAGATCGGCACTGAGCCTCGCCACGCCGCGCAGCAACGTCAGCGGACGATCGGTATCGATGCCTTCGAGGAAGGAGCGATCGATCTTCACTTTCTGCAGCGGGAAGTTATGCAGATAGCTCAGGCTTGAATAGCCGGTCCCGAAATCGTCGAGCGAAATCCGGCACCCCGCCGCGTGCAACTGCGACAGCGCATCATGAGTCCACTGCGTGTTACGCAGCAGGGACGACTCGGTGATCTCGACTTCAAGGCGATGCGCCGGCAGGCCGGAAACTTCGAGCGCGTAACGCACTTCGCTCAGCACATCGCGCTGATGAAACTGTTGCGATGAAAAATTGACGGCGACGCTGACGGCTTCAGGCCACTTCATGCATTCGATGCAGGCCTTGCGCAAAATCCAGCGACCAAGGTCGACGATCAGGCCCATGTCCTCCGCGACCGGAATGATGTCGACCGGCGAAACCGTACCGCGGATCGGATGATTCCAGCGCAGCAAGGCTTCACAGGTCGAGATTCGACCAGACTTCAGATTGACGAGCGGCTGATAGTAAAGTTCGAAATCTTCATTGGCGAGCGCCTTGCGCAGATCGAGTTCGAGGACGCGGCGCGCTTCCACTGTCTGGGCCATCTCGTCGCGGAAGAAGCAAAACGTTCCGCGTCCCGAGGCTTTGGCACGATACAGCGCCATATCGGCATTCTTCAGCAGATTGTCGGCGCTAACGCCAGGCTGCGTCATCGCGATGCCGACGCTGGCGCCGATTTCGACCTGATGATTATTGACGTCGTAACGCTCGCTAAGCCGTTCGACGATGCGGCGCGCAAGATCGGCAGCATCGTGGTTGGTCTTGATACCGCGCTGGAAAACGACGAATTCATCGCCGCCAAACCGGGCAATGAAGTCATCAGCACGCAGCATTTCGCGCATCCGATCGGCGACCATGCAAAGCAACTGATCGCCGCAGGGATGGCCAAGCGTGTCGTTGACCTGCTTGAATTGATCGAGGTCGACAAACAGCAGCGCGGAGAGCGAGGCCGTATCGGCGCCCTTCAGCATGCGGCCGATTTCATTGCGGAAGCTGACGCGGTTCGGCAGACCGGTCAATTCGTCGAACCGCGCCATATGGCTGATGCGGGCCTCTGAATTGCGCCGCTCGGTGATGTCTTCGACCAGCACGACCGTGCCGCCGCCGACCATCGGCTGGAATTTCCAGGACAGCGCCCGTTCGTCCTCAAGCGCGTGGTCGAGCGTGGTGATTTCGGCAGCCTTCGAGCTTTCAATTTCGGCGACAATGGTCATACCGCTCACCGCGGAAACCGTGCCGGCGTTCACGAAAGCCGATATCACCTCGCGCAGAGTGGCGCCGCGATCAACGTGCTCGCCACCGCGGCTCATCATCTGATTGAAGCGATTGTTGATGACCGCTAGCCTGCCGTCCGCACCAAACATGCAAAGACCGTTCGGCATATTGTTCAGCGCGGTGTCGAATTGCCCCGCAAGTGCCGCGGCTCGTTCGGTTTCGGTCAGGGCCTTAACGAACATCCGGTGAAGATTGAGATTGATCAGTCGAAGACCGATGAAGAATAACACCAGCAAGCCGGCCAAGCCGACATAGTAAGCATCGCCACGCATCGCCAAGGCAATCGACATCGGCGCGGTCGCGTTGATAATATGCGCCTGGATGATCAGGGGCCGACCGTAGTTGCGGCCAACGCTCGCCGCCGTATAGCCGATGGTCACCGAGGTACACAGCATGTGCGCCACTGGATCATCGCTGCCCAGCAGGACCACGAAACACCAGATGCCGAGCGAAGCGGCATAGAGGTCGGCTCCGACCTTATATCGTGGCTCCCACCACGCTGCCCGCTCCGGCGTCAGCGGCCCGCCGCGCCGCTCGCGTTCGTAGTGATGCATCTGCACGGCACGAGCCACGCCGACGACGATGATCAGTCCGGCACAAAGCCAGAGCCAGGGATTGCCGGTTTTCCAGACCGTCATGACCGCAGCAGCGGCCGCGCACACGGTGCCGGCGAAAACCGGCGCAGAATTCTGGAAGAGAGAATTGACCAACGCCGCGTAGATGCTGGGTGGCAGCACCGTCACGTCTTGGACTGTTCCGGGCTTAACCAGTTGCATAAGCACGCGCCGTCTGTTCGATTTCAACGCGGAATGATACCTGCAGGAGGTGAAGCTTTTCTGAGGGAATATCCTTACCAAGACATTGAGACGCGCGCTGAAACACGGAAATTGGCTTTATTTTCAGCGCACTAGGCAAGTGTTGCCGACCGCGTTTCAGCGCGATTGCCAGACCTTGGAGCCGTGATGTGAACGATCTGTTTACGATAACAGCGGCGACCATGCGGGATCGGAGGCGAACCCGGGAGTCGGGACTTTAAGTTCGTTGCGTCCGGAAACGTCCACCGTGAATAGCGACGGGCCGCCGCTGCCGCCCGGATCTCGGAAGAACATGATGACGCGCCCGTTCGGCGCGAAGGTCGGACCTTCATTGTGGTAGCCGGATGTCAGCAGCCGCTCGCCAGAGCCGTCCGGCTTCATGATGCCGATCGAAAACTGGCCGCCACCCTGCTTGGTGAAGGCGATGTAGTCGCCCCGCGGCGACCACACCGGCGTCGAATAGCTGCCGTCGCCGAACGAAATGCGCTGCGCCGGCCCGCCGGTCGCCGCCATCGTATAGATCTGCGGCTTGCCGCCGCGATCGGACTCGAAACAGATCTTGGTGCCGTCCGGCGCATAGGACGGCGAGGTATCGATCGCCGGCGTGTCGGTGAGACGGGTGGTGGATTTCGAGCGCAAGTCCATCACGAACAGGTTCGAGTTGCCGCCCTGCTGCAGACTCATGATGACGCGCTGACCATCCGGCGAGAACCGCGGCGAGAATGACATGCCGGGAAAGTTGCCGACGATCTCGCGCTGCCCTGTCTCAATGTTGAACAGATAGACCCGCGGGTCGCCCTGGCCGAATTCCATATAGGTAATTTCCTGCGTCGATGGCGAGAACCGCGGCGTCAGCACCAGGTCGGCGCCGCGCGTCAGATAGCGTACATTGGCGCCATCCTGATCCATCAGCGCCAGGCGCTTGACGCGACGCTCCTTGGCGCCGGTCTCGTCGACGAACACCACACGGCTATCGAAATAGCCCTTTTCACCGGTCAGACGCTCGTAGATCTGGTCGGAGATGATGTGCGCGATGCGGCGCCAGTATTCCGGCGAGGTGAAATATTGCTGGCCGGTGAGCTGCTGACCGGTAGCGACATCCCAGAGCCGGAATTCAGCCTTCAGCCGCCCGTCTCCCTGGCGCGTCATGCGGCCGGTCACCAGCGCCTGGGCGTTGATGGTTTTCCAGTTCTGGAACTGCGGCGGCGCGTCGATATTGGTAACCTTCTCGATGAAGGCCGCCTGATCGATCGGCGCGAACAAGCCGCTGCGCTTGAGATTGTTGGTGATGACCTGCGCCACGCCGACGCCGACCTCGTTGTCCGACGCGCTGCCGGCGACGAAATTAGGGATCGCGATCGGCAGCGGCGCAACATTGCCTTCGGTGATCTGCACCCGCGCCTGGCCGAACGCCGTGCGCGCGCCCGTCCCCATCAACAGGCCGGTCGACGCCATTCCGGAAATGATCTGTCGGCGACTCGGGCGAAACAGCATGTCGGGCAATCCATTTTTGTCGGTCATTGTTACAGGCTTTGCTTGATGTCTGCGATCGTCAGCAGTGCTGACGTCCTCATGACCGTCGCTCGGTGAACACGGGTTCGAAAAATTTCCATTCGTCGAAATAGGCTGCCGGCAGCTTGTACGGCTGACATTCGATGATCGCGCGCAACGCGCTCTCCTGATAGACGCGGAAATACGGCGTCGATGGATTGCTGATCGACGCCGGCGTCGTCTCGAGCGAGCCGTCCTGCTTCAGCTTGACGCTGAAAATCGCCTCGGTCATCTGCGCCTCGATACCACCATAGGGCTTCTTCCAGCAGCGTTCGACCTGCGACTTGAACATCGCGCCCCATGTCGCGGAATTGTCCGCAGCCTTGCCCTTCGACAGGCCAAGCGCCGCATTTGAATTCAGCGTATCGCCGGTCGCGGCCTGACGGCTCGGATCGCGCTTGTCGAGCAGCGCCGCGATCTTCGACTGATCGAAGGTGCGTTCCGGCTTCGGCTTGGGCGGTGTCGGCGGCGGAGTCGCAGCGGCCTGGGCCTGCGGCTTCGGCGGCGGTTTCTTCGGCTCTTCCTTCTTCAGGGCTTCCGCGATCGGATCGACCTTCGGCGGATCGGGCTTCTTCTCGATCGGCTTCGGCTCTTCCTTGGGCTTACTCTCGGCCACCGGCTTCGGCGGGTCGGGCTTCTTCTCCACCGGCTTTTCGACAGGCGTTGGCGGCGGAGGCGGCGGTGTCGTATCGGTCACGACCGGCGCCTTCTCGGTGATCTTGCCGATGGTGTCATCGACCGGCTTGGCCTCGGCGACCTTTTCGACCAGCGGCTTCGGCACGTCCTTCTTGCCGCTCTTCATGCCGGCAGTGACTTTTGCAAGCTGGTCGGCGGAGATGATTTCAACGGGAAGCGAGTCTTCCGGCATCGAGACGAAGGCCTTGGACGAGAACGATACCAGTCCCCACCCGATCACGAGGACGTGCAGAGCCACAGACGCCGCGAATGTCTTGTCGACCTTCACCGTCAGGTCCCCTGCTCCACCTCGGTCACCAGCGCCAGCCGCTTGAAGCCGGCGCCCGACAACTGCCCCATCACGCGAGCCACAGTGCCATAGTCCGCCTTCTTGTCAGCCCGCATGAATATACGCTCATCAAGGCCGCCACGGGCGTCGGTGATCGCCTTTAATTTCGGCACCAGATCGTTCATCGCCACCTCGGTGTCGTTGATGAAGATCTTGCCCTTGATATCGACGGAGAGCTGCAGCGGCGTCTTGTCCTGCTCGAGGCTCTTGGCCTGGGTCTGCGGCAGATCGAGCGGCACCCCCACGGTCAGCATCGGCGCCGAGACCATGAAGATGATCATCAGCACCAGCATGACGTCGACCATCGGGGTGACGTTGATCTCGGCCATGACGGAGGCACGACGACGTCCGCGTCGTCCACCGCCACCACTTCCTGAACCCAAATTCATGCCCATGATCGGGTGCCTACTTCAAGGTTCAAAGACTATCGCTCCTCAGACGCGCTCGTCGATCTGGCGCGACAGGATCGCAGAGAATTCATCGGCAAATCCCTCCAGGCGCTGGGCCTGGCGGTTCACCTCGGATGTGAACTTATTGTAGAAAATAGTCGCCGGAATGGCGGCGATAAGGCCGATTGCGGTGGCGAACAGCGCCTCCGCGATGCCGGGAGCGACCACGGCGAGCGATGTATTCTTCGAAGCAGCGATCGACTGGAAGCTCGACATGATGCCCCAGACGGTGCCGAACAGGCCGACGAAGGGACCGGCCGAGCCGACGGTCGCCAGCACCAGGAGGCGGCGCTCGAGCCGCTCGATCTCGCGGGCGATGGAAACGTTCATCACCTTGTCGATCCGCATCTGCAGGCCGGTGAAGGACCGGGCCTGGCTCTCGAACGAGCGCTTCCACTCGCGCATCGCGGCGACGAAACAGGCCGCCATCGACTGCGTCGGCTTGGCGGACAGCGCGCGATAGAGATCCTCGATCGACTCGCCGGACCAGAACGCCTGCTCGAAACGGTCCATCGCGCGCTTGGTGCGCGCGTAAAGAAACATCTTGTCGATCGCGATCGCCCAGACCCAGATCGAACAGCCGAGCAGTCCGAGCATGACCGCTTTCACGATCCAGTGGGCCTGCAGGAACAGCGCGATCAGCGAAACGTCGGAAGAAGCCAGCGGCAGGGCTGACTGCGCCACATCGGCCGGGTTCATGGGTGGTATCCTCTCAACGCAAAAATCCCCAGTTCACCGGCGGCATTGCCGCCACCGGTTGCAGCCACGCGCCGCACACGCGGCGTAAAGCCAGCGCGAAGCCTGTTGTGTCGCATGGAATGGCTCGTCCGAAGCCGGGCCCTGAATCTCCTGCCAACATGTCAAAACGAGGGCTTACGCGCGTCTTTGCAGGTTTTACCAGACGCTGGTCGTGGTTAATGCGGGGTTACCAAAGGCCATTTTGGCGGAGAAATGAAGCGCAATTCGCTTGTTCGTGATGCGCAAAATCGCCGCGCACCAAACAAAACCGCCCGTCTGCGTTGCAAACGGGCGGCTATGTCGGCGTCTGGCGAAGGGGGCGCTATCGCCTGACGCCAAAGAAGTTAATCCTACTTACATCAGCCCTGCGGCTGCGCATCGTTCGGCGGGGTCGGCCGCGGACGGTGCTGCGCCATGAACTGGTCGAACTCTTCCTTGTCCTTGGCGTGGCGCAGACGATCCAGAAAGTCCTTGAATTCGTGCTGTTCCTCTTCCAGGCGCCGCAGCGTTTCCATGCGGTACTCGTCGAAGGCGCGGTTGCCCGACGTCGACGGGCTGAAGCCGAAGCCGCGGCGCTCCATGCGGCCGCGCATCCGCTCCATCTTGTACTGCATCCGCTCCATCTTGTTCGCGAAGCGATCGTTGTAATCCCAGCAACCCATTTTCCTGCTCCCGAGTGAGAAGAAGAGAAGTGCGAGGCCGATCGGCCACCACACGATAAAACCCAGCACGATCAATGCAATACGCCATGGTGAGCGCATTTCATAACGCACGCCGGGCTGATCGTAAGGACCCCAGCGATTGAGATCTGCGGTGTTGGCCATTTGCTTCTCCATGGACGGCAGGTCGCCGTCGGTGAATGTAAATAACATTCACATACGTAAACCACCGCCGGTTTTTGTCAATATCGCCGCAACCCGGCCGCCTAAAAAATTATTTTGGCGCCTTGCCCCAGGGCCCCGCGGGCCGCTCCTCGGCCGCGGCTTCCGCAGCCTGCGGCCGGCGCTCGGTCGGAAACCCCAGTCCGCGCAGATAGATCAGCACGCCAGCCTCCAACAGGTCCTCCGGCGACATCGGCAGTTTTCGCCGCGCCGCATCGCCGCGGCCGAACAGGGATGCGACACCATGCGCCAGCGTCCAGATGTGCAGCGCCATCATCAGCGCCGGCGGCCGGGCCACGCCGGGCGGCGTCAGCGCGGCAAGCCGTTCGGCGGCAGCGCGGATGATTCCGAAGGCGCGCTCGCTCGCCGCCATCAGCAAAGGATTGAGATCGACGGGAATGCCGGATTCGAACATCGCCGAATAGAATGCCGGCTCGTTGCGGGCGAAGGCCAGATAGGCTTTGCCGACCCGCTCGAAGGCCGTGACGGTGTCAGGCCGGCCGTCGTCCCAGGCCGCGGTCAGCGTCGCCTCGAACTGCTCGAAACCGCGTTGCGCAATGCTGGCGAGCAGATCGTCGCGATCGCGAAAATGCCGGTACGGCGCGGCGGCGCTGACGCCGGCCGTACGCGCGGCGTCGGCGAAGGTGAAGCCCGCCGGCCCCTTCTCCGCGATCAGCCCGAGCGCTGCCTGCAGCAGCGCCTCTTTCAGATTGCCATGATGATAGCCGCGCTCGGCGCGGCGGTCCTTGTGCCAGCTCATGTGAAGGGCTTTTACATGAGAGGGGTCGCAAGGTCATTCAAATTCGCTATTTTACGGCGAATTCGGGCGTTGATATCGTTGAAGAACTTTGTGTCGGAATCGTGCGGGTCGTTGCGGCGAACCTGTGGCAGCCGCAAAACCGATCGCGCAAGCCGCCCCGATGCCGCTCAGGATCGCGAGCCGCCCTGCATTTCCTCGAACCCCGCCGCGGCCTCCTGCACGTCGGCGGGAAAATCCGACATCTCCTGGACCTGGCGGATCTCGATGGTCTCGTTGGGACCTGCCGGGCATCGCTTGGCCCATTCGATCGCGGCATCGCGCGAGGCGACGTCGATCATCCAGTAGCCACCGAGCACTTCCTTGGACTCGGCGAACGGACCGTCGGTGACGACAGGCTTGCCGCCGGGGAAGGAGACCCGCGCGCCCATCGATGGCGGATGCAGACCCTCGAGCGTGATCAGCACGCCGGCGTCCTTCAGCGCCTCATTGTATTTCATCATCGCCGCCACCGCCTCGGCCTCCGGCATCGCGCCGGGTGCGGCGCTCTCGTAGCCCTTCGGAATCATCAGCATCATGAATCGCATGGTCGTGGTCCTTGTTGCTTTGACATCTGAGCAAGATTGAGATCGTCCCAGGCGCACCCGGGACCATCAAGCCGGGATCGATCTATTTCTTCGCGACCTGCTCGCGCAAGCGCTCTTCCTGTTCGCGCAGTTCAGGCGTCAGGGCTTCGCCGAAATCGTCCGGCGCAAACACCTGGCGAATTTCGATCTCGGACCCGCCATCGAACGGCGCCCGCTTCATCCACGCGATCGCCTCGTCTTTCGACGGGACATCAATCAGCCAGAACCCCGCGATGAGGTCATTGGTCACGGCGAACGGACCGTGGGTGACCGCCGGCTCGTTGCCTGAATACTTGATGCGCGCGCCCTTCGAGGTCGGATGCAGCCCCTCTCCCGCCTGCATCACGCCGGCCTTGACCATCTCCTCGTTGAACTTGCCCATCGCCGTCAGCAACTCCGTCGGTGGCATCACGCCGGCTTCGGTATCCTTGCTGGCCTTCACAATCACCATAAAACGCATCGGTTACTCCATCTGATGTCGCCTGTCCCGCGGGCCCAATACGGCCGCGGGCTCTATCAGAAAGACGAAGTGGCTTATACGGATCCGACAAGCCGGAGAACAATTATTTTACGGAAACACCTGCAGCTTGCTGTCGAGGTCCGGCAGATCGTCCAGCGAGCGCGGCGGCAGCACCTCGACGGTGTCGCCGACGGTAATCGTCATGCGATCCTTGCCCATCGTCAGCGGTCCGTCGTAGCCGGCTGCGCGGGTGCGCGCGATGATCTCGTCAAGACCCTTGCTGCCGTTGAGCTCCTTGGTGACGATATGGGAGAACACCGCCATCTTGGGCGCATCCCGCTTGAACACCTCGGCGGCCTGCTCCGGCGTCGTCAGTTTCGCCAACACGCCCTTCATCTCCGGCATCTGGCTGAGCCGTTGGCTGAATGCGATCACGTTGTGCACAATGACATCGGCCTTGGCGCCATACTTGATGACGTTGTCATTGAGCGTCGTGTCCCCCGATAGCAGCACGCTGTGGCCGGCATGGTCGATCCGAAACCCGTAGGCCGGATTTCCGTCGTCATGTTCGACCGGAAAGGCCGTCACCGTGACGCCATCCTCGTCGAACACGACGCCCTCCGCCAGCGGATGCACCTTGATCTCGAGATTCGCGATCGGGTTGAATTTGTTCACACGCTTTTCCAGGTCGTGGCCGAACATCGTCCGCATACCTTTCACCATCTGGTCGGTCCCTTCGGGGCCCCACAGATCGAAACCGTGGTCGCGGCCAAGCAAGAACCACGGCGTCATCCACAGCTCAGGCAGGCCTTCGAAATGATCGTTGTGCAGATGGGTGAGAAAGATATGCGTGATGTCCTTCGGATTGACGCGGCTTTCGTAGAGCCGCTGGTTGGCGCCTCGTCCAACATCGAACAACAGCCTGCGGCCGTTCGCCTCGACCAGCGTGGAGATGCCAAGTCGCTCGGCAAAATATTCGGGGCCGGCCGTGCCCAGCAACGTCACCTTGATAGCGGGATTTCCGGCATGAGCCGGAATGGCGATCACTGACATGAGACAGATGCTGACAAAGAGTCCGACGAGTTTCACGAGGTGTCTCCATGTGGCGACGTCCTCGCGCGCGCCGAATAGACTGTCGAGGTGCATCGATCTAACGCGACCCCCCAGCTTATATCAAGCGGCAGGCACTCAGGACGTCTGCTTCTCGAATGCACCATCCTGATAGCTGGCGCCGAAATAGACATCGATGCTTCTAATTCGATCACCCTCGAAGACGAAGAATTCGGTGTTGCGAAAACTCTTGCCACCTTTCGCCATGCATTTGTAGGTTACGAACGCTGCATCGCCGTCGACGACGATGCGCTCCTGCTCATGTCGTTCGATCCAGTCGCTGTTGCGCCAGCATCGTTCGAAGTAGGTGGCCTTGTCGATCTCGTCGTCATACGGACTCGTGAATCGAAAATCCTCGGTGAGGACATCCTCAACCGCCTTGCGGTCGTTCGAGAGGTAGGCGGCAAACAGTTCGCGGATGAGCTCGGCCTTGCTGGTGCTCGTCATGACAACTTGTCCTTCGGAAACATGTGGAAGTACGGCTTGGCCTCCTCCACCACGCGAGCAAAAGACGGCCGCGCCATCAGGCGCTGGAGATAGGCGGCGACGTTGCGATGCGTGGTGCCGAACGGCGCCACCTCGTTGGCATAGAACAATGCCGGCGCCGCCGCGCAATCCGCCATGGTGAAGGTCTCGCCGGCGGCCCACGGCGCCGCGGCAATGTCGCGGTCGATCACACCGAGCGCAGTCTGCAGCAAGGCCCGCGCCTCCCTCACGCCATGCGGATCGTGCTGGCCCTCTGGCCGCAGAGTATCGCCGACGATCTTCTGCACCTGCATGTGAACATGAAGATCGATGAAGCGATCGCGTGCGCGCACCCGCCGTGCCTGTTCGGGGTCGGACGGGATGAGATTTACCGGACCGGGATAATGCTGCGCAAGATAGTCGATGATGATACTGCTTTCCGGGACGGTGCGATCCCGGGCCTCGTCACGCAGCACCGGAAACTTGCCGATCGGCCACAGCTTCAGAAACGCCGCGCGCTGCACGGGATCGAACAGCTCGACCATCTGCGGCTTGAACGGCGTGGCGTTTTCGTAAAGCGCGGTCAGCACCTTCTGGCAGAAGGACGACAGCGGATGAAAATGCAGCGTGAGTGACACATGAACCTCCTGCGTTTCCTGGATGCGATCTCGGAGCGTCTCCGTCTGACAATAGGACGAGCGGGAACCTATCGCACCGACATAACCAGCAACAAATTCCCGCCGCATTGCTGATTGACTCTGCCTGCGTCGATCTTCGCCGATTGGGGACTCATGAAGCGGAGCCTCGTCTTGGGGTGTTTTGCGTAAAATCTGCCTGATGCCTTGGGTGCTCGCCGCTCAATGACGTGGCGTGTCCAATGCCGGTCCGTGTCTGGGGAGAAACGATGAAGGATGCCCGTCTCAAGGCAGCCTCGGGGGTGCTCGCGCAAATGCTGGCGGTGACGGCCATGCTCGTCATCGCCGGCTTTGTGTTTTATGCACGGTGAAACGAGAATCGTGCCCCCCTGAGCCGGGGCCCATCATCCCATCATAAGGAAGAGTGGGTCCCCCTGCGGAGCGGCATGTCGGCGATGCTTCGCATCGCCTGAGAAAGCCGAATCGCATCCGGGACACGAGCATTACGACCCGCTATAAGTCCGGCCTTGAATCAGAAACCACGGGGCAGGACATGACCACCACCACACCGCGCAAGGTCGCACTCATCACCGGGGCTGCGCGCGGCATCGGACTCGCGGTAGCGAAGCGATTTCTCGGCGAGGGGTTTCGCGTCGCGCTGCTCGATATCGAAGGCGCGTTGCTCGAGCAGTCCTTCAAGGCGCTGGGCGATCCCGACAACACGATGACCCTGCATGCCGACGTGGCCGATGCCGGCGCGGTGGCGAAGGCGTTTGCCGCGGTGCAGGCGCGGTTCGGCCGGCTCGATGCGCTGGTCAACAATGCCGGCATCGCGATCTTCAAGCCGCTGCTGGAAACCACGCAAGCGGATTGGGAGCGCGTGCTGGCGGTGAATCTCACCGGGCCGTTTCTGTGCACGCAGGCCGCCGCGCCCCTGATGCGCGAGCATGGCGGCGGTGCGATCGTGAATATCACGTCGATTTCGGCGTTGCGCGCGTCGACGCTGCGCACCGCCTACGGCACCAGCAAGGCGGGTCTCGCACATCTGACAAAACAATTCGCGGTCGAGCTCGCCACGCTGGGCATCCGCGTCAATGCAGTTGCGCCCGGCCCGGTGGAGACCGCCATGGCCAAGGCCGTGCATACGCCGGCGATCCGCGCCGACTATCACGACACCATTCCGCTCAATCGCTACGGCGGCGAGGAGGAACTGGCCGACGCAGTATTTTTCCTGTGCAGCGAGCGCGCCAGCTACATCACCGGCCAGATGCTGGCGGTGGATGGCGGCTTCGAGGCCACCGGCATCGGCCTGCCGACGCTGCGCCGCGAGGGCAGCAACGGGTAGCTGCCGCCCTACTCCGCCGCCGCGGTCGCCAGTTCGCGCTTGCGCAGCGTCGCGAGGCTGACGATCAGCGCGCCGACCGCGGTCAGCGTGATGGTCGTCACCATCGGCAATGAGGTGCCGTCGAAGAACAGCCCGGCAACGGCGATCATGATGCCGCCGGTGACCATCTGCAGCGTGCCGCCGAGCGCGCTGGCGATGCCGGCGATCGGGCCGTGATTTTCCAGCGACAACACCATGGTGGAGGGAATCACCAGGCCGAGGAACGCGAACGACACGAACAGCAGCGGAATCAGCACACGAAGGCTGTCGAAGCCGGCCAGCGTCAGCGCCAGCAGCAGCACCGCGAAACCCGCATAGGCCGACACCGCCGCCATCACCACCCGCGCCATGCCGAAGCGGCCGCCGAGGAAGCCGGCGAATTGCGATGCGCCGATGAAGCCGATGGCGTTGATGGAGAACGCCAGGCTGTATTGCGTCGGCGAGAGCCCATAATGGCCGATATAGACGAAGGATGACGTCGCCAGGAACGCGAAGAAGCTCGCCATGCCCAGCCCGCCGATGAAGGTGAGGCCGAGAAAGTGCCAGTCGCGCAGCAGCTCCGCGAAGCTGCCGAGCACATTGCGGACGCTGCCATTGATGCGCTCGTGGACAGGACGGGTTTCCGGCAGCAAGGATGCCACCAGCACGAGACCGATCAGCGAGACAATGGTCACCGCGACGAACACCGCGCGCCAGCCAAACGGCACGATCAGCGCGCTGCCGGTGAGCGGCGCCAGAATCGGCGAGACCGAGAACACCAGCATCACCAGTGCCATCAATTTTGTGGCTTCGACGCCGGTGTGCAGATCCCGGATGATCGCGCGCGGGATCACGCCCATGGCGGCGGCGCCTGTACCCTGGATGAAGCGAAACGCGATCAGCCAGCCGACGCTCGGCGCCAGCGCGCAGCCGATCGAGCCCAGGGTGAACAGCGCGAGACCGGCATAAAGCGGCGGCTTGCGGCCATAGACATCCGACAGCGGGCCATAGGCGATCTGGCACAGGCCGAAGGCGATGAAGAACACGGTGAGCGTCATCTGCGTCGCCGCCGTGGAGGTGTGCAGATCGGCCGCGATCGCCGGCAGCGCCGGCAGATACATGTCGATCGCAAACGGACCGACGGCAGAGAGCAGGCCGAGCACCACGGCGTTGCGGGTGAAGGAGGAGGTCATCGGGGTTTCTTCTTTTTGTGGGCGTGACGATCAATTTGAGATCGTCTCATCAATTTCAGCGTCGTCCCGGCAAGCGAGCTTGCGAGCGCAAGCCCAAGGGATTGGGACCAAGTCCATAATGGACTTGGTCCCAATCCCGCAGGATCCATACGCCGTGTCATATCGTTGGGCAATGCAGCAGATGCCTTCTGCAACAATCAACGCCAGGGGTTATGGATCCCGGCGTTCGCCGGGACGACGGTGGTGAGGCGTTTCGATATCACATATCCATCGGACAAATCACCATCCAGGGAATGCCGAACCGATCGACGCACATGCCGAAGCTCTTGGAAAAGAAGGTCGGCGCGAACGGCATGTTGACGGCACCGCCTTCGGCCAGCGCCTTGAACTTGCGCTCGGCCTCCGCAAGCTCGTCGACCGTCAGGGTGACCGAAAACCCCTGCGGCTGATGGAAACTGCCGGGAGGTGCGTCCGACCCCATGATCACCTCGCCATCGACGGTGATCTTGCCGTGCAGAATTTTCTTCATCCACTCCGGCGGCGTGTGCTCCGCCGCAGGCGAGCCCTCATGGACCATCAGCACCTCGATCTTGGCGCCGATCGCCTTCTCGTAATATTTGAACGCTTCTTCGCAATTGCCGTTGTAGAACAGATAGGGATTGACCTGCATCGCTTCCTCCTTGGTTGACCCGATACCTTATTTTTCGGTAATGGATTTCAGATTAGCGAGACCGACGGCGAAATCCTTGCCGACCATGCGATCCATGTTCATGAACACGTGCATGATCTTCGCCATGAACGGACAAGGACCGTACATCAGCCATGTGACGGTGGTGAATTCACCCTGCGGCGCCATCGTGAATTCCGCGGTGTTATGCCCTTCAAACGGCTTGAAGAAATCGAGCTTGATCGCGACCTTGCCGGGCGCCGCAGCCTCGGTGATTTCCATCCGGCCGGAACCGACATTCTTGTTGCCGTCCCACGCATAGACTGAGCCCTTGCCGCTGTCGGCGCCGCTGAAGGTGCGCGTCATGGCGGGATCCTTCACTTCATAAGGCGACCACGCCGCCCATTGGTGAAAATCATTGATCAGCGGAAAGATCGCCTGCGGCGGTGCCTCGATGCTGATCGTGCGCTCGACACGGAAAATATCGGGCTTGGTCGTGGCGAGAATAAGGACCGCGGCAATCGCGATAGCCAGAATGACGGCGACGATGACGATGGTTTCAAACATGAATGCCTCGTTGTTTTGAAATAACCCATGCTTGGCAAGAAAACGTTTCGCTCAACCGATCTTCAAGGTGCTGTCGCTCATCAACCGATCCAGATGCATGCGGATATGCGCCGCCTCCGCCGAGGTGTTGGCCAGCGCGATGGCGCGGTTGAAGGCGATGCGGGCCTCGTCGTTGCGGCCGAGCTGCATCAGATAGGCGCCCTGCACGCCGAAGAAATGAAAATAATTCGACAGCCGCGACGCCAGCGGCGCGATCATCTCCAGCGCGGCTTCCGGACCGCGCACTTTTGAAACGGCGACGGAGCGATTCAGCGTGACGACCGGAGAAGGCTGCAGGATTTCCAGCGAGCCATACAGCAGTTCGATCTGCGCCCAGTCGGTATCTTCGGGCTTGGCGGCACGGGCATGCAGCGCGGCGATTGCCGCCTGGATCTGATATGGCCCGGTGCGACGATGCCGCATCGCCTTGTCGATCAGCGCCAGCCCCTCGGCGATCATCTTGTCGTTCCACAGGCTGCGGTCCTGATCGTCGAGCAGCACCAAAGCGGCATCGGCATCGAAGCGCGCGGCGGCACGGGCGTGCTGCAGCAGCAACAGCGCCGCGAGACCCATGATCTCCGGCTCGCTTGGGAACAGTTTTAAAAGCAGCCGCGCGAGGCGGATGGCCTCCTCGCACAACGGCGCGCGCAGGTCGATGCTGTCGCCTGACGCGGAATAGCCTTCGTTGAAGATCAGATAGAGCATCGCGGCGACGGCGGCGAGCCGCTCGCTGCGTTCCGGCGCGCCCGGGGTCTCGAACGGCACCTCGGCTTTCGCGATCGCCGCTTTCGCACGGGTGATGCGCTGCTCCATGGCGGCGTCGCTGACCAGGAACGCGCGGGCGATCTGCTTGACGCTGAGGCCAGAGACGATGCGCAGCGCCAGCGCGATCTGCTGCGTCGCCGGCAATTGCGGATGGCAGCAGATGAACAAGAGCCGCAGGATATCGTCGCGATAATGCGAGCCATCGAGCCGTTCGGCGAGTTCGCTCTCAGCATCGTCGAGATCGGAAATGGCGGCATCGTCCGGCAGCGCGTCGTGCTTGCTGGTCTTTCTGAGATCGTCGATGGCGACATTGCGGCCAACCATGATCAGCCACGCCGCGGCATCGCGCGGCGGGCCGTTCTGCGGCCAGGTCTTCAGCGCGCGCAGGCAGGCGTTCTGAAACGCCTCCTCTGCGGTGTCGAGATTGCGGAAGTAACGCAAGAGCGCACCGAGCGCCTGGGGGCGCGCCGAGGTCAGCGCTGCATCGATCCAGGCGAGATCGGTCATGGCGTGGTCATCCCGCCATGGAAGAGGCCGATCGGACGGATTTCATAGGCGCCGCCGGGATTGGCACGGCCGAGATCCCTGGCGATCTCCAGCGCATCGTCGAGCGCGGCGGCTTCCACCACATAGAAGCCGAGCAGCTGTTCCTTCGTTTCAGCGAAGGGCCCGTCGAGCACCACCGGCGGATCGTCCTTGCGCAGCGTCGTGGCCGCCGTGGTCGGCAGCAGCCGAGCGACGGGCCCGAGCCTGCCCTGGGCGGCGAGCTTGCCGTGGACCACGGCGAGCTTCGACAGCACGGCATCATCCTCGTCCTTGGACCAGGCGCCGACTACGGCTTCGTCGTGGTAGCAGAGAATGGCGTAGAGCATGCGAAGGGGTCTCCTCTGGTTTCAAGACGAACGGGCGTCAGGGATCCCGACAGGATAGCCGAAATTTTTATGGGAGGCCCGAGCCAGAGACGCGCGGTTCCCTCCCTACCTCCCCGCAAGGGGGCGGGAGCGCGCCGTGCATATGGTGGCGGCTAGCCAGCCTTCGAGCCGCACAGCAGCTCCACGGCACCCTTCACGATCGCCTCCAGCTGCTTGCGCGGGATGCCGGCGCGGGCGCGGATGGCGAGGGAGTACAACGTTGCGGACGCCATTTGCGCGAGAACCGCGATATCGACCGACTTCGGTAACTCGCCTTTCTCCACCGCGGTCCGGAAACACCACGCAAACGCCTTGTCGAGATCCTGAAATCCTTCCAGCACCATGGCGCGAATCTCGGGATCGACAATCGCATCCGACGCCACCGTCATCACGGTGAAACAGCCGCGCGGCCCCTCGCCGCCCAGCAGATAGATATCGAGCGCGGCATCGTAGATTTGCCGCAGCCGTTCGCGGATCGGCAGGTCGGTCTTGAAGATCTCGGCCACCGTTGCGCCGTAGTCTTCGCGGTAGCGCTGGTAGGCCTTGATGTAGAGCTCGCGCTTGTCGCCGAACGCGCCGTACAGACTCGGGCGGTTCATCCCGGTGGCGGCGCTGAGATCATCAAGCGACGTCGCGGCAAAGCCATCCTTGCGGAACAGCGCCAGCGCCTGGCCCAGCGCGACCTCCGGCTCATAGGCGCGGGGCCGGCCGCGACGTTTTGGTTCAGCCGGGGCACCGGCTTTCGCCGCAGGTCGCTTCTTATTTTGTACCATCTCGCAATAACTCCCTTGACGAGACTTATATTATGCGAGACGGTATGAAAATCAACCCGCGGCGCGAATGCAACGCGTCGCACACCCAGGAGGCATCCATGGATCTATATTTTTCGCCGCTGGCCTGCTCGATGGCCACCCGCATCGTGCTCGATGAAGCCGGCGGTGCGGCGACGTTCTTCGAGGTCGATCCCAAAACCAAACGCGTATTGAACGACGATTCGGATTTTCGCGCCGTCAATCCGCTCGGACTGGTGCCGACACTGCGCACCGACGATGGTACGGTGCTCACCGAGAACGCCGCGATCCTGCAATATGTCGCCGATCGCTTTCCCGACTCTGTGATCGCTGCGGGCTCCGGCATCGAGCGCAGCCGGCTGCAGCAATGGCTGTGCTTCATCGGTACCGAATTGCACAAGGCGCTGTTCGTGCCGCTGCTCGACCGCAAGGCTCCGGCGGAGATGAAGGCCTGGGCGCTGGAGAAGGGACTATCGCGGCTGGACTACCTGGAGAAGCATCTGCAGGGCCGCGAATTCCTGCTGGAGCGCTTCAGCGTCGCCGACGCCTATCTGGTCACGGTGATCAACTGGACCATGGCGACACCGCCGATCGATCTGGCGAAGTGGCCAGCGATCAAGGCCTATTACGAGCGCCACCGCGCCCGCCCGAGCGTGGCGAAGGCAATCGCCGAGGAGTTCAAATTATATCAGGCGGAAGTGGCGCGGCACAAAGCGGCGGCGTGACAACGCGCGTCTCGAATCTTGCTGGCGCCTCGTTGAAGTCTAGGGCGCCAGCAACCGTGTCTTCAGTTCAGTGATCGCGCGGCTGAAGATTTTGGCATCGTCACGCGCCCGTGCCAGCACCAGCGCGCCCTGAATGCTGAGCATCGCGTCTTCGGATCGCTGCCGTGCCACGCTGCTGCTCAATCCCGACCGCCCGAGCAGCAGCGCCAGCGCGTCGCCCCAGCGTGCGAAGTAATCATTGACCTGCGCGGCAAAGCTGTCGCGCGCGGCGCCAAGCGCAAACACCCCGACCAGGCAGACGCGGCGGCCCGAGCGGAAATAGTCCTCGGTGCCCTTCAGCATGGCGACAATCGCACGCGCGGGATCCTCGGCGCTGCGCAGCGGCGCAAAGATATTGACCTCGAACCAGGCATCGATCTCGGCCAGGACCTCGCTGGCCATCTGCTGTTTGCCGCCGGGAAAGAAGTGATACAGGCTGCCCTTGCCGAGCCCGGTCGCCTCGGAGATCAGCGCCAGCGTCGCGCCCTCGTATCCATGCGCGCGGAAGACCTCGCCGAGAACCGGCAAGATATCCGCACGTTCGGAGACAGTCTTTTTCATTGCAGCTTCATTGCAGCGTCAGAACGGGCTTTCGCCCAGTCCCGGAACATCCGCCGGCCGCGGGCCCGGCGCCGCCCAGTGAAAACGGCGCTCGCTCTCCTTGATGGCGACATCGTTGATGCTGGCCTCGCGGCGGCGCATCAGACCGGCATCGTCGAATTCCCATTGTTCGTTGCCGTAGGAGCGGAACCACTGCCCGGCATCGTCGTGCCACTCGTACTGGAAGCGCACCGCGATGAACTGGCGATCGAATGCCCAGAGATCCTTGATCAGGCGGTACTCGTGTTCCTTCTGCCATTTGCGGGTGAGGAACGCGACGATCGCAGGGCGGCCTTCAAGGAATTCAGAGCGATTGCGCCAACGGCTGTCCTCGGTATAGGCCAGCGAGACTTTGACCGGGTCGCGCGAATTCCACGCATCCTCCGCCATGCGGGCCTTCTGGGCGGCGGTTTCACGGGTGAACGGCGGCAGCGGCGGACGCGACATGACTTTCATCTCCGGCTCCGGATCGAGCGCACGAAGATTGTACCGATCAGTACAGAGAGTCAACGCTGCCGGGGTCACGGCTGCGTGACGCTCACGCCTGATCCGCTTTCATCGCGATCCGCAGCGCCTTCGGGATCGGCTTGGCTTGTCCGCCGGAGACGAACGCGACTTTCACCTTGGCTTGCAGCAGCAGCAGATCGCCACGGCGCACTTCCTGGCCGAGCATGATGGAGGCGCCCTTCACGTCGATCGGTCTTGTGATGATCTCCAGCAGGTCATCCATCCGCGCCGGCTTGAGAAATTCGAGCTGCATCGAGCGCACCACGAACGCGAAGCCCGGCGCCTCGCTGGCAGCCTCGGCGAACAGCGCGTGCTGGTCGGCACCGAGCAGCCGCAGATAGTTGGTCCGGCCGCGCTCCATGAAGCGCAAATAGTTGGCATGATAGACGATGCCGGAAAAATCGGTGTCTTCGTAATAGACCCGGACCAGCATGCGATGCAGGCCGTCGGCGATGGCGCCGTCGAGATGGGTGGTCATTACTTATCAATTTCCTCTTAGGGATACGCCGCAATTGCAAGCTTGTTCGCGACTGCATGCAGACGCTTGTCGAACGTCCAGAGCCTCGCATTCGTTATGGAGCTGATCGACGCAAGCAGATGGACGTCTACATAACCGATACCACTGCCGGCCAGCCGATGCATCCTGATGAATGAGAGTATTTCGTCAGGCTCGACGATAGGTGCTTGCAATTGAATCTGCAGGCTCGCGAGGATATCGGGCAGCCTCGGTAAATAACCAAGCGCCAGTTCACCGATCACGAAGGGATGCAACAACAGATCCTCGCGATGAAGGAGGCCCGCCAGCGTCTTCTCACCGCCGCGAAAGTGGTCGATCCAGACCGACGTATCCGGGAGGATCATGGATCCCATCGGCGCCGCGGTGGCGCCTCGGCGTCTGGCATTGTGCCGCCGAGCTCAGCGAGTCGACGGGCTGCTTCACGACGAATGAAAACCCTCAAGGCTTCTTGAACGAGCTCCGAGTTCTCCTGCAGGCTGCTGTATTCGCGCGCCTTATTGAGCAACTCACCATCTACAACGACGGTTGTATTCATCCGGCATCCCTCGGATTTTCGCCAGCGTTCGCCCTGACATCATAGCACGAACTTCCGAAGGATCGAGTCTACTCCTCCCCGTCCCCTCCGAACAGCCCGATCTGGCTCGCATCGCGCGACGGCTCGTTGAGGCCGAGGTGCTTGAAGGCGTGCGAGGTCAGCAGCCGTCCGCGCGGGGTGCGTTGCAGGTAGCCGCACTGGATCAGGAACGGCTCGATGATGTCCTCGATGGCGTCGCGCGGCTCCGACAGCGCCGCGGCCATGGTTTCGACGCCGACCGGGCCGCCGCCGTAATTCATCGCGATGGTGGTGAGATAGCGGCGGTCCATGGCGTCGAGGCCGGCGCTGTCGACTTCCAGCGCGCTCAACGCGTGGTCGGCGATGGCGCGGTCGATCGCGGAGGCATCGGCGGCCGAGGCGAAGTCGCGGACCCGGCGCAACAGCCGCCCGGCGATGCGCGGCGTGCCGCGGGCGCGGCGAGCGATCTCGTTGGCGCCGTCCGCAGTCATGCCGATCTCCAGCACGCGGGCGCCACGGGTGACGATCTTTTCCAGCTCGGCGACGGTGTAGAAATTCAGGCGAACAGGAATGCCGAAACGGTCGCGCAGCGGATTGGTCAGCAGGCCCGCGCGGGTCGTCGCGCCGACCAAGGTGAACTTCGCCAGTTCGATCTTCACTGAGCGCGCTGCCGGGCCTTCGCCGATGATCAGGTCGAGCTGAAAGTCCTCCATCGCCGGATAGAGCACTTCCTCCACCGCGGGACTGAGACGATGGATCTCGTCGATGAACAGCACGTCGCGCTCTTCGAGATTGGTGAGAAGTGCGGCGAGATCGCCGGCCTTGGCGATCACCGGGCCTGATGTGGCGCGAAAGCCGACACCAAGTTCGCGCGCCACGATCTGCGCCAGCGTGGTCTTGCCGAGGCCGGGGGGCCCAACGAACAGCACGTGATCCAGCGCCTCGCCGCGCTTGCGGGCGGCGTCGATGAAGATCTGCAGATTGGCGCGGGCCTGCTGCTGGCCGACGAATTCGGACAACAGCTGCGGCCGCAGCGCGGTGTCGCCGACATCGTCGGAGCGGCGCTCGGGGGTGATCAGGCGGGAGGGCGGATTCATGTCATTTTGCCGGTAGGCGGCCATCGGCCGGTTCTGTTCCTGCTGCAACACCGAGACGGAAAGATTTGGCGACACGCGTGCACACTATGGCTGCCAGCGCGCCGGCAATTGCCGCAGCATAGAATGAAACAGGGTCTTCATCTAATTTCGGAGATCTGGAAACTTGCAGGATGGATACGATTCCTCCGGCTATTGCAGCTCCCAAATACAGGTAGCGACTATAGGTCAACCAGATGGAGAGAACCGCAACGATTACCCCGGTTGCAAAAGCTGCTGAGGCAGAAAAATAATAACTGACGGGCACCGTAATGAAAAAAAGGTAGAAGTACCCAAGCAGTCCTGTCAAAAATCCGGAAATTGAGCCTGCCTGCAAAGAATTTGAATGAGGCGTCATGACCAATCCTATCGCTGCGAAGATCGGCCCTCCGACGAGTGGGCCCACGGCGGCGAATACGACGGCATTCAAGAACGACCCACCAATGTAGAAAAACGGGTGATGCCGCCGATGCGGTTCATCGCCATTCGGGTTCGATAGGTCCGGGCTTACTTCCGGCGCTGATATCTCGCCGCTCACTTCGCCAGTTCCTTCAGCCCCAGCCGGATCAGTTGCGCGGTCTCGGCGCCCTCGCCCGCAATGCGCGAGGCACCGGCGATGGCGGCGGCGGCTTGCGGGGCGCCG
This sequence comes from Nitrobacteraceae bacterium AZCC 2146, assembly GCA_036924855.1. NCBI lineage: Bacteria > Pseudomonadati > Pseudomonadota > Alphaproteobacteria > Hyphomicrobiales > Nitrobacteraceae > Nitrobacteraceae bacterium AZCC 2146. Next base: position 2,738,927 of record JBAGRP010000001.1, read on the forward strand.
TAGCCGAGATTGACCAGGGCGGAGATCGCGTCCGAAACAGGGCGCGGTGCGCTGTGGTCATCGATCGCGCCCGACAGATGCACCAGCGCGGGATCGGCCGACGCGAAGGCCGGCGCCTTGTCCTTCAATTCGCTGACGATGCGCTCGGCGACCTTCGGGCCAACACCCGGCGTGCGCGCCACCGCGGCCTTGTCGCGCAGCGCAATTGCATTGGCGAGATCGGCCGGCGGCAGCGTGCTCAGCACCGCGAGCGCGACCTTGGCGCCGACGCCCTGCACGGTCTGCAAGAGACGAAACCATTCGCGTTCCCCATCGCTGCGGAAGCCGAACAGTTTGATCGCGTCCTCGCGGACATAGGTCTCGATCGACAGCACGGCGGCGTCGCCCGGCGCCGGCAGCGCCTGCAGTGTGCGCGCCGAGCAATGCACCTGATAGCCGACGCCCTGCACGTCGAGGATGACGTAGTCCTCGCCGTAGCTATCGATCAGGCCTTTCAGTTTGCCGATCACGCGCCAACAACCTTGAGCCGCAGCAGCGTGCTCTGGCGGTGATGGGCGTGGGTGATGGCGATGGCCAGCGCGTCGGCGGCGTCGGCTGACTTCGGCTCGGCCTTCGGCAGCAGGATCTTCAGCATCATCTGGATCTGGTTCTTGTCGGCATGGCCTGCGCCCACCACGGTCTTCTTGACCTGGTTGGGGGCATATTCGGCCACGGCGATGCCGAACATCGCCGGCGTCATCATGGCGATGCCCCTCGCCTGCCCCAGCTTCAGCGTGGCGACGCCGTCCTTGTTGACGAAGGTCTGCTCGACCGCGCATTCGGCCGGCTGGAAATCGCCCATCACCTTGGCGAGGCCCTCATGGATGCCGAGCAGGCGACTCGCCAGCGGCAGGCTTTCCGGCGGTTCGACCGAGCCGCAGCCGATATAGATCAGCCGGTTGCCGTCGATCTCGATCACGCCCCAGCCGGTGCGGCGCAGGCCCGGATCGATGCCCAGGATGCGAACGGGGGAGCGAATCGGCATGTTTGTCATGACCGAGTGATACTGCCGGAAAGGCAGGAACGAAATAGAAACAGAGGGATGTGCACGGCGAAAATGGAAACCGTCATTCCGGGGCGGGCGCAGCGACAGCTGCGCGCGAACCCGGAATCCGGAGATGTTCAGAACAGCTCCGGGTTCCGGGTTCGCTCGGGCTGCGCCCTCGCGCCCCGGAACGACGGCCGCCTACCCGCCCATCTTCGCAATCAGCGCGTCCGAGACTTCGAAATTGGCGTAGACGTTCTGGACATCGTCGTGCTCGTTGAGCAGATCGATCAGCTTCAGCAGCTTTTCGCCGGTCTCGTCGTCCACCGGCACAGTGTTTTGCGGCTTCCAGGTCAGTTCGGACTTGCGGGCTTCGCCGAATTTGGCCTCCAGCGCCTTGGCGACCTCGCGAAAGGTCTCCTTGGAGGCGTAGACCTCGTGGCCGTTCTCGCTGGAGACGACATCGTCGGCGCCGGCCTCGATGGCGGCGTCCAGCATGTCGTCGGCAGACGCCTTGACGGCGTCGTATTCGATGATGCCGACGTGGTCGAACATGAAGGACACCGAGCCGGTCTCGCCGAGATTGCCGCCGGATTTGGTGAAATAGGAGCGGATGTCGGAGGCTGCGCGGTTGCGATTGTCGGTGAGCGCCTGGACGATCACGGCGACGCCGCCGGGGCCATAGCCCTCGTAGCGGATCTCGTCATAGTTCTCGCCCTCGCTGCCGATCGCCTTCTTGATGGCGCGCTCGATATTGTCTCTCGGCATGTTTTCCTGGCGGGCCGCGATGACAGCCGCGCGCAGCCGCGCGTTCATCGAGGGATCGGGCGTGCCGAGCTTGGCAGCGACGGTGATTTCACGCGCCAGCTTACTGAACAGCTTCGACTTCTGGGCATCCTGCCGGCCCTTGCGGTGCATGATGTTCTTGAATTGGGAATGTCCGGCCATGCGGTCTCTCTCGGAATCGTCGTGGTCTGTCAGGGGGCGGCGGCGCGGGGTTATAGGCCGCAGGCCCGGCAAAATCAAAAATAGAACCGGACACCGGCAGGCAGGTACCACCACCGGGGCCCATCGTTAACCATGACTTCACGCTGGGGTGCAAGAATACCCGCATAGATTGCAGCGCGAGAAAAAACATGGCCTTCGGATTGTTTCACAAGCGGCCGCCGGAACCGGCTGCGCCGGACATGGCACCTGTGGCGGTTACCGTGGCCGAAGTGCCGGCGCCGGAGGCCGATTCGGCGCGCGAGATTCTCGAACTGCTGGAACTGGAACTCGGCGCGCTGATCCGGCAACTGGAGCGCGCAGCCAGTTCCGTCGCCGGCGGCGCCGAGTCCACCGCGACCACCCTCTCCACCATCCGCGCCCGCACCGATGCCCTGGCCGATCGCACCAGCGCGGCGCAATCCACCGCCACCACCTTCTCGCAGGCGGCCGACAAGTTCACCCATTCCGCCGAAGGCATCGGCGCCCAGGTCCGCAACGCCAGCAAACTGGCGGACGAGGCCGGCGCTGCGGCCCATGAGGCCAGCGTCAATGTCGATCGTCTCCGGGAATCCTCCGCAGCGATCGGCAATGTCGTCAACCTGATCGCGCAGATCGCGCGGCAGACCACGATGCTGGCGCTGAACGCCACCATCGAGGCGGCACGCGCCGGCTCGGCGGGCCGCGGCTTTGCGGTGGTCGCCACCGAGGTGAAGGCGCTGGCGGTGCAGACCCAGGATGCCACCCAGGAGATCGAGACCAAGATCGACGCGCTGCAGAAGGACGCAGCCAGTTCGGTCGATGCCGTGCACCGGATTTCCACGGCGATCGAAGCGATCCGTCCGGTGTTCGCCAACGTCAACGGTGCGGTGGCCGAGCAGAACGCCACCACCAGCGACATGTCCAGCAATGCCGCCTCGGCGTCGCAGTTCATCGTCTCGGTCGGCGACAGCGCCGCGGAGATCGACAGCGCGGCAAAGGAAGCCGCGGCGCACGGCGAGAGCGTCGCGCAGGCTGGCCAGGCGGTGACGATGTTCGCCTCCAAGCTGAAGACGCGCTGCGCGGTGTTGCTGCGCCAAGGCGAGCGCGAAGACGAGCGCAAGCGCGAGCGGCTGCCGTGTCATTTGAAGATCGAAATTCAGACCCGCGGCGGCAAGCTCGCCGCACCAGTCTATGAGATTTCCATGGACGGAATCTTGATCGGCGGGCCGGACGCAGCGTCGCTGCCGCGAAATGAAATTATCGCCGCCGACCTCACCGACATCGGCGCGTGCCGGCTGCGCGTGACGGAGCATTCGAAAGCCGGCGCGCGGGCAAGCTTCGTCGTGCCGAGTGCGAAACTGGTCAGCCGGATCGAAGACCGCCTTTGGGCGATCCACGACGAGAACACCGAATTCGTCACCCGCGCGATCGATGCCGGCGTCGCGCTGACGAAGATATTTGCCGATGCCCTCGCCTCCGGCGCTATCAGCATCGACGACATGTTCGACGAAAATTACGTGGAGATCGCTGGCTCCAACCCGCTGCAGCATCGCACCAGGATTTTGAACTGGGCGGATCGTGCGCTGCCGGAATTCCAGGATGCGTTTCTGGCGAAGGATTCGCGGATGGCGTTCTCCGCCATGATCGACCGCAACGGCTATCTGCCGGTGCATAACAGCATCTATTCAAAGCCGCAGCGGCCAGGCGACGTCGCCTGGAACACGGCCCACAGCCGCAACCGCCGCATCTTCAACGATCCCGCAGGCCTCGCCGCCGGCCGCAACACCCGCTCCTATCTGATCCAGAGCTACGCCCGCGACATGGGCGGCGGCCAGACCGTGATGATGCGCGAGATCGACGTTCCCGTGCGCGTGCAGGGAAGGCACTGGGGCGGGTTTCGGACGGCATATAAACTATAGCTCTGTCCACGCAGCCTCAGGGGCGCCCCCTGATACAACCCTGCTTCAGGTCACAGATCACGAGGCGGTCGTCGCCTTCTCACGCGCGCAGCACGCCCAGCACGGCGGCGGTTGCAGCAACAAGGACCAGCGCAATCACCGTCGTCCGCCAAAGAAACTGCTGACGTGCCGTGCGCCGGTCATGGAACGCAAGCCAGTCCCGGACGAATCCGGTCGGAATATCAAATATGACAGCGCGCCTGCCGGGATGATGGGTTTCGTGATCGGCGAACATCGCCCGTACGTTCATCAATCCCAACCGCTCAAGCTCGCAATTCCACTCCCATGCGCGCTCGCCGTTGGTCCACCGGTTCTCGAAGGGAAGCCTGTGCGATTTCATCGCGAACCTCCTTCAGATCTCCTTCCCCGAGAGTATGTGGTCTCGCCTGACGCCAACAGGAGACCTTCCACTTGAATAGCCTACCATTATTTGCCGATAGAAGCCGGACCGAATGGCCTCCGCGCCTCAGTCCCCCGGATTGCACTTCGCTTCATTCGCGCTACAGCAGAACTGTCAGCTCACCCAAAACCCCGGAACCGCCTGCTCCAGCCTTCCGCCAAGCCGCACCGGCGCGATGCGCAGCGCCAGTCCGGTCTTGTCGTCGGTTTCCACCGCGACGCCGCTCATGGTTGCCGGACCGGTTGCCGGTTCGAAGCGGCCGGAGGGGATGCCGGTGACGAAGCGGCGCAGCGGCTCATCCTTGTGCATGCCGATCACGGAATCATAATCGCCGGTCATGCCGGCGTCGGTCATGTAGGCGGTGCCGCCGGGCAGGATCTGGTGATCGGCGGTGGGCACATGGGTATGGGTGCCGACCACGAGGCTAACGCGGCCGTCGCAGAAAAAACCCATGCCCTGCTTCTCGCTCGAGGCCTCGCCGTGGAAATCCACCACGATGGCGTCGGCGGCTTCCATCAGCGGACAGGCGTCGATCTCCTTGCCGATGGCGCTGAAGGGATCGTTGAGCGGCTCCATGAAGACGCGGCCCATGGCGTTGATGACCAGCGCGCGGGCGCCGTTCTTGGTATCAATGAGGGCTGCGCCACGGCCTGGCGTGTGGCGCGGGAAATTCAGCGGGCGGATCAGGCGCGGCGCGCGTTCGATGAACACCAGCGCCTCTTTCTGATTCCAGGCGTGGTTGCCGAGCGTCACCGCGTCAGCACCCGCATCGATTAAATCATTGTAGATCGTTTCGGTGATGCCGAAGCCGCCGGCAGCGTTTTCGCCGTTGACGATGACGAGATCGAGCTTCCAGTCCCGCACGCAAGCAGGCAAATGGTCGGCGATGGCATGGCGACCGGTCTTGCCGACCACGTCACCGATGAAAAGAATGCGCAAATCAGATGCTCCGGAAATCGATCGTTCGCGCTTCGGTTAGCACATAATCCAGCTTTACGTCGTGCGGCTGCATCGGAATCGCCTCGATTTCCTGGACGTCGAAGGCGACGCCGACGGCGATGAAGGGTTTTGCGGCGCGCAATTGCTCAAAAGTGCGGTCGTAGTGGCCGGCGCCATAACCGATGCGATGGCCGGCGCGGTCGAAGGCAGCGAGCGGCACCAGCACGATATCCGGCATCAGCTGCGGCGCCTCCGGCGGTGGCTCGAGAATGCCGAGCGAACCGCGGACCAGATCGTCGGCCGGGGACCAGACCCGAAACATCAACGGCTCGTCGCGCGCGATGATGACGGGCAGCGCGAGCTGCGCGCCCTGGGCCGCGAGCGCCTGCATCAGTGGGACCGGATCGAACTCGCTACGGATCGGCTGATAACCGGCAACGATGGCGCCGGGGGCGATGGAGACGGGGAATGCGCGCGCCGCGATCGCCTGCGCGGCGGCGGCGCGGTGCTCACTCGACAGCGCCGCGCGGCGTTCGAGGGCGGCGATACGAAGCGTGGGTTTGTCTGAGGAAGGGTCGAGCATCTCACCACCGTCGCGTCCAAGCTTGTCCCGGGCATCCACCGTTTGTTTCATGGAAAGCTAAAGACGTGGATAGCCGGGACGGCAAGCGCGAAGACACGCTTTTGCCCGGCCATGACGAGATGGGCGCACAAAAAGAAAGTGCGAAGCCGCGATGGCCGTTGAAGCACTCGATCCCGGAGCACCTACGAAAGTAGGTGGGCACCATGTGACCAAGTCCACGGACCTGGTCAGGGACAGTTCCCGTGAGGATCGATAAGGCCCCGGGGATATTATGGCTTCTGACGCGCGACACAGCTTCGCAGGGACAATGTAACGACGAAGAGGGGGCTGCGCCAGTGGAAAGGGAATGCTTTCACGGCGTCCCGGATCGGCGTTCGCTGCGCTCACTGGTCCGGGACGACGAATCGAGAGGGTTCGCCCGCCCTACCCGATCGCCACGCCGCCGCCGATGGTGCGGTTGAGGACCTGCGTGGTTTTCTCGATGCGGTCTGCGGCGACGTTCAGGGCGGCAGCCACGGCGGTCTGCGTCGCGCGGGCACGGTCGGCGGCGGCGACGCGGACGTCGCGCAGGGCTGCGAGTTCTTCCTGCAGCGCGCGGACCTGCTGATTGGCGTCGAACAGTTCGTCGGCCACGGTCAATGCTGCCATCACCGTGAGGCGGGCGTCGCCGATCTCGCCGAACTTGCCGCGCAGGTTTTCGACGCGGGATTCCAGGCTTTCGGCGAGCCGCAGCAACCTTGTCTCCTGGCCCTCTTCGCAGGCCATTCGGTACTGTCGACCATTGATGGTGACGTTGACGTGGCTCATGTGGCTTCACTCATGAGGATTGTCCGCATCGAGCACGGCGCGGATGGTGCCGATCGCCGCATCGAGCTTGTCGGCGATTTCGCGATTGGCGCGCTCAAGCTTGCGCGATTTCACCAAGGTGCCGTCGAGTTCGTCGGCAAGCCGCGAACGGTCGGCGCCCAGCGCCTGGATCCGCGTTGCCAACTCGTCCTCGTCGCGGTCGGCCTCGCGCCGCCGCTCCACGGCGCTCTCCAGCGCATCCAGTGCCGCCATCAGCCGCCGTGTCGCCGCGTCAATCTCCGCCGCCCCGCCATTAGCGGGATCCGGGCTGGCAGCGCGATGGGCGGGTCGTTCAATCATACTGGGTACGCGGACCTTGGGTGCAAAAGCGGCCGGAGCGTAAAAGTTGCGGCTCGGCAAGCCTTTAGACGGCCAAATTTACGTGGCAAGCGAGCCCAGTGCAACGCCGCTCAAAAGCTATGCACCACAAAGGCCATAAAAATGGACGGCGAAGACCAACCGGCTTGGACTCTCGACGGACCAGATGCTATCCAGCGATTTCTCCACTGGCATACCAGACTTTGCTGCAAAGCCGCATTTTCAGCGGACGCGGAACGTCCCACCCTCAGTACAGGCGGAAAAACGATCATGGCGCAGGTTGATCACTCGAAGATGGCCAACGCGATTCGCGCGCTCGCCATGGATGGTGTCGAAAAGGCAAAATCCGGCCATCCTGGCTTGCCCATGGGTGCAGCCGATATGGCCACAGTGCTGTTCACGCAATTTCTGAAATTCGACGCAGCCGATCCCCGATGGCCGGATCGCGATCGCTTTATCCTGTCGGCCGGACATGGTTCGATGCTGCTGTATGCGCTGCTGTACCTGACCGGCAACGAAGACATTACGCTCGACCAGCTCAAGAGTTTCCGCCAGTTGCATTCCAAGACTCCCGGCCATCCCGAGAACTTCATGACGGCCGGCGTCGAGACCACCACCGGCCCGCTCGGCCAGGGCGTCGCGTCATCGGTCGGAACTGCGCTGGCCGAACGGCTGCTGGCCGCCGAGTATGGCGACATCGTCGACCACTATACTTACGTGCTGTGCTCCGACGGCGACCTGATGGAAGGCGTCAGCCATGAGGCGGCGGCGCTCGCCGGTCACCTGAAGCTCTCGAAGCTGATCTTCCTCCACGACGACAACGGCATCTCCATCGACGGCCCGCTGTCACTGTCGGACAGCGTCGACCAGGTGGCGCGCTTCAAGGCCTATGGCTGGAACGCCGTGCATGTCGATGGTCACGACCAGACCGCGATCGCCGCGGCGATCAAGCAGGCACAGACCTCGGATCGGCCCTCGTTCATCGCCTGCAAGACCACCATCGGCTTCGGCGCGCCGACCCGCGCGGGCACCTCGAAGGCGCACGGCGAGCCGCTTGGCGCCGAAGAACTCGCCGGCGCCAAGAAGGCGCTGGGCTGGGACTACGGACCGTTCGAAGTCCCCGACGACGTGTTGCAGGCCTGGCGCAGCGTCGGCAAGCAGGGCGCCAGCGCCCATGCCGACTGGCGTGCGCGCTTCGATGCGCGGCCGGATGCCGAGCGCAGCGAATTCATGCGGCGTGTGATCGACCGCAAGCGTCCTGCGGCACTCGCCGACGCGATCCGCAAGCTGAAGCAGAAGCTGGTTGACGAGCCGCAGACCATCGCGACGCGCAAGGCCAGCGAACTGGCGCTCGAGGCGCTGGTCACGGTGATGCCGGAATTGCTGCTCGGCTCCGCCGATCTGACGCCGTCCAACAACACCCGCACCAAGAATGCCAAGGATGTGAAGCCTGGCGATTTCAGCGGTCGCTACATCCACTATGGCATCCGCGAGATGGGCATGGCTGCGGCGATGAACGGCATTTCCCAGCATGGCGGCTTTGCGCCGGCCGGCGGCACCTTCATGTGCTTTACGGATTATGCGCGCCCCTCGATGCGGATTGCGGCGCTGTGCCACGTGTCGGTGGTTTACATCATGACGCACGATTCCATCGGACTCGGCGAAGACGGCCCGACCCACCAGCCGGTGGAGCATCTGGCGTCGCTGCGCGCGATGCCGAACATGCGCGTGTTCCGCCCGGCGGATGCGGTTGAGACCGCGGAATGCTGGCAGCTCGCGCTGGAAAACACCACCGGACCGACGGTGCTGGCGTTGTCACGGCAGAACCTGACGCCGGCGCGCACCGTTCATCACGAGGACAATCTGTGCAGCCATGGCGCCTACGAGCTGATCCCCGCGCAGGGCAAGGCCCATGTGTCGCTCTTTGCCTCGGGTTCCGAGGTCGAGATCGCCGTCGTCGCACAGAAGCAACTTGCAGAACGCGGCATTGCGACGCGCGTGGTGTCCGTGCCGTCGCTTGAGCTGCTGCTGCAGCAGCCGGCCGACCGTCGTCATGCCATTATCGGCGAGGCGCCCGTCAAGATCGCGATCGAGGCCGCGGTGCGGTTCGGCTGGGATGCCGTGATCGGGCCGGAGGGGTCGTTTATCGGCATGAGCACATTCGGTGCCAGTGCGCCAGCCAAGGAACTCTACAAGTATTTCGGCATCACCGCCGAGGCTGTTGTGGAGGCCGCGACGCGGCATCATAACGCAGCTTAACTCCATCGGAACGTTGATGAATTTGGCGCATTGCAAGTGCGCCTCATTCAGGGCATGTAATGCCCATCAAATGCACCTTGAACCTTTAAGGGAGAAGTTGAATGGCAGTCCGGGTTTCGATCAACGGGTTTGGCCGCATCGGCCGCAACGTCCTGCGGGCGATCTATGAGTCCAATCGCACCGACATCGAAGTCGTCGCCATCAATGATCTCGGCCCGGTCGATACCAACGCCCACCTGCTGCGCTTCGACTCCGTGCATGGCCGCTTCCCCGGCGAAGTGAAAGTCGATGGCGACACCATCGACATCGGCCGCGGCAAGATCAAGGTCACCGCGGTGCGCGATCCCAACACGCTGCCGTGGAAGGATCTCGGCATCGACATCGCGCTGGAATGCACCGGCATCTTCAGCGCCAAGGCGAAAGCCACGTCGCATCTCACCGCAGGCGCCAAGCGCGTGCTGGTGTCGGCGCCCTCCGACGGCGCCGATGCGACCATCGTCTACGGCGTCAACCACAAGACGCTGACCAAGGAACATCTCGTCGTCTCGAATGGCTCCTGCACCACGAACTGCCTGGCGCCGGTCGCCAAAGTGCTGAACGAAGCGGTCGGCATCGAAACCGGCTTCATGACCACGATCCACGCGTATACCGGCGACCAGCCGACGCTGGACACGCTGCACAGCGACCTCTATCGCGGCCGCGCCGCGGCGATGTCGATGATCCCGACCTCGACCGGTGCCGCCAAGGCGATCGGCCTGGTGATGCCGGAACTGGCCGGCAAGCTCGACGGCGTCTCGATCCGCGTGCCTACCCCGAACGTCTCGGTGATCGATCTGAAGATCGTCGCCAAGAAGGCGACGACGAAGGAAGAGATCAACGCCGCGTTCAAGGCCGCCGCCGAAGGCGAGCTGAAGGGCATTCTGGGCACCACGATCTATCCGAACGTCTCGATCGACTTCAACCATGATCCGCATTCCTCGACCTTCGCCTTCGACCAGACCAAGGTGCAGGGCGGAACGCTGGTCCGCGTGCTCAGCTGGTACGACAACGAATGGGGCTTCTCCAACCGCATGGCCGACACCGCCGTGGCGATGGGCAAGCTGATCTGACGACCGCATATACTCATGGTTTGAGACGCGCGCTGAAAAGCGCGCTTCTCGCCATGAGGGAAACGCCTCATCCCGAGGAGCCGAGCGCAGCGAGGCGTCGCGAGGATGAGCTGTAACTAACTTGGGGCTCGCCATGACCAAAACATTCCACACCCTCGACGACGTCGATGTGAAGGGCAAACGCGTCCTCGTGCGCGTCGATCTCAACGTGCCCATGGACAATGGCCGCGTCAGCGATGCCACGCGCCTGGAGCGCATCGCGCCGGGGATCATCGAGATCGCCGGCAAGGGCGGCAGAGTGATCCTGCTCGCACATTTCGGCCGGCCGAAGGGCCGCGATCCCAAGGAATCGCTGAAGCCGGTGGCCGCCGCGCTCGCCGACGTCCTCAACAAGCCGGTGGCATTTGCCGACGATTGTGTCGGCGACGCCGCAACCAAGGCTGTCGCCGCGATGAAGGATGGCGACATCCTTTGCCTCGAGAATACGCGCTTCCATCCCGGCGAAGAGAAGAACGATCCGGCCTTCGTGGCTGAGCTGGCGAAGCTCGGCGACATCTGGGTCAACGACGCGTTCTCCGCCGCGCACCGCGCCCACGCCTCCACCGAAGGCCTCGGCCACGCATTGCCCGCCTATGCCGGCCGCACCATGCAGGCCGAGCTCGACGCCCTCAGCAAGGCGCTGGACGCGCCGACCAGGCCGGTGATCGCCGTCGTCGGCGGCGCCAAGGTTTCGTCCAAGATCGACCTTTTGGAAAACCTCGTCACCAAGGTCGATGCGCTCGTCATCGGCGGCGGCATGGCCAACACCTTCCTGCATGCTCAGGGCGTCGGCGTCGGCAAGTCGCTGTGCGAGAAAGATCTTGCCGCGACTGCGCTGCGCATCATCGACAAGGCCGACGCTGCCGGCTGTGCCATCATCCTGCCAGTGGACGCGGTGGTCGCATATCATTTCGCCGCCAACACGCCGTCGCATGCTTACGGCCTCGATGCGATCCCGGAAGACGGCATGATCCTCGACGTCGGCCCGCAGTCGATCGTGCGGATCAACGCCGCGATCGACGACGCCGCGACATTGGTCTGGAACGGCCCGGTCGGCGCCTTCGAGCTGACGCCGTTCGACCGTGGCACCGTGGGCGCAGCAAAGCATGCAGCTGCGCGCACCAAAGCCCGCAAGCTGACTTCCGTCGCCGGCGGCGGCGATACGGTGGCGGCACTGAACCATGCTGGCGTTGCCGATGATTTTTCCTACATCTCGACCGCGGGTGGCGCCTTCCTGGAATGGATGGAAGGCAAACCGCTTCCGGGAGTCGATGTTTTGCGGCTACGCTAGGTCAAGATTTCAATTCGCCGGCTCGCGCCGTCGTCGTCCTTACGAGAATATGGAGAAAAGCACATGGCCCGCATCACGTTGCGTCAACTGCTCGATCATGCGGCCGAGCACGACTACGGCGTGCCGGCCTTCAATATCAACAACATGGAACAGGCGCTGGCCATCATGGATGCTGCTTCCAGCGTCGATGCGCCGGTGATCATCCAGGCCTCGCGCGGCGCCCGCTCCTATGCCAACGACATCATGCTGAAGCACATGATGGATGCGGTGACGGAGATCTACCCGCAGATTCCGGTCTGCGTGCATCTCGATCACGGCAATGGACCAGCGACTTGCATGACCGCGATCCAGGCCGGCTTCACCTCGGTGATGATGGACGGCTCGCTGAAGGCCGACGGCAAGACCGCCGCCGACTGGGACTACAATGTCGGCGTCACCAAGACCGTGACCGACATGGCGCATCTCGGTGGCATTTCGGTGGAAGGCGAACTCGGCGTGCTCGGCTCGCTGGAGAGCGGCATGGGCGAGGCGGAAGACGGCCATGGCGCCGAGGGGCAGCTGTCGCACGACCAGCTACTGACCAATCCCGACGAGGCCGTAAAATTCGTCAAGGAGACCCAGGTCGATGCGCTGGCGATCGCGATGGGCACTTCACACGGCGCCTACAAGTTCACCCGCAAGCCGGACGGCGACATTCTCGCCATGAACGTGATCGAGGAAATCCACCGCAAGCTGCCGAACACCCATCTGGTGATGCACGGCTCCTCCTCGGTGCCGCAGGACCTGCAGGACATCATCAACACCTATGGCGGCGAGATGAAGCCGACCTGGGGCGTTCCGGTGTCCGAGATCCAGCGCGGCATCAAGCACGGCGTCCGCAAGATCAACATCGACACCGACAACCGCATGGCAATGACCGGGCAGATCCGCAAAATCCTCAGCGAAAACCCCAGCGAATTCGATCCGCGCAAATATCTGAAGCCGGCAATGGAAGCGATGGTGAAGCTCTGCAAGCAGCGCCTGCAGGAATTCAATACCGCCGGCCAGGCCAGCAAGTTCAAGACCGTGCTGACCACGGCGGACATGGCCAAGCGCTATGCGTCCGGGGAACTGGCGGCGAAGGTCGCCTGAGCCCTTGCTTCGTTCTTGAAGGGATGACCGGCCTGCCATATGTTACATGTAACAAATGGAGGTCGCCGTGACCGACGGAGCAAAGCGGGTCCGGAAGCACCGGGAAAAGATGAAGGCCGCCGGCCTGAAGCCGGTGACGATCTGGGTCCCGGACGTCAACGCGCCAGGATTCAAGGAACAGGTCGCGCGCGACATAGCAATCATCAATGCCAGCGCCGACGAAAAGGCTATCCTTGAAGAGCTTTCGAATATCGAAATCGAAGGCTGGAAGTGAAGCGCGGCGACTTGGTGACGGTCGTTATGCAGGGCGCTTATGAAAAGGCACGACCGGCGGTCGTTATTCAGGCAACTTGGGTCGAAGGTCTGGACTCCGTCACTTTCTTGCCATTAAGCAGCGAAGTCCTCATGGCCCGGACCTTTCGTATTTTGGTCGAACCGACAATTGGAAATGGCCTGCAAGTCAGATCTCAGGTTATGGCTGACAAGTGCGCTACGCTGCCACTGGCCAAGGTAGGCGACGTCTTTGGAAGTCTAGCTCCTACTGATTTGGAACGGGTTGACCGCGCATTTGCGATTTTCACGGGACTTGCCTGACATCCGTCTACATTAGCCTTCAAGAGCAGCATCCACTCAGGACTCTTTCGATGAACCTCGCCGATCTCAACAAAGTCGCTCTGGCCATGGTGGCACCCGGCAAGGGTATCCTCGCCGCGGACGAATCCTCGGGCACCATCAAGAAGCGTTTTGACGTGATCGGCGTGGAGTCCACGGAAGAGTCGCGCCGCGACTATCGCGAAATGCTGTTCCGCTCCAAACAGGCGATGAGCAGCTACATCTCCGGCGTCATCCTCTACGACGAGACGATCTGGCAAAATGCCAAGGACGGCACACCATTGGTGAAGCTGATCGAACAGGCCGGATGCATTCCCGGCATCAAGGTCGACGAAGGCACGCAGGCGTTGCCGAATTGCCCGGGGGAACTGATCACCGCCGGCCTCGACAAGCTCGCCGAGCGGCTTGCCAAGTATTATGCGCAGGGCGCGCGCTTCGCGAAATGGCGCGCGGTGATCGATATCGGCAAGGACATCCCGAGCATGACGGCGATCTCCGTCAATGCGCATGCGCTGGCGCGTTACGCAGCGCTGTGCCAGGCCGCGCAGATCGTGCCCATCGTCGAGCCGGAAGTGCTGATGGACGGCGATCACGACATCGACCGCTGCGTCGAGGTCACCCAGCGCGTGCTCAACAAGACATTCCAGGAATTGCGGATCCAGCGCGTCGCGCTGGAGGGCATGGTCCTGAAGCCGAACATGGCGATCTCCGGCAAGAAGTCGAAGACGCAAGCAAGCGTACAGGAAGTCGCCGAGAAGACCGTGCGGATGCTGAAGAACTGCGTGCCAGCGGCGGTGCCTGGCATCGCATTCCTGTCCGGCGGACAATCAGATACAGACGCCACCGCGCATCTCGACGCCATGCACCGGATCGGCGGATTGCCGTGGCCGCTGACCTTCTCCTATGGCCGCGCGCTGCAGGCCGCGCCGCAAAAGGCGTGGGCCGGCAAGGCCGAGAATGTTGCCGCCGGCCAGCAGGCCTTCGCCCATCGCGCGCGGATGAATTCACTCGCCAGCAAGGGCGAGTGGACGGCCGATCAAGAAACAAAAAAGGCGGCATAGTCTTGGCTTCGAAACCTGTTCCACCGCCGCCCGCGCCGCGGCTCTATCTCGCTACGCCGGTCGTGGAAGATCCCTCGGCGCTGGTCGCCAGCCTGCCGGCGTTGCTGGCGAAGGCAGATGTCGCGGCGGTGCTGGTACGGCTCAAGCCGACCGACCAGCGCACCATGATCTCGCGCATCAAGGCTTTGGCGCCGGCGATCCAGCCCAGCGGCGCGGCGCTGCTGATCGATGGCCATGCCGAACTGGTTGCGCGTGCGGGCGCCGACGGCGCGCATGTCGATGGCATCGAGGCGATGGAGGACGCGATGTCCTCGCTGAAACCGGACTGGATCGCCGGCGTTGGCGGCCTGTCGACGCGCCACGATTCCATGGCGGCGGGCGAAGCCGGTGTCGATTACGTGCTGTTCGGCGAGCCGGACGCAGAAGGCCAGCGGCCGTCGGTGGAAGCCATCGCCGAGCGGTTGCAATGGTGGGCCGAACTGTTCGAGCCGCCCTGTGTCGGCTTCGCGGCATCGCTGGAAGAAGCCCACGAATTTGCGGCGGCGGGCGCCGACTTCGTGCTGGTCGGCGACTTCATCTGGGCCGATCCGCGCGGCCCGGCGGCAGCGCTGATGGACGCCGAGCACGCGATCAGGCAGGGTCATGCCGCGATGTCGGGAAAAGCCAAAGCCGAACAGGAATGACGCTGGAATGAAAATTCTGCGTTTCCTCACAATCCTCGCGGGCTGCGCGACGTGGGCAGGCTGCGCATCCGCGCAAATGTCGCTGACACCGCCAAGCGTGCAGACACCGCCCAACGCAAGCAAGCCGGCGCCGCCGAAGGCTCCGGCAAAGGCGCCTGTCGCGGCGAAGAAGCCGGCGACGCCCGCTACCGCACCGGCGGCACCAGTTGCGCCCGCGCCGAACGATCCCAATGTCGATCTGGTCTACGGCGCCTATCAGCGCGGCCAGTACAAGACCGCGTTCGACCTCGCCAGCAAGCGCGCGCAGGACAACAACGATCCCAAGGCGATGACCATGCTCGGCGAGCTCTACGCCAATGCAATGGGCGTCAAGCGCGACTATGCCAAGGCAGCGGAGTGGTATCAGCGCGCTGCCGAGCGCGGCGACCGCGAGGCCATGTTTGCGCTGGCGATGCTGCGACTGTCGGACCGCGGCAAAACCGGCAATCGCGATGAAGCCGCCAAATGGCTGGCGTCATCGGCCAAGCTCGGCAATCCCAAGGCGGCGTATAATCTGGCGCTGCTCTATCTCGACGGCCAGACCTTCCCGCAGGACCTCAAGCGCGCCGCCGAACTGCTGCGCGTTGCCGCCGACGCCGGCAACCCCGAGGCGCAATACGCGCTGGCGACGTTCTACAAGGAAGGCACCGGCGTCGAGAAGAGCATCGACAAGGCGGTGCGGCTGCTGCAGGCGGCCTCTCTGGCCGACAATGTCGATGCCGAGGTCGAATACGCCATCGCGCTCTACAACGGCACCGGGACACCGAAGAACGAGGCCGCGGCGGTGGCGCTGCTGCGCAAGGCCTCCAAACAAAACAGCCCGATCGCGCAAAATCGCCTGGCGCGGGTGCTGGTGATGCGAAACGACGCGTCCGACAGGCTGGAAGGCCTGAAATGGCATATTGTCGCGAAAACCGCCGGCAAGGGCGATCTGATGCTCGACGAGGCACTGGCGCAGGCGTCTCCGGAGGACCGCGCCAAGGCCCAGGACGCCGCGCGCAGATGGCTCGGCACCCCGAAATGATCGGCCCTTGACCTTCGCAGCCCCGCAGGGCACCCATCCCCCAGCAAATCCCGCAAAACCCTAATCCAGACCTGACGCCCAGGTCGTCTTGAGCGAAATCATGATCAATTCGGCCCTGATGAACGTCATGGTGAAAGCCGCGCGCCGCGCCGGCCGCAGCCTCAAACGCGACCTCGGCGAAATCGAGAACCTGCAGGTCTCGATGAAAGGTCCGGCGAATTTCGTCAGCCTCGCCGACAAGCGCGCCGAGGAGATGCTCTACACCGACCTCAACAAGGCACGGCCCGGCTACGGCTTCCTCGGCGAGGAAGGCGGCAACCGCGAAGGCACCGACAAGACCCATACCTGGGTCGTCGATCCCCTCGACGGCACCACCAACTTCCTGCACGGCATTCCGCATTTCGCGGTGTCGATCGGCCTGCTGCGCGAAGGCGTCGCGATCGCCGGGCTGATCTACAATCCCGCCAATGACGAACTCTACATGGCAGAGAAGGGCAGCGGCGCCTTCCTCAACGATACCCGCCTGCGCGTCGCCGGCCGCAAGCAGCTCCACGACTGCGTCATCGCCTGCGGCCTGCCGCATATCGGCCGCGGCGACCATGAATTGTCGCGCCGGGAAATGGCCGCGCTGCAGCCGAAGGTCGCGGGCCTTCGCCGTTTCGGTGCGGCCTCACTGGATCTGGCATATGTCGCAGCCGGCCGTCTCGATGGTTACTGGGAGCGCAACCTGCAGCCGTGGGATATCGCGGCGGGCATTGTGCTGATCCGCGAAGCCGGCGGCGCCGTCGCCGATATCCAGGGCGGCGACGTGTTGAAGACCGGCAACGTCGTTTGCGGCAATGAATATGTGAATGGCGAGCTGACACGGATTCTCAAGCCGCTGGCCTGATCGACCGGGATCGGGCTCGCGGCGCGTTGGCTCAGCAGCCTGCCGGCGATACGCCGGGCGTTGCCGCGGCCCCGGTGGCATTGGCCGGCGCCATCATGCCCGGCGTTGCCAGATCCATCGTCACGCCTTCGCTGCAGGCCGACGCGTTCGGTGTCGGTGCCGTGGCTACAGGATCGAGGCTGCTGCCTCCGAGCTCCATGATTGCCCCCTCAATCGAGCCAGCCGGCGTGGCCCCGGCTATCACCGGGGTGGAGAGCGGCAGCGCGGCGCCGTTGATCGGCAGACCTCCCGGCGTCGAACTGCATGTACTGCTCATCGTCGAACCTCCCAGAGGGCTGGCCGGCGACACGCTGCCAGTCGCGCTGCCGCTGTTGGCTGCGGACGCCGCAAACATGCTCGTGCCTGCCATGTTGCCGATGGTGGACATCGCGGCAGGGGTCGATGGGGTGCCCTGGCCTGCTGACGAGGAGCAGGTCACGACGGTCCCGGGCGTGGTTGGATCAAGCGCCAGAGGCACGGGCGCCAGCGTGGTGTCGGGCACCCCTGGCTGGGTGAGCGCCGAGAACGGGCCCGGGCCGGTAAGCGGCGATGACACGATGGTCCCCGGCGTCGTGGGCAGCCCCATCGCCGTGGTGCCCATGGTTGACACTTGTGCCACACAGGGGCCGCCGAACAGCAGCAGCGCGACTGTCAGGGCGAGAGAATGAGCCTTCACCTTTCCACTTCGCATCGACCTAGCTTTGTTTCGGTTGCTGCTGTTGCTGAGCCGAGACCTTACTGCCGTCGGCCAGATCCACCATCGGATTGAGAATCACCTTATCGCCCGGCTTGACGCCCTCGCGTACTTCGACCTCCTTGCCGAAGTCGCGGGCGATAGAGATCTTCTGCAAGCGAGCCTTGCCGTCTTCGACGACCGCGACCTGCAGGCCGTTCTGGTCGAAGATGACGGCATCCGCAGGCACGATCATCGACGGTGTCTTGCGCGGGATCGCCAGTTCGACAGTGCAGTAGATACCGGGGCTGAGAGCGCCGTCGGGGTTGGGAACGTCGATCTCCGTCAGCAGCGTCCGGCTGTTCGGCTGCAGCGCATTGGCAATGCGTGTGACCTTGCCGGGAAACGTGCGGCCGGGAATCTCGGGAACACGAACCATGGCATCGACTCCGGGCGCCAGGCCGAAAGCCTCGTCCTGCGGCACGAAGAGCTGAATGCGAATCACGTTGCTCTGCATCAGCGTATACATCAGCGTCGAGCCCGACTGCACCAGGCTGCCATTGTCGATGTTGCGCTGGGTGACCACGCCGTCGAACGGCGCCACGACTTTCTGATAGGCCTTTTCCTGCTGCAGAATCCGGATCTGCGCCTCCTGGGCCGCAATATTTGATTGCGCGACGCCGACAGCTGCCTGCTGGGACGCAAGGGTCAGCCGATCGTTGTCGCCCTGCTGCAGCGTCAGCCATCCCTGCTTGACGAGGTTGCTATCGCGCGCATTGGTTACCTGGGCAAGCTCGCGGCTCGCCTGGGTTTGCTGCAGGGTGGCCTGATCCTGGGTCAGGGTGGCCTGGGCCTGTGTGATCTGGTGATCAAGCTCCGGGGCGGTGATCTCCGCCAGCAAGGCTCCGGCCTTGACGTGATCTCCGATGTCCACATAGCGCTTTTCGACGTAGCCGCTGGTGCGCGCCAGGATGTTGGCCGCCTCAAACGCCGTTGTCGTGGCCGGCAAGGTGATCATCGACTTGCTGCCGCTGGCGCGAACAGCAGCCACCCGCACATTCGGAACGAACGTCCGGCTCTGTTCAGCAGCCGCGGCTACCGCCACATCGGCCTCATGGTGACGCCACGCCCCGAACCCAAGCCCGCCTCCGAGAAGCAGTACGACGATCCCTCCCAGCAGCATGCCGCCCCACGAACGTCGCTGCGGCATGTCCGCGATGTACGGTGGCGCGTCCGCAACGCGATCCGTGTCTGCGGCATACGGATCATCAGTCTTCGCCTTCTTCGGCAGCACGCGAATGTCGGTCATTCTGTGGTTTCCTTGAATACGCCATGGTGAGGAATTCCGTCGTTGCCCTTGCGCAGCATGGCGAACAGATACGGGACGATCAGCAACGTGGTCGGCGTCGCGAACAGCAGCCCGCCGATGACCGCGCGGGCGAGCGCCGCGTTCTGCTCCTCGCCGGCGCTGCCGATCGCCATCGGAATCATGCCCGCGATCATCGCCGCCGCGGTCATCAGCACCGGACGGATACGGGTGTGCCCGGCACTGATCGCGGCTTCGAAGGCGGAGTGGCCAGCCAGTTGCTGCTCGCGCGCGAAGGTCACCAGCAGGATTGAGTTGGCGGAGGCGACGCCGACAGCCATGATGGCACCCATCAATGACGGCACATTGAGCGTGGTGCCGGTCATGAACAGCATCGTCACGATGCCGCACAGGGTCGCCGGCAACGCCAGCATCACGACGAACGGATCGCCGAAATTCTGGTAATTCACCACCATCAGCAGATAGACGAACACCGCGGCAAACAGCAATCCGATACCGAGATTGCGGAATGAATCGTTCATGCTCTGGATCTGGCCGAGCACCTGGATCGTATTGCCCGGCGCCAGCTGCTTCTGAAACTCCGCGGTGACCTTGTTGACATCGGCGGCGACGCCGCCGAGATCGCGGCCCTGTACGCTGGCATAGACGTCGTAGACCGGCTGGATATTCGCCTGGTTGGCGTTGGTGATGGTCGTGTCGCGCTTGAACGTCGCGATGTTGCTGAGCATGCCCGGAACCGGCTGGCCGCCGACCGTGATCGTGCTGGATATCGGCGTGTTATTGAGCGCGTTCAGCGAGTCCAGCCGGTATTCAGGGGTCTGCACCGCAAGATAATAGGGGATTCCCGAAGCAGGATCGGTCCAGAAGTTCGGCGACACCTGCACCGAAGAGCTGAGACTGACATTGACATTGGTGGCCGCCGTACTGGCATTGACGCCGAGCTGCGCCGCACGCGTCCGATCAATCTCCGCATAGAAGGCCGGCGCATCCACTTCCTGCTGCAGATGCGCATCGACGATGCCCGGAATGCCGGCAATCCGTTGTCGCAGTTGCTTTGCCACCTCCACGTTGTTCGTGCCGTAGCCGGCGGTCCTGATGTCGATCTGCGCAGGCAGACCGAAATTCAGGATCTGCGTGACGATGTCAGCCGCCTGAAAATAGAACGTATCCTCGGGGAATGCCGCGGGCAGCACCTGACGCAGCGTGCGAACATAGTCGGCGGTCGGCTTGTGTCCCTCCTTGAGCGACACCAGGATGACGCCGTCGTTGACGCCGATGGTCGAGCCGTCCGTGAAAGCCAGATTGTAGGGGCGCGCCGGCAGTCCGATATTGTCGACGATCAGCGTCCGCTCACTGGCCGGAATGACCTCCCGAATCCTGTCTTCCACGGCCTGAAATATCCGCTCCGTCGCTTCGATCCGGGTTCCGGCCGGCGCGCGCGCATGGAGCTGGATCTGTCCGCCATCAATGAGAGGGAAAAAGTCGCGACCGACGAAGACCAGCATGGTTGCGCCGAGACCGAGCATGGTGGCGGCGACCACCGGCACGATGAAGCGCCGGTTGAGCAGCGTCCTGAGCAGTTCGACATAGCCATTGCGCAGCCGTTCGAAACCGCGCTCGAAGGCGGCAAAGCTGCGCCCCATCCAATGGCTGGTGATCGGGACCGTGATGACGCTCGCCCTTCAGCAGCAGGCCGATCGTGATCGGCGTCAGCGTTCGCGACAAGCCGTAGGACGCGAGCATCGCGAACACCACCGCGAGGCCAAGCGGAGTGAACAGGTATTTCGCCGGGCCGTCGAGGAAGACCACCGAGGTGAACACGCAGCTGATGGCGAGCGTCGACACCAGCGTCGGAATGGCAATTCCCGCGGCGCCATGCAGCGTCGCCTCGGAAAGCGGCATGCCCTCTTCCGTGAGCAGGCGATGGGTATTCTCGATGGTCACCGTCGAGTCGTCGACCAGAATGCCGACCGCCAGCGCAAGGCCGCCGAGCGTCATGGTGTTGAGCGTCTCGCCGAGAAAATAAAGCATGATCAGCGACGACAACATCGCCAGCGGAATCGAGATCATCACCACCAGCGTCGAGCGCCACGACCCGAGGAAGATCAGGATCATCAGCGCGGTGAGGCCCGCGGCGATGGCGCCTTCACGCAGCACGCCATTGACCGAGTTGGTGACGAATTCCGACTGGTCGAACAGTTCATTGATCCTCAGTCCGGCAGGCGCGGCGGCGCGAGCGGCCTGCAGGGCCTGCTTCACGCCGCTGACGACGGCCAGCGTCGAGGCATTGCCGTTCTTGATCACGCTCAGCAGTACCGATCGTTTGCCGTCCTGGCGCACGATATTCTGCTGCACCTGCGCGCCATCGCGGACCTGAGCCACATCCTTCAGAAATATCGTGGCTCCATTGACGAACTTGACCGGGATCATGTTGAGATCGGCGATGGTCGCCGGTGTCGCGTTGGTCCGGACGGCATACTGGGAGTTGCCGATCTTGACGGTCCCCGACGGCAGCGTCAGATTCTGCGTGTTGACCGCATTGACGACATCAAGCGGCGTCAATCCGCGCGACAGCAGCTTGTCCGGGTCGATATCGACCATGATCTGACGGTACTTGCCGCCGGCCGGCGTCGGCAGCGTCACGCCCGGTACCGGAGCCAGCTGCTGCCTGATCCGGTAGATGCCGAAGTCATAGAGCTGCTGCTCGTTCAGATTATTCGAGTTGAGACTGAGCTGGAGCACGGGAACGCTCGAGGCGTCGAATTGCACGACGATCGGCGGCTGAATTCCCGGCGGCATCAGCGCGCGGATCGCATTGGTCGCCGAGACGATCTGCGCGATGGCAAGGTCGAGATTGACGTCCGGCTGGAAGTAGATCTTCTGGATCGACAGGCCATTCATGGTCTGCGCTTCGATGTTCTTGATATTGTTGACGTTGGCGCTGATCGAGTACTGGCTGTAGGTACTGACCCGGCTCTCCATCTCCGGCGTGCTCAAGCCGGTATAGCTCCAGATCACCGTGACCACTGGAATCCTGATCTCCGGGAAGATGTCGGTCGGCATCTCGCGGATGGCCGCGATCCCGAGAAACAGGATCAGGGCCGCGACCACGTAGAAGGTATGAGGAAATCTCAGCGCAAAACGAACGATACCCATGCTGATGCTCCAGCCAGCAATGACCGCGGATCAGCAGCGGCAAATGTTGAGTTTCTTGTCGAGCATTTCGTCCAGCTTGTGCTGCTCGGCGTCGAAGTTCGAAAGCCGCTTCTGCTCTTCGTCATCCGCCGATGAATGCGGCGAGAATGCCGGTGCATACGGTTGCGCGTGCCCGACGGGCGCCGGCAGAGCGGTAGGCAAAAGGGTTTGCGCATTCGCATTGGCGATCGCGATGTTCAACACGACAATACTGGCGACGACCTGCACGGCAGGAGTGAACGAGATCATGGGCTTGCTCCGTCAAAGGGAAATCCGGCAGCAGCGAAGACTTGTCAGCGCTAACTTCCATTGCTGCGCCGCGGCAGAAGTATGTCGGGGATATGCCGCGGCAAGCCAAACGTTCCGAAGTAACCTGAATGTGCGCGAATGAGATCAGCGCGTGAACGCATCACGCGTGCTAACTAAACAAGAGTTAATAATTGCGGTCGCCGGCGCGTGGCGCGATCGCACCAGGCCGTGGTCAAGTCACGCGCGATAGCGACGTGATAACATATTCCGGACCGCGCGTTGCTTTCAGACCTCGTGTCCCCGATCGGCAACGCATCACGCAAGAGCGACGCGCTGCGCAGCGTCCGGAAACACAGGAATTTCTACGAATGCGCGGTTGAAGACGAGCCCGTGGCTTCGCCCTGCTTCGCTTCTTCCGCCTTTGTTTCCTTGTCCGGCGAGAACAGCCGCTGGACCGCCACGAAGAACACCGGCACCATCAGCAGCGCCAGAATCACCACCGCGACCATGCCGCCGGTGACTGACGTGCCGAGTGCCTGCTGGCTCTGGCCGCCGGCGCCGTTGGCGAACACCATCGGCAGCACGCCGCAGATGAAGGCGAGGCCTGTCATCAGGATCGGGCGGAAGCGCAGGAAGCAGGCTTCCATCGTCGCATCCACCAGCGACTTGCCCTGCGCACGCAGATCCTTGGCAAATTCGATGATCAGGATCGCGTCCTTGGCCGCGAGCCCGATGATGGTGATCAGCCCCACCGTGAAGTATACGTCGTTCGGCAGGCCGCGCGATGAGGCCGCCAGCACCGCGCCGCAAATGCCGAGCGGCACCGTCATCAGCACCGCCAGCGGGATCGTCCAGCTCTCATAGAGCGCGGCGAGAACCAGGAACACCACCAGTGCCGAGAGCGCGAGCAGGAACGGCGCCTGCGAGCCGGAAAGCTTTTCCTGCAGCGATTGCCCGGTCCATTCGTAGCCGAAGCCGCGTGGCAGCAATCCCGCCAGCCGCTCCATCTCCGCGATGGCGTCGCCAGAAGTGTAGCCGGGTCGCGCCTCGCCGGAGATGCGGACCGCCGGATAGAAGTTGAAGCCAGCGATTTGCGTCGGCCCCTTCGCCCATTCCACCGTGGCGAAAGACGAGAACGGCACCAGCTGCCCGCGGCTGTTCTTGACGTTGTAGTTCAGGATGTCGCTGGCGTTCATCCGGTTCGCGGCTTCCGACTGCACCACCACACGCTGCATGCGGCCACGGTTCGGGAAGTCGTTGATGTAGTTCGAGCCGAGATTGGTCGAGATCGTCGCGTTGATGTCCTCGAAGGTGACGCCGAAGGCACCGGCCTTTTCGCGATCGATCATCAGGTTGACGATCGGCGCTGGCGGCAGGCCTTCGACATAGACCTTCTGCAGCACCGGGCTGGCATTGGCGTCCGCAATCAGCTTGTCGGAGGCAGACATGAGCGCCGGAAAGCCTTTCTGGCCACGATCCTGCAGGCGGAAGCTGAAGCCGGAGGAATTACCGAGGTTGTCGATCGGCGGCGGCTGCAATGCGGAGATCTTCGCATCGCGGATCGACGACAATTCCTTGTTGATGTCAGCAACGATAGCAGCAGCGGAATCCTGCGGCGGACGATCGGCCCAGTCCTTCAAGGTGATGAAGGCCTGCGCGGTATTCATGCCCTGGCCGAGAAAGCTGAAGCCGGTGAGGAACACGACGTTCTCGATACCGGTACGCTTCGCGAGATAGGCTTCGACCTTCTCGATCGCGCTCTCCGTGCGGCTGAACGAGGAATCCGACGGCGTCTGCACGTCCGTGGTGATGAAGCCCTGATCGTCGATCGGCAAGAAGCCGCCGGGCATCCGCACGAAGCCCCAGCCGAGGCCTACCAGCAGCGCGACATAAACGACGAGCAGCCGCCCGGTGCGCTTCAGCGACCAGCCGACCGTCTTCGAATAGCCGTCGCGGGTGGCATCGAGCTTGCGGTTGAACCAGCCGAACACACCCTTTTTGGCGTGGCCGTGGCCGGCCTTCACGGGCTTCAGGAAGGTGGCGCACAGAGCCGGCGTCAGCGACAGCGCCAGCAGCGCCGAGAAGGCGATGGACGCAACCATCGTCACCGAGAATTGCCGATAGATGATGCCGACCGAGCCCGGGAAGAACGCCATCGGCACGAACACGCCGATCATCACCAGCGTGATGCCGATGATGGCGCCCGAGATTTGATGCATCGCCTTGCGGGTGGCTTCCTTCGGCGGAAGCCCCTCTTCGCTCATGATGCGCTCGACGTTCTCCACCACGACGATGGCGTCATCGACCAGGATACCCACCGCCAGCACCATGCCGAACATGGTCAGCATGTTGATCGAATAGCCCGCCAGCAGCAGCGCCGAACAGGTGCCGAGCAGCGCCACGGGAACGACGATGGTCGGAATCAGGGTGTAACGGATGTTCTGCAGGAACAGGAACATCACGATGAAGACCAGCACGATGGCCTCGACCAGCGTCATCAGAACCTTCTCGATGGAGGCCTCGACGACGGGGGTGACGTTGTAGGGAATGTCATAGGCGATATTGGCCGGGAAGAAGTTCGACAGCTCCTTCATCTTGGCTTCGATGGCGCTGGCGGTGGCCAGCGCATTGCCCTTGGGCGACATCAGCACTGACAGGCCCGCGGTGGGCTTGCCGTTGAGGCGCGTGGTGAACTGGTAGCTGAGGCCGCCGACCTCGATCCGCGCCACGTCGCGCAGCCGCACTGTCGAGCCATCGGCATTGGCGCGCAGCACGACGGCGCCGAACTCCTCCGGCGTGGAAAGCTGGCCCTTCACCAGCACCAGCGACGACGTCTTGGTGGTTGCGGTGCTCGGCTCGGCGCCGACGCTGCCGGAGGCCACCTGGGCGTTCTGCGCCGTGATCGCCTTGTTGACGTCGTCGGAAGTCAGATTGTAGCCGACCAGTTTTGCGGGATCGACCCAGACCCGCAACGAGCGCTCGGTGGAATACAGCGAGGCGCGGCCGACGCCGGGGATGCGGCGGACTTCGCCCAGGACGTTGCGGATCATGAAGTCGCCGAGGCCGACCTCGTCGAGACTACCGTCGGTGGAACGCAGGGTGATGATCTGTAACACCGCGGCGGAAGCTTCCTCGACCAGGATACCCTGCTGGATCACGGCGCGCGGCAGGCGCGCCTCGACGCGCTTGAGGCGGTTCTGCACTTCGACCGAGGCCTGGCTGGTATCGGTACCGGGCACGAAGTTGGCGATGATTTCCACCGCGCCGAGGGAGTCGCTGGTGGATTCGAAATTCAGGATGCCGGCGGCGCCGTTGAGCTCCTCCTCGATCAGCCTTGTGACGCTGTTATAGAGATTTTCCGGTGACGCGCCGGGATAGCTGGTGCTGATCGAAATCGACGGCGGCGCAATGATCGGATACTGCGCGATTGGCAGCTGCGGGATCGCGATGGCGCCGAACAGACAAATGAACAGCGCGACGACCCAGGCGAAAATCGGCCTGTCGATGAAAAAACTTGGCATCGGTCAATACTCAGGGCTTCGCTTGCGTCGTCTGCTGCTCACCTGCAGCGGCATTGGCAGCGGCTTCCGCCACCGGCCATGCCAGCGGCTTGACCTTGTCGCCGGGTGCAAACTTCTGAAAACCTTCGACCACGACCCGCTCGCCGCCCTTCAGACCTTCGGTGACGAACCACTGGCCATCCTGGACCGCACCCATCCGCACCACCTGGGTGGCGACGTGACCGTCATCCTTGACCACGAACACCTCGCTGCCGCCGCCGCCGTTACGCTGCACTGCCTGTTGCGGCACGGCGATCGAATCGGTGTCGATGCCCTGCTCGATCAGCACGCGGACATACATGCCCGGCAGCAATTCGCGGTTCGGATTGGGAAACTCGCCGCGCAATGTCACCTGGCCGGTGAAGGTATCGACCTTGGATTCCGAAAACAGCAGCTTGCCCGGCAGCGGATAGAGCGTGCCGTCGTCGAGCACCAGCCGGACTTTTGCGGCGCCCGGCGCGATGCGATCAAGGTCGCCGCTGTCGAAAGCACGACGTAGCGTGTTCATCTCGCTCACCGACTGGGTGAAATCGGCATAGATCGGATCGAGCTGCTGGATCGTCGCCAGATTGATGTTCTCGTGCTGCACCACCAGCGCGCCTTCGCTGACCAGCGCGGCACCGATGATGCCGCTGATCGGCGCGCGAATGGTCGCGTAATCGAGATTGAGTTTGGCGCGCGCGACATCGGCCTTGCGGCCGGCGATCTCGGCTTCGGCCTGGCGCATGGCGCCGACGGCCTTTTCGTTCTCGGCTTCGGAGACGGCCTTCTGACCTGCAAGAGTCGAAATGCGGCGCGCATGCTGCGCAGCCTGATCGTAGGCGGCTGCGGCTTTCGCAAGCGCGGCTTCGCTGGACAGCAGTTCAACCTCGAACGGCTTCGGATCGATACGATACAGCGGCTCGCCGGCCCTCACTTCGGTACCCTGGCGGAACAGCCGCTCGACGACGATGCCTGACACGCGCGGGCGCACGTCGGCGACGCGGGTCGGCGCGATGCGGCCCGGCAATTCACGCACCAGCGAGCGCGCCTGCGGCTTGACGGAAACGACGCTGACTTCAGGCTCGGGTGCCTGTGACGATGCCGCAACGGCCTGCTTGGGCTCGTTGCACCCCGCGAGCACCGGCGCGAGGCCAGCCAGCAGCAGCGCCAGACCTGCAGAGCGTGCGTTGAAACTCGTCATTGAATCTATCATTCCCAAATCTGGATTCGCACATGCATCAACGGAGCCGCCGGGCACATGCCCATCGCGACTTCCCGGATATTTCGAACCGCTTTGATAGTTCACGGTAATTCAGCGGCGCTGCAGCGCAACACATTTCGTGGCGGCGCAATGCCACACGCCATTACCGCATTGAAATCACAACGAGTTCCCACGCCTCACGCGAACGTGAGTCCATTAACACGGCCTGATAGCAGTCATGCGATAATGACAGCCACCGCGCTCGCTGCCATCGGCCTAACCGAGCAGGCCCGGCCATGGCCAAGACGAACCAGCGCCAGCGCCGCATCCGCAGCACAGCGTCATTTCTTTTCGATCTCGAACATCAAACGATGATCGGCATCGCCCCGTCGGTGAAGGTGAAGGGGAATGCCTCGCGATCCTGTCTTCCTTGTCGGCGCGGTCGAAAAGCCAGGCGCCGGAGCGATGCGCAGGATGTCCATGACGAAGCAACGTCCTAAATTCGCTGCAGTTCAAGCCGGTTTCAGGCCGAAATTCCCCTGTGGTCCGCCCGAAACCGGCGCACTCCGATCTTTTTTTGTCGCCGGGCTGTGCCATATTGCGCATCTGAGTTTCCCCTCGCACACAGATGAACCCACCATGGCGCCAGGCTCTTCTTCCCGCTCCGCGATGGAGATCGAACTGACCAAACTGTCATCGCCCCGAATTTTCCTGGTACGGATGCTGGTGTTTCTGGTGCTCTGCGGCCTCGTGCTGACGGTGCTCTACAAGCAGATCATCGTCGCCTTCTTCGCAAATCCCGGGCTCAACGCGCTGATCGGCGCGGTGCTGTTCATCGGCACCATCCTGTCGTTCCGGCAGGTGATCCGGCTCTATCCCGAAGTCTCCTGGGTCAATAACTTCCGGATCTCCGACCCTGGTCTGGCGCTGGACCGCCGGCCCACTCTGCTGGCGCCGATGGCGGCGATCCTCGGCGGCGAGCGCACCGGGCGGATGTCGATCTCGCAGCAGACCATGCGGCATCTCCTGGATTCGATCGCCACGCGGCTCGATGAGGCCCGCGACATCTCGCGCTACATGACCGGCCTCCTGGTGTTCCTCGGCCTGCTCGGCACCTTCTGGGGCCTGATCGAGACCGTCGGTTCGGTCGGCAAGGTGATCGAGGGGCTGAAGGTCGGCGGCGATGCCGGCTCGCTGTTCGACACGCTGAAGGAAGGCCTTGCGGCTCCCTTGGGCGGCATGGGCATTTCGTTCTCGTCGTCGCTGTTCGGTCTGGCGGGATCGCTGATCCTCGGTTTCCTCGATCTGCAGTCCAGCCAGGCGCAGAACCGGTTCTATACCGACCTCGAAGACTGGCTCGCCTCCACCGTGCGGGAATATTCCGGCGAGAGCGCCGCCGGCGCGTCGGGCGACCTGCAGAACGCCATCGAGCGGCTGCGCACCACCATGGAAGAAGGCGGCAACAACCGCGGCACCACCACCGCCATGGCCAACCTCGCCGATGCCATTCAGAGCCTCGTCGCGCATATGCGCAGCGAGCAGGAAATGATCCGCGAATGGGCCGACGGCCAGGGCGAGCAGAACCGCGAGATCAAGAAACTGCTCGAGCGCATCGCGCGCCAGCCTGAGAAAAACTAGTGCACGGCCTCGTGCCCCGGATGCGGCGCAACGCGCTGCTCCTGACGATGCGAAGCATCGTTAGGCAGCGTGGTGCGCTGCCGATCCGGGGCCCATCGTTTGCTTGCGTTGCTGTGGGTCCCGGATCTGCGGAGCGGCATAAAGAATGCCGCACCGCGTCCGGGACACGGTGCCTCCTGATCCTGGAGAAAATTTAATGGCTCTCGCACGCGGACGCCGCGGTTCCTCCGAGTTCAACTACTGGCCGGGCTTCGTCGACGCGCTGTCGACGCTGGTGCTGGCCATCGTGTTCCTGCTGTCGATCTTTCTGGTGGTGCAGTTCTTCCTGTCGCAGGAGGTCACCGGCAAGGACAAGGCGCTGGAGCAGCTCAACGCCAAGCTGGCGCAGTTGGCCGACCTGCTGTCGCTGGAAAAACTCAGCAAGCTCAACCTCGACGACCAGTTGTCGCAGATGCGCGCCGGCCTCGCCTCCGCCGAGGCCGAGCGCGATCGCGTCAAGGGCCTCTATGACGGCCTCGCCGGCGCCGGCAGCGATGCCGCCGGCCGCGCCGGGGAACTCAACAAGGCCCTGGATTCCGAGAAGCAACTGTCGGCCCGCGCGCTGGCGCAGGTCGAGGTGCTGAACCAGCAGATCAGTGCGCTGCGCCGCCAGCTCGCCGCGCTCGAAGAAGCCCTCGATGCCTCCGAGAAGCGCGACAAGGAATCCCAGGGCCGGATCGTCGATCTCGGCCAGCGCCTCAATGTCGCGCTGGCGCAGCGGGTGCAGGAATTGTCGCGCTATCGCTCCGAATTCTTCGGCCGGTTGCGCGCGATCCTCGGTAACCGCCCGGACATCCGCATCGTTGGCGACCGTTTCGTGTTCCAGTCCGAAGTGTTCTTCGACACCGGACAAGCGTTGCTGCTGCCGGAGGGCCGTGCCGAGCTGGACAAGCTCGCCAGCGCGCTGATCGACCTCGACAAGCAGATCCCCAGCGAGATCGCCTGGGTGCTGCGGGTCGACGGTCATACCGACGTCCGCCCGATCATCAACAGTCCGCTGTTCAAGTCGAACTGGGAGTTGTCGTCGGCCCGCGCGATTTCGGTGGTGCAGTATCTGATCTCGCTCGGTGTGCCCGCGCAGCGGCTTGTCGCCGCCGGCTTCGCCGAATTCCAGCCGCTCGATACGGCAGCGACCGAAGACGCCTACAAGCGTAACCGCCGCATCGAACTGAAGCTGACGGAACGCTGAGCGCGATGGCACCGGCGTTTCAGTTAAGGCCCTATCGCACCAGCGATGAAGACGCTGCGATCGCATTGTGGCTGGAGACCTGGCGGCAGGCCTATCCCTCGATCAACTTTGCCGCCCGCGTCGACTGGTGGCGCGAGCGCTGGCGCAACGAGCTGGTGCCGGTGGCGCAGATCGTGATTGCCGAACAGGATGATGCGCTGATCGGTTTTGTGACCATCGATGGTGGCGGTTATCTGGATCAGCTGGTGGTCAGCCCCGCGCAATGGGGCACGGACCTCGGGAATGCGCTGGTATCCGAGGCCAAACGCCTGTCGCCCGATGGCGTGACCCTCAAGGTCAACGCCGACAATTTCCGCGCCATCCGCTTTTACGAGCGCAACGGATTTGCACACGACGGCGACGAAGTGAATTCGTCAGGACGTACGGTGCTGTTGATGGCGTGGAGAGCTTAACGCGTCATTGCGAGGAGCTCTTGCGACGAAGCAATCCAGCATTCGCTCGTAGCCTCTGGATTGCTTCGCTCAGGACAAAGTTGGCAACGCCAACTTTGTCAGAGCTCGCAATGACGACAAAACACTCACACCCCGAACTGCAGCCTTGCCAGCCGCGCATACAGCCCGTTCGCGGCGACCAGCGAGGCATGGGTGCCCTGCTCGACGATGCGGCCGTGCTCCATGACGAGGATGCGATCGCAGGACAATACGGTGGCCAGACGATGTGCGATCACCAGCGTGGTGCGGTGGCGCATCAGTTCTTCCAGCGCGGTCTGCACCAGGGTTTCGGATTCGGCATCGAGTGCCGAGGTAGCTTCATCGAGCAGCAGCAAGGGCGCATCGCGCAGGATCGCGCGGGCAATCGCGATGCGCTGACGCTGGCCGCCGGATAGCGTGACGCCGCGCTCACCAAGCTGGGCTTCAAAGCCATCCGGCAGGCGGCGGATGAATTCGGTGGCGTGGGCGAGGCTGGCGGCGTGTTCGACCTCAGCGTCGGTGGCGTCGGGCCGGCCAAAGCGGATGTTTTCCCGCGCGGTGGCGGCGAACACCACGGAATCCTGCGGCACCAGTGCGACGCGCTTGCGCAGGTCGCGCGGATCGGCGTCGCGGATCGGCACGCCGTCGAACGAGATCACGCCGCTCTTCGGATCATAGAACCGCAACAACAGATGAAACAGCGTGCTCTTGCCGGCACCGGACGGGCCGACGATGGCGACCTTCTCGCCTGACTTCACCGACAACGAGACACTGTCGGCCGACAGGATGTCCGGCCGGGTCGGATAGGCAAAACTGACATTGTCGAACGCGACATCGCCGCGCGCCGGCGTCGGCAGCGCACGCGGCACGGCGGGAGCGACGATGGCGGACTTGACGTGGAGGATCTCGAACAGCCGCTCGGCCGCGCCGGACGCGGCCGAAACCTCGCCCCACACTTCGCTGAGCTGGCCGAGGCTGGAGGCCGCAAATGCTGCATACAGCACGAACTGGCCGAGCCGGCCCGGCGTCAGCGCACCGGTGAGCACGTCATGGGAGCCGACCCAGAGGATGCCGACCACGCTGGAGAAGACGATGAAGATGATGATCGCGGTCAGCACCGCGCGGGCGCGGGTCGAGCCGCGCGCGGCTTCATAGGCCTGCTCGACCTCGCCGCCGAAGCGGGCATTGGCGAGGTGCTCGTTGGTATAGGCCTGCACGGTGCGGATCGCGCCGACCAGCTCGCCGGCATAGGCGGAGGCTTCCGCCAGGGTGTCCTGCGCATTGCGCGACAGACGCCGCACCCAGCGCCCAAACGCCACCAGGGGAATCACGATCAGCGGGATCGCCGCCAACACGAAGCCCGACAGCTTCGGGCTGGAGATCACCATCATCGTGGCGGCGCCGAGGAACAGCACGACGTTGCGCAGCGCGATCGAGACCGACGCGCCGACCGCGGACTTGATCTGGGTGGTATCGGCAGTCAACCGCGACACCAGCTCGCCCGATCGCGCCGAATCGAAGAATGCCGGCGAAAGTGCTGTGAGATGCACGAACACGTCGCGGCGGAGATCGGCGACGATCCGCTCGCCGATGGTCATGACCAGGTAATAACGCGCGGCGCTGGCGCCGGCGAGCACGGCGACCACCGCGATCATCACGCTGAAATAGCTGTTGATCATGGCGATGCCTTCGGGGCTGAAGCCGAAGTCGATCATCCGACGCACTGCCACCGGCACGATCAGGGTGGTCAGCGCCGCGATGGTCAGCGAGATCAGGGCCATCACCACCCGGCCGCGGTAGCGGGCCACATAGGGCGCCAGTGCCAGCAGCGGCCGCAATTTGGCACGGCTGGGCGCCGGGACGTCCACCACGGCATCGACCAAGGACGGCTCAGGGAGCACAGGATCCGGCTGCGGAGGCGGCGGATTCGGGCCGCGGGGGGTTTCAAGCCGTTCGACTGCACTCATGATTCAAGACCATCCTCTTCGCCCGCCTCAGATAGGCCCCCAAACCCCTGCTGGCAAATGAGCTGGAGTCCTTGTCTTGGCGGCATTCCTGCGATATAGAGCGGCCAAATCCGCCCCTCATACGCCGTGATGCAGGCGCCAGCGCGCCGAAGGAATTGCCATGAAAGCCGAAGTTCACCCGGATTATCATATGATTACGGTCGTTATGACCGACGGGACCGAGTTCCAGACCCGCTCCACCTGGGGCAAGGAAGGCGACAAGCTGAACCTCGACATCGACGCCAAGACCCACCCGGCCTGGACCGGCGGTACCGCGCAGATGCTCGACCGCGGCGGCCGCGTCTCGCGCTTCCAGAAGAAGTTTTCGGGATTCCTCAAGAAGGAAGACTGAGCCTTTTGGGGCTCGTCCGACTGACGACACACAAAACGCCTCGCTTTCGCGGGGCGTTTTTCGTTTGGCGGTGTCAGGATGCGCTTCGCGCCGGGGCATGCTCCGGCTTCGGGCCGAACCATTCGACGATGGCCTTGCGGCCGGGCATTTCGACGCAACGATAGCTCAGCTCCGACAGCAGCCAGATCGCGGCGAAGCAAGCGCAGGCCGCGGCGACATAGACCGCTTCGGTCTCGCCAAAATGCCGCCAGGTGCGGACGGCAAAACTCACGAACAGCGGATGGATCAGGTAGATCGAATAGGAGATGATCCCGAGCCGGTAGACCAGCGCGTTGCCGAACAGCACCTGCGCCAGCCGGCCGTCGCGCGACAGCACTGCCACCAGCGGGATGAACAGCAGGTACAGCGGCAGGTCGCTGTGGCTAAATACGCCCACCGCGAACATCGCGACGAGAATGCCGATCACCAGCGCGTCCTGCATCGCCATCGAGAGCCGGTCGATCACGCCGGCAAAGCGGAAGATCGCCAACCCCAGCGTGAAGCCGGCGACGGCGCGCAGCAGCGGATAGAACGAATTGCCATTGACCACGTCGAGCGAGCCGCCCGTGCCGCGGCCGCTGATGCTGACCGCATAGATCGCAATGAATGCCGCGAGCACGGAGAGGCCGGCCGTCAGCGCGCTCTTGCGCAGCGTGAAGGCCATCAGGATCGGCAGCAGCAGATACGAGCCCATCTCGGCGCTCGCCGCCCAGGCCACGCCGATCACCGGATAGATGTAAAATCCCCAGCCGGTCATCATCAGCAGATTGCCGACCACGTCCCACGCTGAATACATCTCCAGTTTGTCGCCGGACAGGCCGGCCGCCATCTTGGCCACGTAGAACAGACCGATGACGAAATAAGCGGGATACAGCCGCGCCACACGCTTCAGCATGAAGGTCGCGAATTTACCTGGGGTGAGATGGTCGAAGGCGTCCCGGTAGGTCAGCGCCATCACGTAGCCGCTGAGCATGAAGAACAGGTCGACCAGCAGGTAGCCGAAAGGTATCCGGAAATAGGAAGCGGTGCCGCCGGTGGCGAGCTGAACATCGCCGAAATGGTAGACGACAATAACGGCCGCGGCGACGCCGCGGACCCCGGTCAACGCCCTGATATCTGCTGCCATCTCATCTGCCCCCGTGCCGCACGCGCATACTTAGCGCATTTTCGGGAGCGTGTTTGCTAACAGTTTGTCATTCCCCGACACGCCAATTGGCGTGTCTGAGGATGCGCTTCAGGCCGGCAAAGTCGGCTGGAGTGCAGACCCGGAATCCCGGGATAGTTGAGCATCTCGGGATTCCGGGTTCGCTCGCAGCTGACGCTGCTCCCGCCCCGGAATGACAGAATTCAGCGCTCGAACGCGGCCTTGAGGCGGTTCATCTGCGGTACCAGCGGATTGCCGATCGCAGCACGCTCGGTAGTCGAGGCATGGATGGAAACGTCGAGGCGGCGAACTTTCGCCTGCAGCGCCATCGACCGCGCGATCAATTCCTGCAGTTGCTCGGGCAGCTTGGCGAGCATCTCGTCCGGGCTCGGATCGGCAGCGCTGAGCTTGACCTTGGTCTTTTCGCGGTTGGCCTGGGTGAGCGTCATTTCGCCCTCCTTCACCGCGCGGTGCAGCAGCAACCAGGAGGCGAGCTGCATCAATCGGGTGGTGAGCCGCATGCTTTCGGTGGCGTAGGTCAGGCTGACGGAGCGATCCAGCGCCTTCGCCTCTGCGCGACCGACGCCGTCGAGATAAGAGGCGGTCTCCTCGACCAGGTCCATACCTTCGCGAAACAACGTTCCGAATGCAGCGGAATTGGTCAGCCGCTCACTGAACTGAACGAGCGCTGGTTCGCTGTGCAAACGATCCGACATAGTTAACGCCTCACGCCACCTGTTACGCAGTCCGCTTTGAATTTGCGGCCGGCTTTTATGATGAACAAATCATTGCGCGTGCGTGCCGGAGAGTCCAGTGGTGAAAAATTAAAGAAGTATTTATGGTTTCCAGCGCGGTGGCCGAACCGTGACGCAAAAAAAGAGCCGCCGTTTCCGGCGGCTTTAAAGTTGATAACAGGGAGGCGTCAAACAGAGTGGACAGGAGCCACTCGGTGTCCAAACAAGGACAATTTAAGTAATATGCGAGAAAGCTTAATTGCTCGTAAATGAGCGGTTTTCTTCAGGGTCTGTTTGCTATCTCGCGACGCGCGATGTGTATCAATATGAGACGATTTCAAAGTTGTGATCGTAACTTTGATGGTGTCCCGGATGAGGTGGACCGCTCCGCTATTGCGAGAAGCACTTGCGACGACGCAATCCAGTCTTCCCGCGGAGCCTGTCATCGGGCGTGCTTCGCGCCGACCCGTTGACTCGCCATGACGGCTTCAATGCCGTGCATTGCACCAAAGCCGGATCGCGTTACCTTACGACTTGAAAAATCGATCCGCCGCGTCGCGGGTGGCACGCTTCAGCTGCATGCTGGATTGGAGGCGCTGGATCTCGGCATTGAGCAACGTGATCCGCTCGGCGAGTTCCTCGACCGACAGCAGCGTCAGGTCCTGGCCGATCTCGTGGCTGATCTTTTTCTTCGGTTTGTCGTCGTCGTCGATCGCCATGTGTCCTACCACCGTTGTGCTGCCACCGTTGTCCTGTCCCGTTGCGTTCAACGGTCTATCGCTGGTTGCCAGCCCCGGCCGGGCTGTCTAATCAGATGTCGCTTCGCATCTCCGTTGCCGCAAGGACAAATCATGGAAAAGCTGCCCGCGCAAATGACCGTCATCGGCATCAGCACACCCGGTGGACCCGAGGTGCTCGTGCCTGAAATCCGTGCGGTGCCGAAGCCCGGCCCCGGCGAGATCCTGATCAAGGTCGCCGCCGCCGGCGTCAACCGTCCCGACGTCGCGCAGCGCTCCGGCAGCTATCCGCCGCCGCCCGGAGCCTCCGACCTGCCCGGCCTCGAAGCCTCCGGCGAAGTGGTCGCACTCGGCGACGGCGCCACCAAGCACAAGATCGGTGACAAGGTGATGTCGCTGGTGGCCGGTGGCGGCTATGCGCAATATTGCATCGCGCCCGATGCGCAGGCGATGGCGGTACCGGCGGGCTTCTCGATGATCGAGGCCGGCGCCACCGCGGAAACCCTGATGACCGTCTGGCATAACGTGTTCGAACGCGGCGGCCTGCAGCCTGGCGAAACGCTGCTGGTTCATGGCGGCTCGTCGGGAATTGGCACCATGGCGATCCAACTCGCCAAGGCGCTTAGCTCCAAGGTGATCGTCACCGTGGGCTCGCAGGCCAAGGCCGACGCCTGCCTCAAGCTCGGCGCCGACCACGCCATCAACTACAAGACCGAGGACTTTGTCGCGCGGGTAGCGGAGATCACATCCGGCAATGGCGTTGAGTTGATTCTCGACATGGTGGGCGGCGACTACGTCGACAAGAACTATGACGCAGCGGCCATTGAAGGCCGCATCGTGCAGATTGCAGTGCTGAACGGGGTCAAGGCAACAGTGAACATCTCCAAGGTGATGCGGAAGCGGCTGCATCACACCGGATCAACGCTGCGGCCACGCTCCGCCGCCGACAAGGCCGCGATGGTGAAAGCAATCGAGGCCAATGTTCTGCCGCTGCTGCAGGCCGGCAAGGTGAAACCGCTGATGGACAGTACGTTCCCGCTGGAACAGGCGGCCGACGCGCACCGGCGGATGGAAACCAGCGAACATATTGGCAAAATTGTGTTGGTGGTTTAGGCTGGAAACCAGCCGGAAACCCTTTGATTTATCTCGCTTTCATGTCATTTATCGCGCGTCGGGGCGTGGGTCTGCTTCGCGTCAGGCTGGCCCCGACCGTTCGTTGATAGCGGAGTAATGACATTGCGTTTGATCAGGTGGCTTGCGCCCCTCGCGCTGGGCCTCATGATTATCGTCGCCTCCCCGAAGGCACATGCCATTGACGCCGTCAGCGTCCGCAGCGACGCGCCTGCGATCGACCTCACCGCAATCCTCGAATATCAGCACAGCGACACCGACCGCATCCAGGTCTCCACCGCGCCGGGCACCGACGGCATCGTCCGCCGCATCGAGGTGCGCGCCCGCGAGGCCGGGCAGAACTGGGTGGTATTCGCGCTCGCCAACAATACCGACGACCAGCTCGACCGCCTGATCGTCGCCCCCCATTACCGCATCGTCTCGTCCGGCCTGTTGTGGCCCGACCTCGGCCTGTCGCGCATCGCCACCATCACGCCGTCCACCGGCGATCGTCCGGAACGGCAGGACTCGGCGACTGCCGACATTTTCCGCGTCACCCTCGATCCCGGCGCGGTGATCACCTTCGTCGCCGAATTGCGTACCGGCAGGCTGCCGCAGCTCTATCTGTGGGAACCGGAAGCCTACAAGGACAAGGTCAACTCCTTCACCCTGTACCAGGGCATCGTGATCGGCATCTCCGGCCTGCTGGCGCTGGTGCTGACGATCCTGTTCGTGGTCAAGGGCAGCATCATGTTCCCGGCCGCCGCGGCGCTGGCTTGGGCGGTGCTGGTCTATATCGGCGTCGACTTCGGCTTCTGGGGCAAGGTGCTCGACATGTCCGCCGGCGCCGAGCGGATCTGGCGCGCCTCGGGCGAAGCGATCCTCGCCGCGACGCTGCTGGTGTTCCTGTTCGCCTATCTCAACCTCAGCCGCTGGCATGTGCGCTACTCGCACATCACACTGGGCTGGCTGGTGTTTCTGGGCTCGCTGGTGGCACTGGCGCTGTTCGATCCCGCAGTGGCGTCCGGCATCGCCCGGATGTCGCTGGTGCTGATCGCCTTCGCCGGCTTCGCGCTGATCGTCTATCTCTCCACCCACGGCTTCGATCGCGCGGTGTTGTTGATCCCGACCTGGTTCCTCCTCGTGGTCTGGGTGATCGCCGCCGGCATGACCGTGGCGGGCAGCGTCACCAACGACATTGTCGGCCCGGCGCTGCTCGGCGGCCTGGTGCTGATCGTGATGCTGATCGGCTTCACGGTGATGCAGCACGCCTTCGCCGGCGGCGGCGCGGCCACCGGTGTCGTCTCCGACGTCGAACGCCGCGCGCTGGCGCTGACCGGTTCCGGTGACCTGATCTGGGACTGGGACGTCTCCGCCGACAAGGTGTTCACCAGTCCCGAGACCGAAGCCTTGCTCGGCCTGAAGCGCGGCACGCTGGAAGGCCCGGCCGCGAAATGGCTCGAGGTGCTGCACCCGCTCGACCAGGACCGTTTTCGCGCAGCCCTTGATAGCGTGCTCGATCAGCGCCGCGGCCGTCTGGTGCAGGATTTCCGGCTGCGCACCCCCGACGGCCACTTCATGTGGTTCGCGCTGAAGGCGCGCCCGGTGGTCGGCTCTGACGGCGAAGTCTCCCGCGTGGTCGGCACCCTGACCGACGTCACCGAGACCAAGAACGCCGAAGAGCGCATGCTGCACGACTCAGTGCATGACAACCTCACCGGGCTGCCGAACCGCAAACTGTTCATCGACCGGCTCGGCGCGGTCGCCAATTTTTCCAAGACGATGCCGACGCTGCGGCCGACGCTCATGGTGATCGACCTCGATCGCTTCAAGCAGGTCAATGATTCCGTCGGCATCGCGGTCGGCGATTCCATCCTGCTGACGCTGGCGCGACGCCTGACCCGGATCCTGAAACCGCAGGACACGCTGGCAAGATTGGCCGGCGACCAGTTCGGCCTGATCCTGATGTCGGAAACCGATCCGGCGAAGATCACCACCTTCGCCGAGACCATCCGAAAAACCATCCGCGCGCCGATCGCCTTCAACGACCGCGAGATCTTCCTCACCGCCTCGATCGGCCTCGCGCTCAGCGATCCCGCCACCCAGATCAGCGACGAGATCATCAAGGACGCCGAGCTGGCGATGTATCATTCGAAGCGGATCGGCGGCGACCGCATCGACGTCTACAAGCCGGCGATGCGCGCCCGCAAGACCGACCGCCTGACGCTGGAATCCGAACTGCGCCGCGCCATCGAGCGCCAGGAAATCACCATCCTGTACCAGCCGATCGTGCGGCTGGAGGATCGCTCGATCGCCGGCTTCGAGGCGCTGGCGCGCTGGGATCATCCCAAGCTCGGCCGGATGTCGCCGGTGGAATTCATCGCCATCGCCGAAGAGATCGGCCTGATCATCGACCTCGGCATGTTCGTGATGGACCAGACCGCGCGGCAGCTCGCGATCTGGCAGCGCGCGATGCGCGCCCGCGAACCGATCTTCGCCAGCGTCAACGTCTCGTCGCGGCAGCTGCTGCGCCACGACCTCCTGCACGATATCCGCACCGTGCTGTCGCGCTCCTCGGTGGCGAGGGGCACGCTGAAGCTTGAGCTCACTGAATCGCTGGTGATGGAAAATCCGGAACACGCCGCGCAAATGCTGCATCGGATCCGCGAGCTCGGCACCGGGCTGTCGCTCGACGATTTCGGCACCGGCCATTCCTCGCTGTCCTACCTGCAGCGCTTCCCGTTCGACACGCTGAAGATCGACCAGTCCTTCGTCCGCACCACCAGCCGCGGCACCCGCCCGGTGATCCTGAAATCGATCATCGCCATGGCCCACGACCTCGGCATGGACGTGGTCGCCGAAGGCGTCGAGACGGATTCCGATGCGGTGGAGCTGTATCAGCTCGGCTGCGAATACGCGCAGGGCTTTGCTTTCGGCGAGCCGATGGACGCCGACGCCGCGATGCGGCTGCTGACGGAAGAACGGCTGGAAGCGGCGAGCTAGCCGCATCGCACGTCCTCACGACTAAATTTCGCCTGTCATTCCGGGGCGTGAGCAGCGCCAGCTGCGAGCGCGCCCGGAATGACGAAGGAGAGACTGTGTCGTTGCGAGAATCCCGGATTGCGCTTCGCTGCGTCCGGGCTACGGGCCTACGCTGCGTCGCAGCTTAGCGAATCCTCAACATTCCCTAATTAGGTATTGCTGTTCGATCCATCGCGTGGCGCAGGAATTCATTGTGACGATCGCGTCCATCCATGAGCGTCAGGGAGTTGCGATGCCCGCGATCACGGCCCGGCGGCGCGGCCATGTGCACCCGATCCTGATCGTCGCCACCGCGATGGCGCTCGGCGCGGCCTATGCGGGGCTGGTCGGCGAAGACGCCAACTGGGATTGGCAGAATTATCACGAGTACAATGTCTGGGCGCTGCGCAACGGCGGCTATGACCGCGACGTGATCCCGCCGGGATTTCAGACCTACTTCAATCCGGTCGTCTATTTCCCGTGGTACTATTTGCGCCACGCGCTGCCGCCGGTCGCCGCCGGCATCATCATGGGGGCCGTTCACGGGCTCAATCTGGCGCTGGTCTGGTGGCTGTCGCGGGTCCTGCTCGGCCAAGCCGCCAACGCGCTGACCATCGCCGCCGCGGTGCTGCTGGCGGCGTTCGGGCCGATGACACTGTCGGAAGTCGGCACCAGCTTTTCGGACATCCTCACCGCAATCCCGATCATCGCCGGCCTCGCGCTGATGCTGACATCCGACGACCCACGGCCGGTGCGCTTTCTGTGCGCGGGATTGCTGGTTGGTCTCGCCGTCGGCTTCAAGCTCACCAACATCGTGTTCGCGCTCGGCCTCGGCATCGCGGCGCTGGCGGCAGCGCGGCCCTTGATGGCGATGTCGTGCCTGGCCATCGGCGGCGCGATCGGCAGCGTGGTGGCCGGCGGCGCCTGGAGCCTGATGCTGTGGCGCGAATTCGGCAATCCGTTCTTTCCGCTGGTGAACAGCCTGTTTCCGTCGGCCGAGATGCAGCAGGTCACGGTGCTCGACCGCCAGTTCATTCCGCGCGGATTTTGGGACGCCCTCGGTTACCCGTTCTACTGGGTGGTCGGTAACTTCCGCAGTTCCGAACTGCCGTTTCGCGACGCGCGCTTCGCGCTGCTGATCGTGCTGCTGCCGATCGCGATCGGCGCGCGCATCAAATCCGCAACCGCACTGTTCAACCGCCGCGACCTGCAGCTGCTGATCTTTCTCGCCGTATCCTACGCGGCGTGGCTCGCGCTGTTCGCGATCCAGCGCTACGCGGTGGCGCTGGAATTGCTGACCGGGCCGGCGATCGTGCTGTTGCTGGTCCGCATCCTCACGTCCGGTGATGCAGCCACGTCGCGCGGGCCAGGCCTGCGGGCCAGCGTCGCCGTTCTCGCCATCGCAGCGATCGCGGCGGCGTGGACGCAGCCCACCGACTGGTGGCGGCGGCCGTGGTCGAATCCGTACGCGCCGGCGATTTCGGCGCGGCTGGCACAGCCCGCGACCTATTTCCTGCTCGACAAGCCGCTGTCCTTTGTTGCGCCGCTGCTGCCGGCGGGATCGCGCTTCTACATGATCGCGGATATCGCGCTGCCGATCATGCCGGGCGGCACATTCGATCGCCGGATTCGCGCCGGGCTGCAGAATCCGCTGCCGGGCGGCGTGTGGGAAATGCACATCCGCGGCCGGCCGTTTCGCGCGGACCTGCTGGCGGATTACGGCGTGATGATCGACACGTCGCAGCCCTGCGTCGAGATCGAGGGCGCACAGCTGGCGTCAACCAACGTGGCGTGCCCGCTGATCCCGCGCCGACCATAAAGCTCAGGCGTGCCCGGCCTCGTTCGACAGCATGCCGGGATCGATACCGATCTTGTGGAGGGCGCGCAGATACTTGGCCTCGACGTCGCCGCCGAAGATCAGTTCCTCGTCGGCCGCGCAATGCAGCCAGCCATTGCCCTGGATCTCGTTTTCCAGTTGCCCAGGCGCCCAACCGGCATAGCCGAGCGCGAGGATGGCGTGCTTCGGCCCGCCGCCATTGGCGATGGCCCGCAGGATATCCACGGTGGCGGTGAGGCAGATGCCGTCGTCGATCGGCAGGGTGGCGTCCTTGATGAAGAAATCGCTGGAATGCAACACGAAGCCGCGGCCGGTTTCCACCGGGCCACCCTTCAGCACCTTCATGGTTTCGGCGTTTTCCGGGAGCTTGATCTGGTCGACTTTGTCGATGATGTCGAGCTGCACCAGCAGTTCGGGGAAATCGATGCTGCCGGCGGGGCGGTTGACGATGATGCCCATGGCACCTTCGGAGGAGTGCGCGCAGACATAGATCACCGAGCGGGCGAAGCGCTCGTCTTCCATCACCGGCATCGCGATCAGCAGCTGGCCATCGAGGTAGCTGCCGGGGGCGTCGGCGCCGGCCTTGCTTCGGCTCTTCCGGGTCCGCTTGCGAGTGGGTTCCATCAGCAAGGCGCTCTCATGTTGTTGTCCATCCTGATATTGGGTGCCGGTTCTGTCAATCAACCTTCCACAATGCACTCCCAAAACGGATCACAAGCAGTTCAATGGTTTATGACAGGCCCTACCTGTAAGGACGTCTCATGATTATTTCCGTTCCGCTACGTTTTGCCGCTGGATGCGCCGCAGGCATGCTTGCGACGCTGACAGGCGCGCAGGCGCAGGATGCGTCGCCATGGCAGGTCGACAGCCATTCGCAGGTCCGGCTGATGGCGGGGTCGCGCAGCGGCCCGGTGATGCTCGGCGGCATCGCGTTCCAGCTGGAGACGGGCTGGCACACCTACTGGCGCTATCCCGGCGATTCCGGCGTGCCGCCACGCTTCGATTTTTCCAAATCCGAGAATGTCGAGGCCGTCACCATCCTGTGGCCGGCGCCGAAGAAATTCGAAGATGGCGCCGGCGGTCATTCGCTGGGCTATGTGAAGCAGCTGGTGCTGCCGCTGCGAGTGGTCGCCAAGGATGCCGGCAAGCCGGTGACGCTGCGCGCCGCGATCAGTTATGCGGTGTGCGAGAAGCTCTGCATACCCGTGGAAGCCAATGCCGAACTGGCCTTCACCAGTGTCGCCAGCACCGAGGACGGCGCCCTGAAGGCCGCGCTGGATACCGTGCCGAAGCCGGCCACCATCAGCGATCCCAATCCGCTGACCATCCGCGACCTCAAGCGCGACGGCAAGAACGTGCTGGTCGATGTGGTCGCGCCCGACAATGGCGACGCCAACCTGTTCGTCGAGGGCCCGACGCCGGAATGGGCGCTGCCGGTGCCGAAACTGCTGGCGCACAGCCCGGCCGGGGTGAAGCGCTTCAGCTTCGAACTTGACGGCCTGCCGCCGGGCGCCAGTGCCGACGGCGCGGCGCTGAAACTGACGCTGGTCGGAACCGACAAGGCCTATGAGTTCAACGTCAACCTGCCGTGACGGCGGTTGCGCGGCGCCGATTCGCTCGACCTGAGTGCATCCGCCCAACCCGATGTTAACGACTCCTTGCTATGCCCGGAGATCGCCGCGCGGACGCGGCCAGGGATGTTTGCTGTGGCCGTGATGGACGCTGAATCCACGCCTGTGCCGCCTGCCGGCCTAGTGGCTCGGCTGCGCGCGATGTTTACCGGGTCGGGCGAAGCCTCGCTGACCCGCCGCCTCGCCGGCACCATCTTCCTGATCCGCGTCGTCAGCGCTGGCCTCGCTTATTTCTCGCAGATCCTGCTGGCGCGCTGGATGGGCGGCTCCGACTACGGCATCTATGTCTATGTCTGGACCTGGGTGCTGCTGCTCGGCAGCATGATGGACTTCGGCATCGCCGCGTCAGCACAAAAGATCATCCCGGAATACCGCGCCAGCGGCGACCATGCGCGGCTGCGCGGCTTTCTCAGCGGCAGCCGCTGGATGACCGGCGCGGTTTCCGCGCTGATCTCGC
This sequence comes from Nitrobacteraceae bacterium AZCC 2146, assembly GCA_036924855.1. Lineage (NCBI taxonomy): Bacteria > Pseudomonadati > Pseudomonadota > Alphaproteobacteria > Hyphomicrobiales > Nitrobacteraceae > Nitrobacteraceae bacterium AZCC 2146. The sequence goes on from JBAGRP010000001.1 coordinate 2,782,728, forward strand.
TTGGCCTCGCCGGCCTCGTCAAATGGCTGTCGCCATGGATCGCGCCCGACACCATCGTGCCGCTGTATCTGGGCTGCCTGACCCTGCCGGCCTTCGTGGTCGCCAACACCCAGGACGGTATCGCGCGCTCCCATGACTGGATGCGACTCGGCCTGATGCCGCAATTCATCGTCCGGCAAGCGTTGATCATCGGCTTCACCGCCGGCGCCTTCGCGCTCGGCTTCCAGCTCGGCGCCACCATCGCGATGCTGGCCAGCGTCGGCGCGGTGTGGGTGGCGATGATCGGCCAGATGATCGTGCTGAATCGCCGGCTGGCGGCGCATATCGCGCCCGGCCCGAAAGCCTACGATTATCGCGGCTGGCTCGCGACCTCGCTGCCGATCCTGCTGGTGGAAAGCTTCTACCTGCTGCTGTCCTACACCGACGTGCTGGTGCTGCAGCAATTCCGCTCTTCCGAAGAGGTCGGCGTGTACTTCGCCGTGGTGAAGACGCTGGCGCTGGTATCGTTCATCCACTACGCAATGTCGGCGACGACGGCGCATCGCTTCACCGAGTATCACACCGCCGGCGACAACGACCGGCTCGCGGCCTATGTGACGCATGCGATCAAGTGGACGTTCTGGCCGTCGCTGGCAGCCACCATGATCCTGCTGGCGCTGGGCAAGCCGCTGCTGTGGCTGTTCGGGCCGCAATTCGTCGGCGGCTACGACATCATGTTCATCGCCGCGATCGGCCTCGTGGTGCGCTCGGCAATCGGCCCGGTGGAGCGGCTGCTCAACATGCTCGGCCACCAGCACATCTGCGCGCTGGCCTATGCGCTGTCCTTTGTCATGAACCTGGGCCTGTGCGTACTGCTGGTGCCGCGCTACGGCGGCCACGGCGCGGCGGCGGCGACATCGATCTCGCTGACCTTCGAGACCGTGCTGCTGTTCTGGATCGTGCGCCGCCGCCTCGGGCTGCATGTGCTGGCGTTCGGGAAGCACTCTTCCTAACCTCGCCCCGCACTTGCGGGGAGAGGTGAAGAGCGCTGCGCCCTACTCCGCGGTCCAGCCGCCGTCGATCGAGAGGTTAGTGCCGGTGATCTGGGCGGCGTCATCGCCGCACAGGAACAGCGCCAGAGCGGCGACCTGTTCGGAGGTGACGAATTCCTTGGTCGGCTGTGCGTCCAGGAGCACGTCGCGAATGACCTGCTCCTTGGTCATGTTGCGCGCCTTCATGGTCTCCGGAATCTGGTGCTCGACCAGCGGCGTCCAGACATAGCCGGGGCTGATGCAGTTGCAGGTGATCTTGAAGGTGGCGAGTTCCAGCGCAGCGGTCTTGGTGAGGCCAGCGATGCCGTGCTTGGCGGACACATAGGCCGACTTGAACGGCGAGGCGACCAGCGAATGCGCCGAGGCGGTGTTGATGATGCGGCCCCAGCCGCGCTTCTTCATGCCGGGGATGGCTGCGCGGATGCCGTGAAACGCCGACGACAGGTTGATGGCGATGATGGCGTCCCATTTCTCGATCGGGAATTCCTCGATCGGCGACACGAACTGGATGCCGGCATTGTTGACGAGGATATCCACCGACCCGAAGGTGCTCTCGCCGAGCGCCACCATGGCGGCGATTTCCGCGGGCTTGGTCATGTCGGCCGGGGAATGGATCGCCTTGACGCCGAAATCGGTTTCGATGGCGGCGCGTTCCTTCTCGATATCAGCCGGCGCGCCCATGCCGTTGATGACGATATTGGCGCCGGCGCTGGCGAAGGCACGCGCGTAAGCCAGCCCGATGCCGCTGGTCGACCCGGTGACGACCGCGGTCTTGCCTTTGAGATTAGCCATTCACTTGCTCCTGTTTGATATTCGAAGTCTTGCTTGATATTCGAAGCCTTGCTCGAACCTATTTGTAGTCCGCCTCGGTGAGGTCGTGCGTCACCATGGTCTCGCCGTTCTGCGGCCGCTCGAACCACTCGGTGTGCCGCATCGACAGCGCGACGTCGCGCTCTCCGGATTGCCAGTGGTCGATCATGTTGAGGCGGGAGAAATTGTAGTCTTTGGACGAGGACTCGTAGTTCTTGCTGCGATAGATCAGATGCACCACCGTGACGGTGTTTTCCTTGGCCGCCTCGTTCAGGATGGCGACGGAGGGATCGCTCTTCAGTTCGTCGGGCAACTTTCCGATCAGGTCGCGGAGCGCCTTGCGGGCGTTGTGGACCTTCTTGTTCTTGTCGGTGTTCATGCGGGTGCGGCTGGAATAGCGGATGTCCTTTTCGCGTTCCGCAGCATCCAGCAGCGTCTCCGGCAGCGGCCCGCGCGCGCTGAACAGATCGACCTGGAAGATCAGTAGATCCTGGCGGGTTTCCCCCAGCAGCACGTAGTCGAGCGGCGTGTTGGAGGCGATGCCGCCGTCCCAATAGAATTCCTTGCCGATCTGAACCGCGGGAAAGCCCGGCGGCAGCGCGGCGGACGCCATGATATGCTCCGGGCCGATCACATATTTCTTCGAGCCATCGTCGTTTTTTGACGTGTTGTCGAAATATTCGAGATTGCCGGTCGCGACATTGACCGCGCCAACGCTGAATCGCGTGGTCGCGGTATTGATACGGTCGAAATCCACCAGCCGCAGCAACGTCGCGCGCAGCGGTGTGGTGTCGTAATAGCTCATCGATGCCAGATTGCTGGATGGGAACAGCTGCGCCGGCGGAAAGCGCGGCGTGAAAAAGCCCGGCACGCCGAAGGCCATGATCATCGCCGCGCTGGCGCCATCGAACGCCGAATGCGCGCGATCATTGGTCAGCACCGGCTTCCACGGCACCGGCGCCGACGCCATCTCCCAGAATTCCTTCAGGCGGCCGATCCTCTTCTCGCGCGGATTGCCGGCGATGATCGCGGCATTGATGGCGCCGATCGAGATGCCGGCCACCCATTCCGGCTCGAAATCATGGTGGCACAGCGCCTGATAGGCCCCCGCCTGGTAGGAGCCCAGTGCGCCGCCGCCCTGCAGCACCAGCACGCGCCGCGCCGCGGCGGGCACCTTGCCAGGTTCCTTAACGGATTCCTTGGCGGACGACGTCGTGGGATGATCGGAAGAGTCCATGGCAGGCCTGCGATCACTGTTGAAAGGGAGCCCCAGCGTGGCGCCCCTTTACAGCGGCGTCAACGGCAATGCTGCGCGGCAGCATCCGACGGTTGCTATTTGGTTTCGGTTGAAGCCAGGATCATGGTCCAGAACACCTTGTATTTGGTGTTGGGAGCATAGGTTGCGGCGATACCCAGTTTTGTGACACCGCTTTTCAACATATTGGCCCGGTGCGGCGGCGAGTCCCGCCAGCCGGAAAAGGCCTCGGCCATGGTGTGGTAGCCGGCGGAGACGTTCTCCACCGCCAGCGCCGCGGGATAGCCGGAGGTGTTGAGGCGTTTGGCCAGGGGCGCGGCGACGTCATGGTCGAGCTTGTTGCGCTTGGCCATGGCGGTAGACTGGTTTTCGGCCAGCGTCATCAGTGCGGGATCGACCACAACGGTGCCGAGACCATTGTTCTGCCGGTACAGCGAGATCATCGACGCCGCGGCCACCGGATCGAGCTTGGCGCCGCCATTGGCCATGCTGAGATACATAGTCGGCTGCTCGGTCGATGGCGCAATATCCCCGGCACATCCCCCCAGCAGCAAAAATCCCAGAATGGCCACCGCCACGCGTATCATCGGCAATCCCCCAAATCAGGGGGAGTTGTTGCACATCAACCGTGGCTGAAAGGTGAACGCGAGAAGCTTTTGGGTCCGGCGTTTCAGTCCTGTCCCGCGAAGATCCGGTAGCGGCGCGGCTGCAGGCTGACGACGTCGCCGGCGGCGAGGTTGCGGTCGCGCGGCGCGTCGATCTCGACCAACGTGTCGCCATCGCCGGTGAGCGCGATATCGGCGCGCTGGATCGGGCCGAATGTGCGGACCCGGCGCACGGTACCCTCGAGCGCGCCTTCAGCGCATCCCTGGCCAACCGGGCCGACATGCATGTCGTGGCGGCGGACGAACAGCTTTGACGGGCCGGAAGCATCGCCGGCATCGACATTGAGCACCTTGCCGCCAAGCTTTACGTGGCCGTCGCAGACATCGACCGGGAGCACGATGGATTCACCGATGAAACTGTGCACGAAGGCGGTAGCCGGATTGTCGTAGACATCGCCGGGCGTGCCGATCTGTTCGATGCGGCCCTTGTCCATCACCACCACACGGTTGGCGACTTCCAGCGCCTCTTCCTGGTCGTGGGTCACGAAGATCGAGGTGACGTTGATCTCCTCATGCAAGCTGCGCAGCCACTGCCGCAGCTCCTTGCGGACCTTGGCATCGAGCGCGCCGAATGGCTCGTCGAGCAGCAGGATGCGCGGCTCGATCGCCAGTGCACGGGCCAGCGCGATGCGCTGCCGCTGACCGCCGGAGAGCTGGCTCGGATAGCGGCTGGCGAGCCAGTCGAGCTGCACGAGATCCAGCAACTCCTTGACGCGGGCGCGGATGGCGGCCTCGTCCTTGCGGACCGCGCGGGGCTGCACGCGCAGGCCGAAGGCGACGTTCTCGAATACCGTCATGTGGCGGAACAAAGCGTAGTGCTGGAACACGAAGCCGACATGGCGTTCGCCGGCGCCGCGCGCCAGCGCGTTCTCGCCATCGAAGGAGACTTCACCCGAGTCCGGCCAGTCGAGCCCGGCGATGATCCGCAGCAGCGTGGTCTTGCCGGAGCCGGAGGGGCCGAGCAGCGCCACCAGCTCGCCATGGGCGACCTTCAGATCAACGTCGTCGAGCGCGGCAAACGAACCGAATTTCTTGACAATATTTCGAACTTCAATCGCCACGCGCAGGATGTCCTTCGTCCAGATGCCGTTCCAGGATCGTCTTCGCCACCAGCGTGATCAGCGCCAGCATGGCCAGCAGAGAGGCGATCGCGAAGGACGACACGAATTGATATTCATTGTAGAGGATTTCCACCAGCAGCGGCATGGTGTTGGTTTCGCCGCGGATATGGCCTGATACCACCGACACCGCGCCGAATTCGCCCATCGCCCGCGCGTTGCACAACAGCACGCCATATAACACGCCCCATTTGATATTGGGCAAAGTGACGCGGAAGAACGTCTGCAGGCCGGAGGCGCCAAGCGAGATCGCCGCCTCCTCCTCCTGCGTGCCCTGCTCCTGCATCAGCGGAATCAGGGCGCGGGCGACAAAGGGAAATGTCACGAAGGTGGTCGCCAGCGCGATACCCGGCACCGCGAACAGGATCGGGATGTTGTGGCTCTGCACCCACGTCCCGAAAAACCCCTGGGCGCCGAACAGCAGCACGAAGACCAGGCCGGAGATCACGGGGCTCACCGAAAACGGCAGGTCGATCAGCGAGATCAGTAGCGTCTTGCCGCGGAACTCGAATTTGGCAATCGCCCAGGCGGCAATCAGGCCGAAGATGAGATTGATGCTGATCGAAATCGCAGCGACCAGTAATGTCAGCCGGATCGCGGACAGAGCTTCCGGATCGGCCAAGGCGCCCAGATAGGCGCCGATGCCCCTGGAGAACGCCTGGGTGAATACCAGCGCCAGCGGCAGTACGACGAACACCGTCAAAAAGAGCACGGCGAGCGAAATGACGATCCACCGGATCCAGCCGGGTTCGGTGCGCGCGTCGTCGCGCGCGGAATGCCATTCGAGAGACCGTTGCGTCATGGCCATAGCGCTCAATGGGCCGGAATGCGGGTCTGCGCCCAGCGCTGGATCCGGTTGACCGCGAAGATGATCAGGAATGACGCCAGCAACATGATGACGGCGATGGCCGTGGCGTCCGCGTAACGGAATTCCGACAGCCGGATCACGATCAGCAGCGGCGCGATTTCGGAGACGTTTGGCAGGTTGCCGGCGATGAAGATCACCGAGCCATACTCGCCGACCGCGCGGGCGAAGGCCAGCGCAAAGCCGGTCAGTATCGCCGGGATCAGGCTCGGCACGATGACGCGGAATACGGTGTGCCAGCGGTTGGCGCCGAGGCTGGCGGCGGCTTCCTCGATCTCCGTGTCGAGATCGATCAGCACCGGCTGCACCGTGCGCACCACGAAGGGAATGCCGATGAAGACCATGGCGACGAAGATGCCGATCGGCGTGAACGCCACCTTGATGCCGAGTTCGGCGAGCGGCGCGCCGAGCCAGCCCTTTTGCGCAAACAGCGAGGTCAGCGCGACGCCGGCCACCGCGGTCGGCAGAGCGAAGGGAATATCGACGATGGCGTCGAACAGCCGCCGGCCGGGAAAACGATACCGCACCAGCGCCCAGACGATGATCATGCCCATCACGAGATTGACCAGCGCCGCGAGGAAAGCGAGGCCGAACGAAATCCTCAGCGCGTTGAGCGTGCGGCGGCTGCTGATAATGCCCCAGAACTGATCGAGGCTGAGCTCAAAGGTCTTCAGGAACAGGCCGGCGAGCGGAATCAGCACGATGATCGACAGCCACGTCAGCGTCAGGCCCATGGTGAGACCGAACCCCGGCAGCGTGCTTCCTCGTCCAGTCCCTCCGCTCACCCTGCCCCCTGCTTCCCAGCGCTTCGATCAGTTCTTGTAGATCTGATCGAACACGCCGCCTTCGCTGAAGTGCGTCTTCTGCGCCTTGGTCCAACCGCCGAACACGTCGTCGATCGTGAACAATTCCACCTTCGCGAACGACTTCTCGTATTCCCTGGCGATCTCCGGATCGCGCGGACGGTAGGAATTGCGTGCGGCAATTTCCTGACCTTCCTTGGTGTACCAGTATTTCAGATAGGCTTCCGCGGCGGCACGGGTACCCTTCTTGTCGGCGACGGCATCGACCACCGCCACCGGCGGCTCGGCGAGAATCGACAGCGGCGGCGAGACGATCTCGAACTTGTCCTTACCAAATTCCTTCTGCGCGAGGAACGCTTCATTTTCCCACGCCAACAGCACGTCGCCGACGCCGCGCTCGACGAAGGTCACGGTGGAGCCGCGGGCGCCGGTGTCGAGCACCGGCACGTTCTGGTAGAGATCGCCGACAAATTTCTTCGCCTTGTCCTCGGAGCCGTACTTCTTCAGCGCATAACCCCAGGCGGCGAGGTAATTCCAGCGTGCGCCGCCCGACGTCTTCGGATTCGGCGTCACCACGCTGACGCCGGACTTGAGCAGGTCATCCCAGTCCTTGATGCCCTTGGGATTGCCCTTGCGGACCAGGAACACGATGGTCGACGTATAAGGCGAGGCGTTCAGCGGCAGCCGCGTCTGCCAATCCGCAGCGAGCAGCTTTTTGCCGGCGATCGCATCGATGTCATAGGCCAGCGCCAGCGTCACCACGTCGGCCTGCAGGCCGTCGATCACGGCACGGGCCTGCGAGCCGGAGCCGCCATGGGACTGCTTGATCTCGATGCTCTTGCCGGTGTCCTTCTGATAGGCGACGGCAAAGGCCTTGTTGAAATCCACATAGAGCTCGCGCGTCGGGTCATAGGAGACGTTGAGCAGCGAGACATCGGCGGCAAGGGCGGAGCCTGCCCAGAGCAGGCCCGCCAGAACGGGAATGATGCGACGGATCATGGTGATCTCCATCCGGCAAGACGACAGAAGCGTCATCAGGCGAGGCGCACAAACTCTTGAAGAAGGGACTCGAAGTCAACGAAACTACATTTCAATGTTCGCATCGTGACGGCAGCAATATCCTATGAAGTCGGCGTCGTGTGGATGCCGCATTCCGTCTTGGCTTTGCCGCGCCAGCGGCCGGCGCGCTGGTCTTCATCCGGCGCGGTGCGGCTGGTGCAGGGCATGCAGCCCACCGACAGGAAACCGGACGCCGCGAGCGGGTGCGGCGGCAACTGTGCCGAGGCGTAAATCAGTTCGATGTCTTCGCGCGAGACGTTGGCGAACGGATTGAATTTGAGTCTGGTGCCATCGGCCTCGACCACCGGGATCGCCGCGCGGGCGCCGCCCTGAAAGCGCTTGCGGCCGTTGATCCAGCCGCTGAACGGCGCCAGCGCGCGCGCCAGCGGCTCGACCTTGCGGATCCGGCAGCAGGCGTCGGGATCGGAGAACCACAGATCGCGCTCGGGATCGTCGCGCTGCAGCGTTTCCTCCAGCGGCTTGATCGAGCGGACATCGCGCAGGCCGAGCGTGGCGATCAACGTGTCGCGATAGGCCAGCGTCTCCTCGAACAGCCAGCCGGTGTCGAGAAACACCACCGGGATCGCCGGATCGACATCGGCCATCACCTTCAGGAGTGCTGCGGATTCGGTGCCGAACGACGACACCACCGCGAGCCTGTCGCGACCAACCTCGCGCAACGCCGCCGCAATCACCTCCGCAGGCGAAGCGTTCGCCAGCGCGAGATCAAGCTCTTGCGCATGTGACAGCGTCGGGATTTGCGCGAGCGCGTTCATCAGCTGGCGCTTTCCGAATGGCGCAGCTGCATCCGGCGATGCAGCGCGGTGAGACGGCCATCGCCAGTCGGCTGATAGAACACCGTGTAGCGCTTGGCCGTGGCGAGGAAGGCCTCGGCATCGGCCTCCTTCTTCACGTCAAACGCGTCGAAACCGGCCCGCATCATGAACACGAACTGGTCGCGCAGCACCTGTCCGGTGGCTCGCAGCTCGCCGTGAAATTTGTAACGTTCGCGCAGCAGCCGCGCCTGGCTGTAGGCGCGGCCGTCACGAAACGTCGGAAACACCAGCGCCACGACAGCGAGCTTGTCGAGATAAGGCACGAGTTCGTCGAGATCGCGGTTGTTCGGCCAGATCACGCCGGTGGGGCTCGGGCGCTGCGACAACGCCGCAGCATCGGCGAGGAAGCGCGCCGCCGGAATCAACACGCCGCCTTCAACCGGAATGTCTGCATCGTCAGCGACGTGAACAAAGATGTCGGTGGCGATCTTGCCGTGTTTAACGAGTGGCATAGACGCGCTCCTTGAAGGGCTCGACGCCGAGCCGCGTCACGGCATCGACAAACAATTCGTCGGGCCGCGTGCGCAGCGCGAGATAGGCCTCGACGATATCCTCGATCACGTCGGCGACTTCCGCGTAAGGAACCGCCGGCCCGATCAGGGTGCCGACCACGGCATTCTCGTCGGCGCGGCCACCGATAGTGATCTGGTAAAACTCCTCGCCGTTCTTCTCGACGCCGAGAATGCCGATATGGCCGACGTGATGATGGCCGCAGGCATTGATACAGCCGGAGATATTGATGTGCAGCCGGCCGATCAGATTGGCGGTGTCGTGGTTGGCGAAGCGCCGCGTCAGTTCCTGCGCGATCGGGATCGAGCGGGTGTTGGCGAGCGAGCAGTAATCCAGCCCCGGGCAGGCGATGATGTCGGTGACGAGGTTCACGTTGGGCGTGGCGACGCCGATCTTGTCCAGCGCCTTCCACAAAGCCGGCAGATCGCGCTTGGCGATATGGGGCAGCGCCAGGTTCTGTTCATGGCCGACGCGGATTTCGCCGAAGGAATATTTCTCGGCGAGATCGGCGATGGCATCCATCTGGTCGGCGGTGGCGTCGCCGGGCGGTCCGCCGATCGGCTTCAGCGACAGCGTGACGATGGCATAGCCGGGCACCTTGTGCGGCGCGACCGAGTTCTTGCGCCACGCCTCGAAGTGCGGATCATGCGCCGCCTGCTTCAGCTCATCCGGCATGTCCGAGAGCTTCTGATAGTGCGGATAGGTGAAGCGCGAGCGGATGTCCTCGACCACCTCGTCATCCAGTGTCAGCGCGCTGTCGCGCATCTGCAGCCATTCGTCCTCGACCTCGGCGGCGAACTTCTCGATGCCGAGTTCATGGACCAGGATCTTGATGCGCGCCTTGTAGATGTTGTCGCGGCGACCGTACTGGTTGTAGACGCGCAGGATCGACTCGACATAGCTCAGCAAATCGCGGCCGTGCACAAACGGCTTGATGACCTTGCCGATGAACGGCGTCCGGCCGAGCCCGCCGCCGACCAGCACTTCGAAGCCGGTCTCGCCGGCAGCGTTCTTGTGCAGCCGCAGGCCGATGTCGTGCACCTTGATCGCGGCGCGGTCGTGCGCCGAAGCGGTGATGGCGAATTTGAACTTGCGCGGCAGGAACGAGAATTCCGGATGCAGCGTCGAATATTGCCGCAGCAATTCCGCCCAGATGCGGGGATCCTCGATCTCGCCGGGCGCGACGCCGGCCCACTGGTCGGTGGTGATGTTGCGGGTGCAGTTGCCCGAGGTCTGCATGGCGTGGATGCCGACCTCAGCGAGATCTTCCAGCGCATCCGGCAGATCGGCAAGCTTGATCCAGTTGAACTGGATGTTCTGCCGCGTGGTGAAGTGGCCATAGCCTCGGTCGTAGCGCCGCGCTACATGGGCCATCTTGCGCAACTGCGCCGACGACAGCGTGCCATAGGGTATAGCGACGCGGAACATATAGGCGTGCAATTGCAGATAGACGCCGTTCATCAGCCGCAGCATCTTGAATTCGTCCTCGGTGAGTTCGCCGGACAGCCGGCGCTTCACCTGGTCGCGAAATTCCGTGACGCGTTCATTGATCAGCGTGCGATCGATTTCGTCATAAGCATACATAATACGATCGCCTTGTTACGCCGGAACCGGAAGGTCGATGGTGACGCCCGCCGACCGGATCTGCTCACGCAGATTGCCGGGCTCGATGGCGCCGTTATCCTTGAGGGCGACCGGCGCAATATAGGGTCCAATGGCCCCGACATCGTCGGCGGCGGATTCGGTGAGCAGCGCACGCGCTTCATCAGCGTTGCGCACGATCGCGGCGTCGGCGAGAGCGGTGCTCCAGCCCTGTTTAGCGTCGCGATAGATCACCACGCCGTCCCAGGTACGGTTGGCGGTCACCATCGAGGGGCCGGTGATCTTGATTTTCTGTTGCAGTGGAGAGGTCATTCGGCAGCTACCAATAATTCAGAGACGAGTTGGGTGACGTTGGCGGCGCGCCATGGCGCGGAATGCGCCACGACGTCGCCGATGATGAGAATGGCGGGACCACCATCGATCTGCTCGACCAGATCGGGCAGATTGTCCAGCGCGCCGACGACCGTCTGGGCATCCGGCCGCGTCGCGCGCGCGAACACGCCGACCGGCGTCTGCGGCGAGCGGCCCGCAGCAAGCAGACCGGCTCGGACAGAAGGCGCAGCGGTCATGCCCATATAAACGACGACGGTCATCTTATCGTCGGTCAGCGTGCTCCAGTCGACGGTTTCGGCGTCCCTCGCCTTGTGCGCAGTGAGGAAGGTGATGCGTAACGCCTCGTGACGAAACGTCAGCGGCACCTCGAATTGCGCGGCAGCGCCGAGGCCAGCGGTGATGCCGGGGATCACGGAGTGAGCGACACCAGCGGCGCGCAACGCTTCGATCTCTTCACCGCCGCGACCGAAGATGAAGGGATCGCCGCCCTTCAGCCGCACAGCGCGCTGTCCGGCCTTCGCCGCATCGATCATGAGCTTGTTGACGACGTCCTGGCCGATGCCGGGCTTGCCGACGCGGCGGCCGACCGGCACCCGCGCCGCATCGCGGCGGGCGCGATCGAGTACTTCGGGCGACACCAGTTCATCGTAAAAAACAATGTCGGCGTCCTGCAGCGCGCGCAGCGCCTTGATGGTCAGCAGATCCGGATCGCCCGGTCCGGCGCCAACCAGCGTCACACGCCCTTCGACGACGCCGGACTGCGGCGCACCGGCGAAGGCGGAGGGATCGGTAATATCTTTAATCGCCTGCTCGGCTTCGTGGCCGCGGCCGGCCAGCACCAGCGCGCCGATCGGACCATCGACGATGCGCTCCCAGAAACGGCGGCGCAGCGCAAATTCCGGAATCCGGCCATGCATGGTCTTGCGCCAGCGGCCGATGAAACCGGCGAGATCGCCGATCCGCGCCGGCAGCACCGCCTCGATTTTTTCGCGGATCCGGCGCGCCACGACTGGCGACGAGCCGCCGGTGCCGACGGCAACCACGACATCGCCGCGATCGACGATCGCCGGAAAGATGAAGGTGGAATGCACAAGGTCGTCCATCACATTGACCGGCAGGCCGACGGCTTTCGCGCGTGCCGACATCGCGGCGCCAACATCGCCAGCGCCCGCGCAGAGAACAGCGATCACGCCGGACAGATCGGCGGTGAGCGGATCGCCCTCGGCATGCTCGATGCGGGCGACGCCATCGGCATCAAGCCCTGAAGTGTCGTAGTTGCCGTCGGTAGCGTACCAACGAATCCGCGCCCCAGCTGCCAGCAGCAGCCGCAATTTAGCGCGCACGAGCTCGCCCTCACCGACCAGCAGGATCGGTCCGGTCTGCAGATCGAGGAACACCGGCAGAAATCGCATGAACACTCCGCTTCCCCGAATTCGGGGTTGACTGGAATTATTTTCTATATATCTCTCATTCAAGGCGCGCAAAGAGAAAATTATTTCTTCTTCGACGCGTTCTAATTGTAGAATTTTTGTCCCCAAACACCAAGTGCCGCAGATGCATATTCTCAACAACGATCAGGCCGTCCACGGGTTGCGCGATTCCGCGCGCATCGTCGCCCCGGTTACGCAGCAAATTCCGGGCCGCACACCGGGCAAACCGCCCTCCATGGACCATCTCGACGAGCTGGAAGCGCAGAGCATCTACATCCTTCGCGAGGCCTTTGCCCGGCTGAAGAAGCTGGCGCTGCTGTGGTCGCTCGGCAAGGATTCCAACGTGATGATCTGGCTGGCGCGGAAAGCTTTCTTCGGCCGGGTACCGTTCCCGGCGTTGCATGTCGACACCGGCAAGAAATTTCCCGAGATGTATGCGTTCCGCGACCAGTACGCCAAGGAATGGGGCCTCGACCTCAAAGTCGATTACTGCCCGCCGATCGAGACCATCGACCCTACCTTGCCGCCAGCCGCCCGCTCGGCCGCTCGAAAGACCGAGGGGCTGAAGCTCGCGCTGTCCAAATACGGCTTTGACGGCCTGATCGCCGGCATCCGCCGCGACGAGGAAGCCACCCGCGCCAAGGAGCGGGTGTTCTCGCCGCGCGGCACCGAAGGCGGATGGGATGTCCGCGACCAGCCGCCGGAATTCTGGGACCAGTTCAACGCCTCGCCGCCGCCCGGCGCGCATTTGCGGATTCATCCGATCCTGCATTGGACCGAAGCCGACATCTGGGCCTACACCCAGCGCGAAAACATCCCGATCATCCCGCTGTATCTGGCGAAAGACGGCAAGCGCTATCGCTCGCTGGGCGATGCCGACATCACCAACCCGGTGTCGTCGCATGCCAGGACGATCGAAGAGATTTTGATCGAGCTGGAAAGCACCAAGGAGCCCGAGCGCGCCGGTCGTGCGCTGGACCACGAAACCGAAGATGCCTTCGAGCGGCTGCGCGTCGCCGGCTATCTCTGATGCATGAGTGATGCGATGAACATGATCGTCCCCCAAACGACGCTGGCGACACCGAACGGCACCACGCGTCCGCAAGTCCGTATCGTCATCGTCGGCCATGTCGACCACGGCAAGTCGACGCTGGTCGGCCGGCTGCTACACGAGACCGGCAGCCTGCCCGACGGCAAGCTGGAGATGCTGAAGGCGGTCAGCGCCCGCCGCGGCATGCCGTTCGAATGGTCGTTCCTGCTCGACGCGCTGCAGACCGAGCGCGACCAGGGCATCACCATCGATACCACGCAGATCCGCTTCCGCACCCAATCGCGCGACGTCGTCCTGATCGATGCGCCCGGCCACGCGGAGTTTCTGCGCAACATGATCACCGGCGCCTCGCAGGCCGACGGCGCGGTGCTGATCATCGACGCGCTGGAAGGCGTGCGCGACCAGACGCGGCGCCATGGCTATCTGCTGCATCTCCTCGGAGTCAAACAGGTCGCCATCGTCGTCAACAAGATGGACCGCGTCGATTTCAGCGCGACACGCTTTAACGAGATCAGCGACGAGATTTCCGCGCATCTGATCGAACTCGGCGTCACGCCCACCGCGGTGATTCCGATTTCCGCGCGCGACGGCGACGGCGTTGCCGAACGCACGCCGAATATTTCCTGGTACAGCGGACCGACCGTGGTCGAGGCACTCGATGCGCTGACGCCGGCGCGCGCGCTCGACGAACTGACGCTGCGGCTACCGGTGCAGGCGATCTACAAGTTCGACGATCGCCGCATCGTCGCCGGCCGGATCGAATCCGGCAGCCTCACTACCGGCGACGAGATCGTCATCATGCCGGCGGGCAAGATCGCCAAGATCAAATCGGTCGAGAGCTGGCCCTCAACGCCGGTGTCGGGCCCGCAAGGCGCCGGCCGTTCGGTCGGCATCACGCTCGACCGCGAACTGTTCATCGAGCGCGGCGACGTCATCGCCCATGTCGATACGGCACCGCGAGACACCAGGCGGCTGCGCGCGCGGATTTTCTGGCTGCATGATGCGCCGCTGAAGGAAGGCGCCTCGATCCTGCTGCGGCTCGGCACCCGCGAAGCCCGCGCCACCGTGGTCGCCATCGAGAAGGCCGTCGATCCCGGTGAACTCGAGGGCGTCGCCACCAAGGCGATCGCGCGCAACCATGTCGGCGAGATCGACATCTCGCTGGCGCAGCCGCTGGCGGCCGACACCTATAACGACAATCCGCGCACCGGGCGGCTTGTGATCGAGGTCAATGGCCGCATCGCCGGCGGCGGGCTGGTGCTGTCGGTGCTTGCCGGACAGCGCGCTGTGCCGGTCGATATCGTGCCGGTGGAATCGGCGCTGCGGCCCGACGAACGTTCGGCGCGCTATCACCATGGCGGCGCGGTGGTCTGGCTGACCGGCCTGCCGGGCTCCGGCAAATCGACGCTGGCGAAGGCGCTGGAGCGGCGGCTGTTCGACAATGGCGGTTCGCCCATCCTGCTCGATGGCGACACCCTGCGTGCCGGCCTCAACAACGATCTCGGCTTCTCGGCCAAGGACCGCACCGAAAACATCCGCCGCCTGGCCGAAGTCGCGACGCATCTCGCCCGCAACGGCCATATCGCTATCGTTGCGGCGGTGTCGCCGTCGCTGCATGATCGTGCCGCAGCGCGCGGCATCGCCGACACGCTATTTCGCGAGATCTATGTCGCGACGCCTGCGGAGATCTGCGAGGAGCGCGACCCCAAGGGGCACTACGCCAAGGCGCGCGCAGGAACGCTGCAGGGTTTTACAGGGATCATTAACGACTACCAGCCGCCGACCTCGGTCGAGCTGACCATCGATACGTCACAGCTTGCCATTAATGAAGCCACCGACGCCACCGAGCGCATGTTGTCGCAGACCGGGATTATTTTCGACGAAATCGTCGATCTCGCTGCTAACATATGATCCACTCTTACTGCTGGGGACCTGTCTTGAACCGCTTTATCATCGCCCTCGCCGCCGGGCTTGGCGCGCTCGCCACGTCAGCCGTATCGACCGCGCAGGCGCAGACGCCAACCACATTGCTCAACGTCTCCTACGACATTTCGCGCGAGCTCTACGCCGAAATCAACGTCGCCTTCGCCAAGCAGTGGAAGGCCAAGACCGGCCAGGACATCACCATCAACCAGTCGCATAACGGCTCGTCGCGGCAAGCGCGCTCGATCCTCGAAGGTCTCGAGGCCGACGTCGTGACCTTCAACCAGGTCACCGACGTGCAGGTGCTGTACGATCGCGGCAAGCTGATCCCGGCGGACTGGGCAAAGCGGCTGCCGAACAATTCCTCGCCGTATTATTCGCTGCCGGCCTTCCTGGTGCGTGCCGGCAATCCCAAAGGAATCAAGGACTGGGACGATCTGGTGAAGCCTGGCGTGCAGGTGATCTTCCCGAACCCGAAGACCTCGGGTAATGCGCGCTACACCTATCTGGCCGCCTATGCCTATGCGAAGCATACCTATGGCAGCGAGCAGAAGGCCGACGAGTTCATCAAGAAACTGTTCGCCAACGTCCCGGTGTTCGACACTGGCGGCCGCGCCGCGACCACGACCTTCGTGGAGCGCGGCACCGGCGATGTGCTGATCACCTTCGAGGCCGAGACCTCGTCGATCCGCGATCTGGCCGGCAAGGACAAGTACGAAGTGGTGGTGCCGCCGACCAGCCTGCTGGCGGAATTCCCGGTCACCGTGGTCGACAAATATGCCGACAAGCACGGCACCCGCGCGCTGGCGACGGCCTATCTCGAATATCTCTATTCGCCCGAGGGACAGACCATTCTGGCGAAGGCTTACAACCGCGTCGCCGACAAGGACATCACCGCGAAATTCAAGGACAAGTTTCCGGCTGTGAAGCTGTACCGCGTCGAGGACGAATTCGGCGGCTGGGACAAGCTCAACGTCGATCATCTCAACGCCGGCGCGAAGCTCGATCAGCTGTTCGGCGGCCGTTGAGTGTTCACGCTCGACGCTCGCTCACATAGTGGGCGTGCGCTAATAATTCCAGTTTGGACGATTCGCTGATCACTGTTATTGACCGTCATTCCGGGGCGCGAGCAGCGAAAGCTGCGAGCGAGCCCGGAATGACGGGTGCTTGGTTTGCCCAGTGCCAAACAATCGTTGTCAGCGAGATCGGCTAGGCATTTGCGACGTAGCGTCATTCCAGGCTTCGGGTTAGCGCTCGGCATCACCGTCCTCTATCTCGGGGCGATCGTCCTGTTGCCGTTGTGCGCGCTGATCCTGAAGGCGTCCGACGTCGGCCTTGCGCAATTATGGGGCATCCTGTCGTCGCCGCGGACGCTGTCGGCAATCCGCGTCACCGTGACGATGGCACTGGCGGCCACCGCCTTCAACGCGGTCTATGGCCTGCTGCTGGCCTGGGTGCTGGCGCGCTATGAGTTTCCCGGCAAGCGGCTGCTCGATGCGCTGGTCGACGTGCCCTTCGCACTGCCGACGGCGGTGGCCGGCCTGGCGCTGACGGCGCTGTTCTCCAAGACCGGCTGGTTCGGCGGACCACTGGAGGCGATCGGTCTGAAGGTGGCCTATACGCCGCTCGGCATCGCCATTGCGATGGCCTTCACCAGCATTCCCTTCGTGGTGCGCACGGTGCAGCCGGTGATCGAGGATCTCGGCTCCGACGTCGAGGAAGCCGGCCGCTCGCTCGGCGCCAATGATTTCCAGATCCTGTGGCGGGTGATTTTTCCGGCGATCTTTCCGGCGTTCCTCGCCGGCTGCTCACTGTCGTTTGCGCGCAGCCTCGGCGAATTCGGCGCAGTAATTTTCATCGCAGGCAACCAGCCGATGAAGACCGAGATCGTGGCATTGCTGACCTTCATCCGGCTGGAAGAGTATAATTACCAAGCTGCGGCCGCCATCGCCGCGGTGATGCTGGCGATGGCCTTCCTGATGCTGGTGGTGACCAACATGGTGCAGGCGTGGAACCTGCGCTATCTCGGCCGGGGGGACACCTGATGTCGCAGCCCCCGTCGGAGCGCGGCCATACCGAATGGATGGTGACGCCGGTCGGCGCCGGCCCGGTCGCGCGCCGTGTCGTGCTCGGCATCGTCGCGGTCGTGACCCTATTGTTTCTGGTGGCGCCGCTGGCGCTGATCGTCAGTTCGGCATTGTCGCAGGGCATCGGCGTGTTCTTTCGCAACCTGTCGGATGCCGGCACCCAGCATGCGATCCTGCTGACGGTCATCACCGCCATCATCGCGGTGCCGCTCAACATCCTGTTCGGCCTCGCCGCGGCGTGGACCGTCACAAAATTCGATTTTCCCGGACGCACCTTGCTGATCTCGCTGATCGAACTGCCCTACTCGATCTCGCCGATCGTCGCCGGCGTCGCCTATCTGTTCGTCTACGGCTCGCAGGGCCTTTTCGGGCCACTGCTCGACTATTTCGGCCTCAAGGTGATGTTCGCGCTGCCGGCGATCGTGCTGGCCAGCATGTTCGTGACCGCGCCGTTCGTGGCACGCGAATTGATCCCGCTGATGCAGGTACAGGGCACCGACGAGGAGGAAGCCGCGGTGACGCTCGGCGCGTCCGGCCTTGCCACCTTCCTGCGGGTCACATTGCCGAACATCCGCTGGGCAGTGCTGTATGGCGCGATCCTGTGCAATGCGCGGGTGATGGGCGAATTCGGCGCGGTGTCGGTGGTGTCAGGCAATATCCGCGGCCAGACCACGACGCTGCCGCTGCAGATCGAGCTGCTGTACCAGGACTACAATGTCGCCGGCGCCTTCGCCGCAGCGACGGTGCTGACCGCGGTGGCGCTGGTGACCATCCTCATCAAGGCCGTGCTGGAACGGATCGCCCGCGAGATCGACGAGACCCCGGTCCGTCCGCCGGCGTAACTTCCTCTCCTTTTCAAGGAGGGTAAGCAAGGGTCTTCTCAGCAACCAGCGTTTGGCGCTAAAAGAGTGCTTGGGCGCTGCCGTTTGGCGCTGTTGCCGCACTTTCCCTGAAAATAGAGCAGAATTGCCGCTTTTCGCGAGAAATCCCAACATGAAACGTATCGACGCCCACGGATTGAAGATTGCTCCCGTCCTGTTTGATTTCATCGCCAAGGAAGCCGCCCCCAAGACCGGGATCGCGCCGGACGCGTTCTGGGCGGGCCTCGCCGGGATCATCAACGACCTCGGGCCGAAGAACCGCGAGCTGCTCAAGGTGCGCGATACCTTGCAGGACAAGATCGATGCCTGGCATCGCGCCCACAAGGGCGCGTTCGACATGAACGCCTATACCGCGTTCCTGAAGGAGATCGGCTATCTGCTGCCGGAACCGGCGACCAAGACCGTCGAGACCGCCAATGTGGACGAAGAGATCGGCCAGATCTGCGGCCCGCAGCTGGTGGTGCCGCTGACCAATGCGCGCTACGCGCTGAACGCAGCGAATGCGCGCTGGGGTAGCCTCTACGATGCGCTGTACGGCACCGACGCGATCCCGCATGAGGCCAGCGACGGCGGCAAGGGCTACAACAAGGCCCGCGGCGACCGGGTGATCGCGAGGGCCAAGACCTTCCTCGACCATGCCGTGCCTCTGGCCACCGGCAGCCATACCGATGTCACCGCCTACAGCATCATCGCCGGCCAGCTCTCGGCGAAGCTGAAGAGCGGCAATCTCACCGCGCTGAAGAATGAATCCCAGCTGGCCGGCTATCTCGGCGAACTCACCGCGCCGACCTCGATCCTGCTGGTCAACAACGGCCTGCACATCGAGGTCAAGATCGATCGCAGCAATATCATCGGCAAGGACGATTCCGCCGGCGTTGCCGACATGATCATCGAATCCGCCGTCTCGACCATTCTCGACATGGAAGACAGCGTCGCCACCGTCGATGCGGAAGACAAGGTGCTGGTCTACCGCAATACGCTGGGCCTGATGAACGGCACGCTGTCGGCCGACTTCGAGAAGGGCGGCAAGACGCTGAAGCGTTCGCTCAACCCGGACCGCGTCTACAAGACGCCCGATGGCAAGGAGCTGACGCTGCATGGCCGCAGCCTGCTGTTGATGCGCGCGGTCGGCCACCACATGTTCACCGACGCGGTGCTGGACAGCGCCGGCGAGGAAATCCCCGAAGGCCTGCTCGACGCCGCCGTTGCCGGCCTGCTGGCGATCCACGATCTCAAGTCCACCGGCCTGCGCAACAGCCGCACCGGCTCGGTCTATATCGTCAAGCCGAAGATGCATGGCCCCGACGAAGTGGCGTTGACCTGCGAGACCTTTGCCCGCGTCGAGAAGATCCTGTCACTGCCGGCCAACACCATGAAGGTCGGCATCATGGACGAGGAACGCCGCACCACGGTGAACCTCAAGGCCTGCATCCAGAACGCCTCGGCGCGCATCATGTTCATCAACACCGGATTCCTCGATCGCACCGGCGACGAAATCCATACGTCGATGGAAGCGGGTCCGATGATCCGCAAGAACGACATGAAGGCGACGCCGTGGATCAAGGCCTATGAAGAGTGGAACGTCGATGTCGGCCTGATCGACGGGCTACCGGGCCATGCCCAGATCGGCAAGGGCATGTGGGCGGCGCCCGACAAGATGGCGGACATGCTTGTGCAGAAGATCGCCCATGTGAATGCCGGCGCCACCACCGCGTGGGTACCCTCGCCGACCGCGGCGACGCTGCATGCGCTGCATTATCATCAGGTCGATGTCGCCGCCCGACAGAAAGAACTCAGCAAGGGCGGCCCGCGCGCAAAACTCTCGGACATCCTGACCATTCCGGTGTCGCAGTCGAACTGGGCACCGGATGACGTCAAGCAGGAGATCGACAACAACTGCCAGGGCATTTTGGGATATGTCGTGCGCTGGATCGACCAGGGCGTCGGCTGCTCCAAGGTGCCGGACATCCACGGCGTCGGCCTGATGGAAGACCGCGCCACGCTGCGCATCTCCGCCCAGCATCTGGCGAACTGGCTGCATCAGGGCGTCATCACCAAGGATCAGGTGATGGAATCGCTGAAGCGGATGGCGGTGGTGGTGGACAAGCAGAATGACGGCGACGCGCTGTATCAGCCGATGGCACCCGGCTTCGACGGCGTCGCCTTCAAGGCGGCCTGCGACCTGATCTTCAAGGGTCGCGAGCAGCCGAACGGCTACACCGAATACATTCTGACCGCGCGCCGCCGCGAAGCGAAGGCGCTGGCGTAATTCAAGGATGTCTTCCCGGCAAGCGAGCTTGCGAGCGCAAGCCCAAGGGATTGGGACCAGGTCCATAAATGGACTTGGTCCCAATCCCGGAGGACCCATAGCCTCCGGCGTATCCGGCGTTCGCTTCGCGAACTTGTCGGGACGACATGAGATAGCTGCCGTTCACGAAAAAAGCCCCGACAAATCGCCGGGGCTTTTTGTCAGAGCAGCGTCAGAACACAGCGATGTATTTCAAGAGCGAGATCACGCCGAGGATGATCACGACAACGCGGCAGATCTGCTTGGCGCGACCATCGATCGGCAGCAGATTGATCAAATAGAGAATGAGAATAACGACGAGAAAGGTGATTAAGGCGCCGACCAGCATGATGAGTCCCCCAGCCATATTGAGATGAATGGCAACCACGGCCACCGCCGGGCTTACCGCTGTCGAGCCAACGCCGCCGATCAACTCCGGTTCCATCGCAGGAACATCAATCCGAGCAACGCCAGGCGGCATTAAAATGCCAGCCTAAGCCGCGATCGCTGAGGCAAACCCACCTCAGGTAGCAACGCAGTAGAGCGCGCGTTTTTCGTGTGGAACCCGAAATGTTTACCATTTGAAGCCTAACTAAATCAAATAGTTGGGGGATTCATCGTGCTCAATCGGTTGACCGTTTCCGCGTTGCTTCAATCTGTCATCATCGTCATGGCCGCCTGTGTTGTGACCGTTCTCTCGATCAGCGCCTGGGATTCCTGGGGACGCCTCAACGTCGCCGGGCGAATCTCAACGATCGCCGACGCGTCCGGGCACGCCTTCAAGGCGATGCACAATCTGCGCACCGACCGGTCGTCGACGTTTCGCACGCTCAATGGCGACGTCGTGATGCAGCCCGACACCGAAGCCTACATTCGCCGTATCCGCGACGCCGAAATGCCGGCGATGAAATCAGCGGCGGAGCTGCTGACTACGGCCGAGTTCCCCGGCAAAGCCACCCTGCTTCCCGAGTTGAACCGGTTGATGCAGGCGCTGATCGGCCTGCAAACCGAATCCTGGGACCAGATGAGCAAGCCGAAAGCGTCGCGCCGCGCCGGCCTCGCCAAGGAATACATGGACAACACCGACGCGCTGCTGACGACGCTGGATAAACTCTCCTCCGCCCTCGCCGCCGCCGTGAACCACAACGACCCGGTCATCGATCAATTGCTCTCGATCAAGCAGATGGCCTGGCTGATGCGCAACACCTCGGGCGATGCTTCGGTGATGGTCTCGAACGGATTGGCTAACGGCAAGCTGCTGCAAGACGGACAGCGGACCTATACCAAGCTGGTCGGCGGAATCGAGGCCGCATGGAATGCGCTGGAGATCGCATCGTCAGGCACCCAGTTGCCGCCGGGCCTCGTGACCGCGCTGGCCGCGGTGAAAGCGAGCTATTTCGATCCGCAATACCTGGCGCTGCGTGACCGGCTGATCAATGCTGTGGCCACCGGCGAGAAGCCGGAAATGCCATCGACGGCATGGACGCCACTGACCGTCGATCGCATGAGCACCGCTGTCGTGGTGGCCGAGCGCGCGCTGGATGAAGCCAAGAGCCAGAGCCTGGCGCAATGGTCGGCCGCCCAGCGCTCGCTGATCCTGCAGTTGCTGTTGGTCACCGCGGCCCTCGCGCTGGCGATCGGCAGCATGATTGCAGTCACCCGCCGCGTCATCACCCCGCTGCACATCATTCGCGACGCGATGCTGAAAGTCGCCGCGGGCGATCTCGTCGTCGATGCCGGCGATTCCGAACGGAAGGACGAAATCGGCGCGCTCGCCGGCGCGCTGGAGACCTTCAAGCAACAGGCCAAGGAGAAGGCACAGATCGAACAGCAGGAGCGCAACCGCAACGCCGACGCGACCCATCGGCAGCAGGCGATCGAGCAGCACATCGGGACCTTCGAGGTCCAGATGCGCGACGCGCTCGATGCGCTCGGCAACGCTTCCGACCAGATGAACACCACGTCGGACGGTATGTCGGCAGTGTCCAGCCAGACCAACGCCCGCGTACAGGTCGCGGCGCAAGCATCGGGCGAAGCCTCGACGAGCGTGCAGAACGTGGCGTCCGCCTCCGAGCAGCTGAGCGCATCGATCAACGACATCAGCCGGCAGGCGGCCCATGCCGCGGGCATCGCCAGCCGCGCGGTCAGCCAGGCCCAGGAAACCGACGGCACCGTTCAAGGGCTGGCAAAGACCGCCAGCCGGATCGGCGAAGTGGTCGGCCTGATCAACGACATCGCCTCGCAGACCAACCTGCTGGCGCTGAATGCGACCATCGAAGCCGCCCGCGCGGGCGAAGCCGGCCGGGGCTTTGCGGTGGTGGCATCGGAAGTGAAATCGCTGGCCAGCCAGACGGCCAAGGCGACCGACGATATTTCCGAACAGATCGCCGATATCCAGAAGGTCGCGAATGAAGCCATCGACGCCATCAAGGCGATCGGCGGTATCATCGGCGAAGTCAACGAAGTCGCCACTGCCATCGCCGCGGCCGTCGAAGAGCAGGGTGCGGCCACCCAGGAAATCACCCGCAGCACCCAGCAGGCCGCACAGGGTACCAAGAACGTGTCCGACAACATCACCGGCGTCAGCGCCGATGCCGATGCTGCCGGCGCAGCTGCGCAGAACGTCAAACTGGCTTCGGAAACGCTGGCGACGCAAACCCGCAAACTGGGTGTGCAGGTAACCGATTTCCTCGGCAAGATCCGCGCGGCTTAATCAGGCGAGCCGCGCCAGCGCGCAACTACTCCTGCGCGACCACCGGCACGCGCTCGTAACGAGCGCGGACCGATGACGAGGCCGGCGACATGTTCAACGATGCGCCGCGCTTGTCGGCGCCGCGATTGGTGACCATCAGGCCGTCGGCGCCGGCCACGATATCGCCCTTGCGCAGGGTCGGATCGTTCTCGATCTTCACCGGCGCGAGGCCGATCTGATCCTTGCCGTTACAGGTGCAGCCCGGCACCAGTTCGGTGCGGTACTTGAAAGCATTCGGCAGTTCGGAATAAGGCTTGCCGGTTTCGGTCGCGGCCTGATCGATGGTGTTGCCGTAGACGATCTTGGTCTCGCTGGCCGGGCAGAAGTTGTTGCACGACGCCGCGCGGCTCTGGTTGTCGCTTGCCGAAATCGGGAAGTAGCGGCCGTCGCAGGTGCGCACGCAATAGGCCTGACGCCCGCCGCCGGTGCTGCGCGGACGGGCTTCGTTCAGAGCGCCTGGCATGCCATCACCGATAAACGGCAGCGTGATCGAGGGCGCAGGCGAACGGCCACCGGAGAACGCGCCAAACAGCGCCGACAGAAAATCTTCGGCATGCACGACCGGCGCCACGCCGAATACCGTCAACGCGATAACCGCGCCGAAAGCTAACCGCCTGCCTGATGTCCGGTTCATGGGGCCTCCGAATGGATATCGATGTCAGTACAGCGACGACGCCGCGAGGTTCATCGCCTGGTGCCCGGTCGCCGCAGCCGGGGATGCCGATGGAGCGCGAACCGAGATCGAGGTCACGGTGCGCGGCGCCAGGGTCGCGCGCGCCTCGAAGCGCGGCGCAGCACCGGACTTCGGCAGCACGACGACCTTGGTCCCGACATTGACGCGACTGAACAGATCGGTCACGTCTTCATTGGTGAGACGGATGCAACCCGAGGACACGAACTTGCCGATGGTGGAGGGATCATTGGTGCCGTGAATGCGATATTCGCTGGCGCCGAGATACATCGCGCGGGCGCCGAGCGGATTGCCGGGGCCACCGGCCATGAAACGCGGCAGATAAGGCTGACGTGAGATCATCTGGGCCGGCGGATGCCAATCCGGCCATTCCGCCTTGCGCGTCACGGTCTGCGTGCCGGACCAGGTAAAGCCTTCGCGACCGACGCCGACGCCGTAGCGGATCGCGCGGCCCTGACCGAGCACGTAATAAAGCTGAGTG
The DNA here is from genome assembly GCA_036924855.1 of Nitrobacteraceae bacterium AZCC 2146. NCBI lineage: Bacteria > Pseudomonadati > Pseudomonadota > Alphaproteobacteria > Hyphomicrobiales > Nitrobacteraceae > Nitrobacteraceae bacterium AZCC 2146. The sequence continues at coordinate 2,807,198 of JBAGRP010000001.1, forward strand.
TTGGCGGTATCGATGATCACGGTGCCCGGCGCCTCACGGCTGTCAAACGCTACTTCAGCACGGCGAAAACGATCCGGCACGACATAAGATGCACCGTCCCGCTCCGTCGGCCGGGCCACCATCCCATCGTCCGAGAGAAATCCGTTTTGGTAGGGCGATGCGTAGCCCATCGCCTGCGCGGATGCGCCCGTTGCAGTCAGCGCCGGTGCCAACACCAGAGCGGCCGCGAAAGCCAGAGCATTGGTAGCGCGCAGCGACGGCTTGCGATTTCCAGAAGATGCCTGTGACATGGGGCTGCCCCGTTGGTGATGCATCGTGATGATGACTGTGCAAACAACAACGTGGGGGGGCCTGCAGTTCCCTCGCGAATCGATTGCGACTGCCGCTGTCAACCACATTGGCGCACACGATTTCGCGATGGAACTTAACTCATGGCCTGTGGTTATGGGGCTGCAGGCGAACGAACGGCGGCATCCGGTGAATAGCGATGAGTAAAGCCAGCGCCGTTGCCGATGCCAAAATCGGGACACCCCTGCCCGACAGCAAGGTTGAACTGCCACCGGTGATCCGGCGCGCCGAGGTCGTCGCCTTCACGCAGGTCGCGCTGCTGGTGATTGCCGTCGTCGCCGTTCTTTACGTGGCGAAGGCTTTCTTTCTGCCCGTCGCGACCGCCTTCATCGTTGGCACCATGCTGTCACCGGCCGCCAACTTCCTGGAAAAGCACCACATTCCCCGCTCGGTCTCCGCGGTGCTGATCGTCAGCGCAGTGTGCGCCGGCATCGCCTTCATCGTCGGGCTGATATCGTCGCCGCTGATCGAATGGACAGCGCGGCTGCCGGAGCTGGGATCGCTGCTCAAGGACAAGCTGCACGTGTTCGATCGGCCGCTGGCGCTCTGGCATCAAGTGCAGGGCCTGTTCGGCGGTACGGAATCGCCGTCGAGCACGCAGTTTCAGCTACCAAAGATCGACTGGGTGCAGCCGACGGTGGAATTCCTGTCGCCGACCTTCACCGAGTTTCTGCTGTTCTTCGCGACGCTGGTGCTGTTCATCGCCAGCTGGAAGGATCTGCGCCGCGCGCTGGTCCTGAACTTTGCCAATCACGAATGGCGGTTACGGACACTGCGGATTCTCAACGCCATCGAAACCAGCCTCGGCGACTACCTGCTCATGGTCACGATGATCAATTTCGGCGTCGGCATCGCCACCGGCCTGATCTGTGCGGTCACCGGCATGCCCAACCCGGCGGGCCTCGGCGCGCTGGCAGCGACGCTCAATTTCTTTCCGATCATTGGCCCGGTCGCAATGGTCATCATTCTCGTGGTGGTTGGTATCATCACGTCCGCGACGCTCGGCGGAGGCCTGATCGCGGCGATGGCCTTTGTCGGCCTGACGTTCCTGGAAGGGCATTTCATCACGCCGACCATCATCGGCCGGCGGCTGGAGCTGAACGCGCTGGCGGTGTTCATGGCACTGGCGTTCTGGACCTGGCTGTGGGGGCCGATGGGCGGCTTTCTGGCCTCGCCGCTGCTGATCGTCGCGCTGATCCTGAAAGAGCATTTGATGCCGGTCAATGCGCCGCAGCTGCCACCGGAGTAATCCGGTTTGCAGTGGAACTTAGCTTCTGACGGAGCGTTTCTGCACCACATTATTCCAAACTCAGGGGGCTTCGGATGTCCAGCACCGGCGGCGAAGACAAGATCAAAAACCTGTTGGACAAGGCCACCTACACACGCCTTGAGAAGGATTTGGCAGCCGTGAAAAACGATATCGCCGCCCTTACCGAGCAGATCGCCGACGCGCTCAACGCCTTCACCGGCGAAGCCTCCAAACAGGCCCGCCGCGGCATCAAGCAGGCCCGCACCAATGCCGATTCCATGATGTCCGACATGTCAGAGCGCGGCAGCGCGGCCTATGACGCGGCGCATGATGCTGCTTACTCCATAGAAGAATCCATGGAGGACGCGATCCAGCAGCGACCGCTCGCCGCCGTCGGACTTGCCCTCGGCCTCGGTATCCTGATCGGCGCGGCCTGGCGCCGCTGAGCGCCGTGACGCATGCGTGACTTTGATCTGGCTTTGATTTGAACTGGCGGCGCCGAGCAGGCGTCGTCAGTTTGTTTGTGAGATTTTAGTACCGGGGGCTGCGATGTTTCAGCGTGTGATCGACGATTTGAAGGACAGTACGGGCAACACAGTGCGGATGACCGCGCTCGCGGCGCTGGTCGGATTTGCACTGTTCGTGACGCTATCGTTCCTGTGCGCGGCAGCGTTTATTGCCGTGATGCAGCACTACGGCCTGATCGAAGCCTGCCTGACCTTGGCCGGCATCTTCCTGGTGATTTCGCTGATCACTGCCGCCATCTATACGACGAAGAAGCGCCGCGCCAAGGCCCGTGCCATCGCAGCGGCGCGCGAAGCAGCGAGAGCTGCGGCAAACGCGCCGATAATCGACCCGATGCTCATCGCGGCGGCGCTTCCGATCGTCCGCGCTGTGGGATTGAAAAAGCTTGTTCCGCTGCTCGCGGTCGCCGGCATCGCGCTGGGCTATCTGGCAAGCCGCAATAGCGCGGCAGCGGACGAAGAAACCGAAACAGAAGCCGACGAGGAATAGGCTACGGCTCTAACGTCAGGTGATGCACCGGCCGGGCTGCAGCAGTTTGGCAACTTCGGTGAGCACGCTGACCGGCGGCTCGCAAGCAATGGCTGACCTACGATCCACCGGCTTGCTGACGCTGGGCGGCGTCGAGCCGTTCTTGATCGCCTCGACCTTCAGACGAGCCACGGGAAGCCGCATCAGCACGGACGTATCCGGCAATCCATAAACGCGAAACGACAAGGTCTGGCGCTGGTCGTTTTGCACAGATGCCAGCGGACCCCGGTCAGCCTTGGCTGCACGGTTCACCGCGCTAACATCGACCCGGCTCTCGTCCCCCATGGTGCCACGCCCGACGGTGCCGCGAAGATCGCTACCGGATGCGTATTGGATCGCGCCCAATGTCGTCGCGGCGGCCATCAACCCTAAAATTCCGCTGGAGATCTGAGACATTTGCCGCCTCGCCTACCCTGCACCGATGCCGCAACATGGCACTCGGGAACAGCAACGCGGGCGGGGCGATAAGGGGTCGCCCGTAGCAATCACTTAACCGTGTGTAAAACTTTCGCGGCTTTCGGGAACATTTTTCGCGCCTGCGCGTCAATTAGACAGTCGGTCGTCCCCCTGCCCCAATCGACCGGCGACGCGGGGCGCGGCTGTGGTGATGCCAGTCGCGTCCCGCATTCTCTTGCCCCGAGCGCAGGCAATCTCTTCCAAACCCGGACATGAAAAAGCGGCTGCGAAAAACGCAGCCGCTTCGATCACGTTGAAATCAGCGAAGGATCAGCACGCCGCCTTTTAAGAAGCCGCAGCTTTGGGCGCCTTGTTGCGCGAGTTGCGCTGGAAGAACAGCGCCTGGCTTGCGACCGCCGAGACCATCGCCGGCTGGAACGGTTTCGAGATCAGGAACGCCGGCTCCGGGCGTTCGCCGGTCAGGAAGCGCTCGGGATAGGCGGTGATGAATACCACCGGTACCTCGAAGATCCGCAGCAACTCGTTGACCGCATCGAGACCCGAACTGCCGTCGGCAAGCTGGATGTCGGCGAGGATCAGGCCGGGCTTCTTGTTCTTGGCCAGCGCGACCGCATCCGAATGGGTGCGGGCGACGCCGATGACGTTGTGGCCGAGATTCCTCACGAGGCTTTCCAGATCCATCGCGATGAAGGTCTCATCCTCGATGATCAGCACGTCGGTGGCGATCTCGGCAGCCATCTCGCGGCCGGCGACGTCGGCCAGTGTGCGAATCTCGGCGACGTCGGTGTTGAGGACGAAGGCGACTTCCTCTTCCGAAAATCCTTCCAGCGACAGCAGCAGAAACGCCTGCCGCGGCAGCGGGGTAATGTTCGACAGCCGGCGCTCCGAGGCCATCGGCAACTGCGTCACGTCGGGATCGTCGTTGAGAGCGACCGAATTCCAGATCTGCGTGAACAGACGGAAAAGGCCGGCGCGCGGGCCGTGTTGCTCGTCAAGCAACGACTGGTCCTGCAACAGCGCTTCAAGCATGGCGCCGACATAGGCATCGCCCGAGGCTTGGTTGCCGGTCAAGGCACGGGCATAGCGCCGCAACAGCGGTAAATGTTCGGCTACGAGCTGTGATCGGGACATCCCCACTCCATCCTGTCTGAGTCAAAGCACCAAGGTAGGGAATGACACCCCCGGCTTCCCTGATGTGTTTGTTTACGCCCAAGCTGGATAAAAGTTCCCTTTCTCCGGAACTTTCCGGAGGGCTTTGAATTAGCACCTGTACAGATGCCGCAAAGGCTTCAAAAATCAAGAAAATTTCTCGAATTCCAGGGGCATCACTCTCTTGGGGAAGTTGGAACGGGTCATGAAAGATGTGAAGCCAAAACAAGGCGGCCTCAACGCAGAGATCCAGTCGCGGATCGGGCACCAGTTGCGGGCGATGTATGACGATGTGGTGCGCCAAGGGGTGCCGGATCGGTTTGCGGAGCTGATCCGCAAGCTGGACGGGCCCGAGACGGTCGATCCCGCGGCCAAAACCGATGGGAGTGACTGATGCCCCTCACAGATTCACTTCGCGACGATATCCTGGCGGCGGTGCCGAGCTTGCGCGCGTTTGCGATCTCGCTCTCCGGCAATGGCGACCGTGCCGACGATCTGGTGCAGGAAACGCTGCTGCGCGCGCTTGCCAATATCGACTCCTTCCAGGTCGGCTCCAATCTGCCGGCGTGGCTGTTCACCATCCTGCGCAACCTGTTTCGCTCGGACTATCGGAAGCGGCGGCGGGAAGTCGAGGATGCTGACGGCAGTTACGCAAAAACCCTTAAAACGCAGCCTGCGCAGAATGCGCATCTGGAGTTCGAGGAGTTTCGCGCCGCCCTGGAGAAGCTGCCGCAGGACCAGCGGGAAGCGCTCATCCTCGTCGGTGCCTCCGGCTTCTCCTATGAAGACGCGGCGACAATCTGCGGATGCGCGGTCGGTACTATCAAGAGCCGCGTCAACCGCGCCCGATCGAAGCTCAGCGCCTTACTATATGTCGATGGCGCCGAAGATTTCGGGCCGGACGATACGGTTCGCGCGGTGATCGGCGGCAGCGGCGGCTGACCATCGACACCGCGCCAAAAACGAAAAAGCGGTCACCCCGGTGACCGCTTTTTTCGTTTCAGAGGGCGATGAACGCAGCGACAATTCGGTGCGGGAGGCTTGCGGCGAACCTGTGGCGGAATGGTCGTGCGTCGAAAATGCGCTGTGAGGCGCTCACGACTATTTGACCGGCTTCGCCAGCGCCTCGGTTCGGTCGCGCTCGGTCATGTCGACCACGGTTTCCATCGGCGCGGTCAGTTCGTAGACGTAGCTGACGTCAGTAAAATACCGTTTCGAGGTTCCCCCGAGCGCCTCGGGAGCGACCCGGTCGAGCAGCACCAGACCGAAATCGGTATCCGCCCTCCTCGTTGCCTCGCTGGTGTTGAATTCCTCCCAGCGGAAGTCGAACGTCGCCTCCGGACCGGAGCCGCCAATCTCCCAATGGGCGACGATGTGGGGGTGTTTGCCAACCAGCGAGAGGCCTTCGTCGGAATGCGACGCCAGCTCGAAGAACAGCAATGACAGGCTTTGCGCGGCGCGGGCGCTGACCACGAGATCGGGGCCGGTGACGGCGATGCGTTCGGCATGCGGGATCGCGCGGGCCTCGAACAAGCCCTTCAGCTGCACGCCCTGCCACTGGCTTTCGCTGAGCAGCGAGACCACGTTGGACATCGCGTGGATCCGGCCGATCAGCAATTCGCGGGCGACGTCGACATCGGAGCCATGGCGCAATGTGCGCGTCACGATCGACTGGATCACCGCCAGAATGTTCTTCACACGATGATTGAGTTCGTCGATGACCGCGGTGAGGCGGCGCTCGAAGCCGATACGCCGCTGCACTTCGCGCCGCAGCCGCAGATTGCTATAGGAGACATAGCCGAACAGGCCGCAGATGATGCTGGTCAGCGCCAGGCCAATCGCACCGACGACAAGCGCGGTCTGCTGCGCGCGCAGCGCCGAATTGGTCTTCGGGTAATAGCCGAGCGACCAGTCGCGGCCGCCGAAAGTGACGGTGCGCAGGATCGCCAGCGCCGGCCCGTTCGGCACCGGCACCAGCGAGCGCGCGGTGACCTCGCCGCGGTCGTCGGCGACCAGTTCGCCGTCCTGCACGCGCGGATCCTTCAGCGCCACCGAGAACAGCGACATCTCGTCATTGGCCAGCATCAGCGGCCCGAGCTCGTAGGAGAACGACACAAAGCCGGCCGGCATCGCGTTGCCATCCTGCAGCACCGGGGCGGCCAGCACGATGCCGACCGGACCGTTCGGCCGCAGCAATGTCGCGGGGTCCGACGCCACCGGCTTGCCGTCCGCCATCGCTTTCGCCAGCGTCGGCCCGAGCGCCGGGCTCTCGTTGTAGGCGCGGCCGGCAAAGCCCTCGGTCTCGGAATTGCGCGGTTCAAGGTCCATCAGAACGTCGAGCGGCTTTTCCAGCGCCAGGGCGTCGAGCGGCTTGTCGTCGTAATTCCGGATCGTCGGGTTGCGAAAGCCG